>JAQGID010000115.1 GCA_028291405.1 Rhodospirillales bacterium | reverse complement strand
CGCTTACTGCGCTGGTTGCGGATGGTTCCGTCGGCGGATTCTACGTAGTTTCGGCTTGCGGAAACCCGCCCAAAACCGTCACTTTTCTACCAGGACTCCACTCCCCTCCCTCGTCATGCCCGGGCTTGTCCCGGGCATCCACGGGTTCCAGCTGAGCAGCGGACCGGCGTGGATGGCCGGGACAAGCCCGGCTATGACGTGAAAGGTGGGCGTTCGAACTACTGCGTTACGCGCTCTTCTTGGCGACCTCGACCTCAGGGACCTGGTCGCCCGCGACGGCGGCCATGTCCTTGTCGCGGCTCGCGGCGATCTCGCGCCAGCGGGCCATGACGCTGCCTGTCCCGGCCGGGATGAGGCGACCGACGATGACGTTCTCCTTCAGGCCGTTGAGCTGGTCGATGCGGCCGGAGACGGCTGCCTCGGTCAGGACTCGCGTGGTCTCCTGGAAGGACGCCGCCGAGATGAACGAGCCGGTCTGCAGGCTGGCCTTGGTGATGCCCTGCAGCACGGGACGTGCCGTCGCGACGCGCAGCCCCTCGGCATCGGCCTTGCGGTTGACCGCCTCGAACTCGCTGCGGTCGATCTGCTCGCCATTGAGGAACGTCGTCTCGCCGGCGTCGTCGATCTCGACCTTCTGCAGCATCTGGCGAACGATCACCTCGATGTGCTTGTCGTTGATCTTGACGCCCTGGAGCCGATAGACCTCCTGGATCTCGTTGACGAGATAAGAGGCGAGCGCCTCGACGCCGAGGACATGCAGGATGTCGTGCGGCACCGGATTGCCGTCCATCAGCAGATCGCCGCGTTGGACGTAGTCGCCTTCCTGGACGCTGATGTGCTTGCCCTTGGGGATCAGGTACTCGACCGGCTCCTTGCCCTCCTCGGACGGCACCACCAGGATGCGCCGCTTGGTCTTGTAGTCCTTGCCGAACTCGACGCGGCCGTCGATCTCGCTGATGATCGCGAAATCCTTCGGCTTGCGCGCCTCGAACAGCTCGGCGACGCGCGGCAGACCGCCGGTGATGTCGCGGGTCTTCGACGATTCGCGCGGGATGCGCGCGAGCACGTCGCCGGCCTTGACCTCGGCGCCGTTCTCGACCGAGAGAATGGCGTCGACCGACATGAAGTAGCGCGCCTCCAGCCCGTTCGCGAGCGTCAGCACCTCACCCTTCGGATCGCGCAGGGTGATGCGCGGCTTGAGATCGTTGCCGCGCGGTTGCTGCTTCCAGTCGATGACGACCTTCGAGGAGATGCCGGTCGCCTCGTCGACGACCTCGCGCATCGAGAGCCCCTCGACGAGATCGATGTAGTGGGCGAGACCATCCGTTTCGGTGATGATCGGGATGGTGTAGGGGTCCCACTCGGCCAGCTTGGCACCCTTGGCGACGCTCGCCCCCTCGTCGGCGAGGAGCTTGGCGCCGTACGGCACGCGATGCCGCGCCTTCTCGCGGCCGGCCTCGTCGAGCAGCACCATCTCGCAATTCCGTCCCATCACGACCGGCACGCCGGACGAGTTGATGACGACGTTGCGGTTCTTGATGCGGACCTTGGCATCGAACGACGCCTCGACCGACGAGACCTCGGCGCCGCGCTGGACGGCGCCGCCGATGTGGAAGGTACGCATGGTGAGCTGGGTGCCCGGCTCGCCGATCGACTGGGCGGCGATGACGCCGACCGCCTCGCCGATGTTGACGACCGTGCCGCGCGCCAGATCGCGGCCATAGCACTTGCCGCAGACGCCGACCCGCGACTCGCAGGTCAGCACCGAGCGGATGCCGACGCTGTCGACGCCGGCACGCTCGACGAGGTCGACCGTCTCTTCGTCGATCAGGGAGCCGGCCTCGACCACGACCGCGCCCGAGAGCGGATCGAGGATGTCGATCGAGGCATGCCGCCCGAGAATCCGGTCGGACAGCGGCGCGATGACCTCGCCGCCGTCGACGACGGCGCGCATGGTGAGGCCGCGGGTCGTGCCGCAATCCACCTCGGTGATGATCGCGTCCTGCGCGACGTCCACGAGACGGCGCGTCAGATAGCCCGAGTTCGCGGTCTTGAGCGCGGTGTCGGCGAGACCCTTGCGGGCGCCGTGCGTCGAGTTGAAGTACTCGAGAACGGTGAGCCCTTCCTTGAAGTTCGAGATGATCGGCGTCTCGATGATCTCGCCCGACGGCTTGGCCATAAGGCCGCGCATGCCGGCGAGCTGCTTGATCTGCGCCGCCGAGCCGCGGGCGCCGGAGTCGGACATCATCCAGACGGCGTTGATCGGCTCGCCGGGAGTCGGCGTGCGGATCACCTTCATCATCTCCTCGGCGACCTTCTCGGTGCAGCTCGACCAGACGTCGACGACCTTGTTGTACTTCTCGCCCTGGGTGATCAGGCCGTCGAGGTACTGCTGCTCGTATTCCTTGACCTTGGTCTGCGCGTCGCCGACCAGCTCGGCCTTCTTCGGCGGGATGATGAGGTCATCCTTGCCGAAGGAGATGCCCGCCTTGCAGGCGTGCTGGAAGCCGAGCGCCATCAGACGGTCGCAGAAGATGACCGTCTCTTTCTGGCCGCAGTGGCGGTAGACTTGGTCGATGACATTGCTGATCTCCTTCTTGGTGAGGAGACGGTTCAGCAGGTCGAAGCCGACGTTGCGATGGCGCGGCAGGATCTCGGACAGCAGCATGCGGCCGGGCGTCGTCTGGAGACGCTGCACGACCATGTTGCCTTCCTTGTCCATCAAGGTGCAACGCGCCTTGATGCGGGCATGCAGCGACACTGCGCCGGCATCGAGCGCCTGCTCGATCTCGCCGAGCGTGCCGAAGGACATGCCCTCGCCCTTCTCGCCCTCGCGCTCCATCGTGATGTAGTAGAGGCCCAGCACGATGTCCTGCGACGGCACGATGATCGGCTTGCCGTTCGCCGGCGACAGGATGTTGTTCGTCGACATCATGAGAACGCGCGCCTCGAGTTGCGCCTCGAGCGACAGCGGCACGTGGACCGCCATCTGATCGCCGTCGAAATCGGCGTTGAAGGCCGTGCAGACCAGCGGGTGCAGCTGGATCGCCTTGCCTTCGATCAGGGTCGGCTCGAAAGCCTGGATGCCGAGGCGATGCAGCGTCGGAGCGCGGTTCAGCAGCACCGGATGTTCGCGGATCACCTCGTCCAGGATGTCCCAGACCTCGGGACGCTCCTTCTCGACCATGCGCTTGGCGGCCTTGATCGTCGAGGCGAGGCCGTAGAGCTCCAGCTTGGAGTAGATGAACGGCTTGAACAGCTCAAGCGCCATCTTCTTCGGCAAGCCGCACTGGTGGAGCTTGAGCTCCGGCCCGACGACGATGACCGAACGGCCCGAGTAGTCGACGCGCTTGCCGAGCAGGTTCTGCCGGAAGCGGCCCTGCTTGCCCTTCAGCATGTCGGACAGCGACTTCAGCGGCCGCTTGTTGGCGCCGGTGATGATGCGGCCGCGGCGGCCGTTGTCGAAGAGGGCGTCGACCGCCTCCTGCAGCATGCGCTTCTCGTTGCGGACGATGATGTCCGGCGCGCGCAGCTCGATCAGTCGCTTCAACCGGTTGTTGCGGTTGATGACGCGGCGATAGAGGTCGTTGAGGTCCGACGTGGCGAAGCGGCCGCCGTCGAGCGGCACCAGCGGGCGCAGCTCGGGCGGGATGACCGGAACGACCTCGAGGATCATCCACTCCGGCCGGCTCTTCGAATCGATGAACGCCTCGATCAGCTTCAGCCGCTTGACGAGCTTCTTGCGCTTGGCCTCGGAGTTCGTGTCGCGGAGATCCTGGCGGATCTTCTCGCGCTCGTCCTCGAGCTCGATCGCCGACAGCATCTTCTGCAGCGCCTCTGCGCCGATTGCCGCGGTGAACTGGTCCTCGCCGTACTCGTCCTGGGCGTTGAGGTACTCTTCCTCACCGAGGAGCTGATGCATCTTGAGCGGCGTCAGGCCGGGCTCGATGACGACGTAGTTCTCGAAGTAAAGGACGCGCTCGAGATCCTTCAGCGTCATGTCGAGCAGCAGGCCGATGCGGCTCGGCAGCGACTTGAGGAACCAGATATGCGCCACGGGCGACGCCAGCTCGATATGGCCCATGCGGTCACGCCGCACCTTCGACAGCGTCACCTCGACGCCGCACTTTTCGCAGATGATTCCGCGGTACTTCATCCGCTTGTACTTGCCGCACAGGCACTCGTAGTCCTTGATCGGCCCGAAGATGCGGGCGCAGAACAACCCGTCGCGCTCCGGCTTGAAAGTCCGGTAGTTGATGGTCTCGGGCTTCTTGATCTCGCCGTAAGACCACGAGCGGATGCGCTCGGGGCTGGCGATCGAGATGCGGATCTGGTCGAAGCTTTGCGGCCCGCTGACCTGACCGAATATGTTCATCAACTCGTTCATGAACGACCTCTCTCGGTAACTCTCTGACCCATCCGGGGGCTTGATACCCGCCCGGCGGGAAATGCCGGCGGGGTCAACCCCGCCGGCCGTCTCTCATCAATAGCTGCGCTGCTCGAGCTCGACGTTGAGGCCCAGCGACCGCAATTCCTTCACCAGCACGTTGAAGGATTCCGGGATGCCCGCCTCGAAATTGTCGTCGCCGCGCACGATCGCCTCGTAGACCTTGGTGCGGCCCGACACGTCGTCGGACTTCACCGTCAGCATCTCCTGCAGCGTGTAGGCGGCGCCGTAAGCCTCGAGCGCCCAGACCTCCATCTCGCCGAACCGCTGTCCGCCAAACTGCGCCTTGCCGCCCAGCGGCTGCTGGGTGACGAGGCTATAGGGACCGATCGACCGCGCGTGGATCTTGTCGTCGACAAGATGGTGCAGCTTCAGCATGTAGATGTAGCCGACCGTGACCTTGCGGTCGAAGGCCTCGCCGGTTCGCCCGTCGGTCAGCGTCACCTGGCCGGAGCTGTCGAGGCCGGCCTTGGTCAGCATGCCGACGATGTCCTCCTCGCGTGCGCCGTCGAACACCGGGCTCGCCATCGGCACGCCGTGGACGAGGTTGCCGGCGAGCTCGCTGATCCCGGCCTCGTCGAGCTGCTTGATCTCCTCGCGATCCGCCGGATCGTCGTAGATCGAGTTGAGCAGCTTGGTCAAATCGGCCGGCTTCGACGACTTGCGCGCGATCTGCGCCATCATCTCGCCGACCTGCTTGCCGAGACCGGCAGAAGCCCAGCCAAGATGCGTCTCGAGGATCTGCCCGACGTTCATGCGCGACGGCACGCCCAGCGGGTTCAGCACGATGTCGACGTTGGTGCCGTCGGCAAGGTACGGCATGTCCTCCATCGGCATGATCTTCGAGATGACGCCCTTGTTGCCATGCCGTCCGGCCATCTTGTCGCCCGGCTGCAGCTTGCGCTTCACCGCGACGAACACCTTGACCATCTTCATGACGCCGGGCGGCAGCTCGTCGCCGCGCTGCAGCTTCTCGACCTTGCTCTCGAAACGAGCCGTAAGCGCGCCGACGGCATCGTCCATCTGCTTCTTGAGCGCCTCGATGTCCGCCATCCGCGCGTCGTTGCGCAGCGCGATCGAGCGCCACTGGCCGGGCGTGTACTCGGCCAGCAGCGCCTCGGTCACCTTGGCGCCCGACTTCATCCCCTTGGGACCGCTGGCGACGTCCTCGCCGATCAGCAGCTCCTTGAGGCGCGAGGCGAAGCTGCGCTCGAGGATGGCGCGCTCGTCGTCGCGATCCTTGGCGAGCCGCTCGATCTCGGCGCGCTCGATGGCGAGAGCGCGCTCGTCCTTGTCGACGCCGCGCCGCGAGAAGACGCGGACCTCGACGATCGTGCCGGCGACGCCAGGCGGCAGGCGTAGCGAGGTGTCGCGCACGTCGGACGCCTTCTCGCCGAAGATCGCACGGAGCAGCTTCTCTTCCGGCGTCATCGGCGATTCGCCCTTCGGCGTCACCTTGCCGACGAGGATGTCGCCCGGCTTGACCTCGGCCCCGATGTAGACGATGCCCGCCTCGTCGAGGTTCTTGAGAGCCTCCTCGCCGACGTTCGGGATGTCGCGGGTGATCTCCTCCTGCCCGAGCTTGGTGTCGCGCGCCATGACCTCGAACTCCTCGATGTGGATCGAGGTGAAGACGTCATCGGAGACGATACGCTCGGAGATGAGGATGGAGTCCTCGAAGTTGTAACCGTTCCAGGGCATGAAGGCGACGAGCACATTGCGCCCGAGCGCCAGCTCGCCGAGCTGGGTCGAGGGCCCGTCGCCGATGATGTCGCCGGCACGGACAACGTCGCCGACCTTCACCAGCGGCCGCTGCGTGATGCAGGTATTTTGGTTCGACCGCTGGAATTTCAAGAGGTTGTAGATGTCGACGCCCGAGGCTGCCGCGGATTGCTCCTCGGTTGCGCGGATGACGATGCGGGTCGCATCGACCTGATCGACCGTGCCGGAGCGGCGGGCGATGATGGTGACGCCGGAATCGCGGGCAACCGTCTCCTCCATGCCGGTGCCGACAAGCGGCGCCTCGGCGCGGATCAGCGGCACCGCCTGACGCTGCATGTTCGAGCCCATCAGGGCGCGGTTCGCATCGTCGTTCTCGAGGAACGGGATGAGCGCCGCGGCGACCGAGACGAGCTGCTTCGGCGAGACGTCGATGAAATCGATGTCCTGCGGCCGCGCCATGACGAAATCGCCGGCCTTGCGGCAGTTCGTCAGATCGGCGACGACCATGCCCTTCGCGTCGGTCTCGGTATTCGCCTGGCCGATCGCGTAACGGCCCTCCTCCATCGCCGAGAGATAGACGACCTCGTCGGTCACCTTGCCTTCGACGACACGGCGATAGGGGCTCTCGATGAAGCCGTACTGGTTGACCCGCGCGAAGGTCGCCAGGCTGTTGATCAGGCCGATGTTCGGGCCTTCCGGCGTCTCGATCGGGCAGATGCGGCCGTAATGCGTCGGATGCACGTCGCGCACCTCGAAGCCGGCGCGCTCGCGCGTCAGACCGCCCGGGCCAAGTGCCGAAAGACGGCGCTTGTGGGTGATCTCCGACAGCGGGTTGGTCTGGTCCATGAACTGCGAGAGCTGCGAGGAACCGAAGAACTCGCGTACCGCCGCCGCCGCCGGCTTGGCGTTGATCAGATCGTGCGGCATGACGGTGTCGATCTCGACCGAGCTCATGCGCTCGCGGATCGCCCGCTCCATGCGCAGCAGGCCGACGCGGTACTGGTTCTCCATCAGCTCGCCGACCGAGCGGACGCGGCGGTTGCCGAGATGGTCGATGTCGTCGATTTCGCCGCGGCCGTCCTTGAGCGCGACCAGGACCTGCATGATCGCCAGGATGTCCTGCTTGCGCAGGGTGCGGATCGTGTCCTCGGTCTGCTGATTCAGCCGCGAGTTCATCTTGACGCGGCCGACCGCCGAAAGGTCATAGCGCTCGTTGTCGAAGAACAGGCTGCGGAACAGCGTCTCGGCCGTCTCCAGCGTCGGCGGCTCGCCCGGGCGCATGACCCGGTAGATGTCGATCAGCGCATCCTCGCGCGTCGCGTTCTTGTCGAGCGCCAAGGTGTTGCGGACATAGGGTCCGACCGAGACGTGATCGATCGCCAGCAACGGCAGATCGGTGATCGCCGCCTGGTCAAGCTGCTGCAGCATCGCCTCGGTGACTTCGTCGCCGGCCTCGAAATAGACCTCGCCCGTCGTCTCGTTGATGATGTCCGAGGCGAGGAAATGGCCGATCAGCTCGTCATGCGCGACGAGGATCTCCTTCAGCCCGTCCTCGGCCAGCTTGCGCGCCTGGCGCGGCGTGATCTTGGTGCCGGCCTCGAGCTTGACGGCGCCGGTCTTGGCGTCGATCAGATCGTTGACCAGCTTGACGCCGCGGAAGCGGTTCGGATCGAACTCCGCCATCCAGCCCTTCTTGCCGTGGCGATAATGCGTCGTCTCGTAGAAATTGCGGAGGATCTCCTCCTTGGTCATGCCTTGCGCTTCGAAGGGCAGCAGCGTCTTGCTCTCGGCGGCACGCTCGGCGCGCAGCTGCTCGGTCGCCTCGCTGTCGAGGGCAAGCAGCAGCGTCGTCGCCGGCAGCTTGCGGCGGCGGTCGATGCGGACGTAGACGTGGTCCTTGGCGTCGAACTCGAAGTCGAGCCACGAGCCGCGATAGGGAATGACGCGGGCGGCGAAGAGATACTTGCCCGACGAATGCGTCTTGCCCTTGTCGTGATCGAAGAAGACGCCCGGGCTGCGGTGCATCTGTGAGACGATGACGCGCTCGGTGCCGTTGATGATGAAGGTGCCGTTCTTCGTCATCAGGGGCATGTCGCCCATGTAGACGTCCTGCTCCTTGATATCGCGGATCGAGCGCGAGCCGGTGTCCTCGTCGACGTCCCAGACGACGAGGCGCAGCGTCACCTTGAGCGGCGCCGCGAAGGTGATGCCGCGCTGCTGGCACTCCTCGACGTCATATTTCGGCTGCTCGAGCTCGTAGCGCACGAACTCGAGCTGCGCCCGCTCGGAGAAGTCGCGGATCGGGAAGACCGACTTGAAGACCTCCTGCAGGCCGACCGCCGTCCGCTGCTCCGGCGGCACCGCCATCTGCAGGAAATGGTCGTAGGAACTCTTTTGGACCTCGATCAGGTTCGGCATCGGCGCAACCTCGGGGATCCGCCCGAAGCTCTTGCGGATGCGCTTGCGACCCGTGAACGATTTCGTCATGGATAACCCTCGTCTGTGACCGAACGCGCCCGTTTCATGAATTCGGGGTGAGCGAATTCGGCGCTGTACAACGTAAAATGACCAAACCAATTCGATTCCGCGGCGTTCGTCGCGAGAATGCGCGACAAACGCCGAACGCCGGCGTGCGCGAGTGCTTCGCGCCCCGGCGTCCGAGCAGGAGCGGGAGCCAGGCGCGTTTCGCGCCGGCTCCCGCTCGCCGCGGTTTTACTACTTGAGCTCGACAGTCGCACCTGCCTCTTCAAGCTGCTTCTTGATCTTCGCCGCCTCATCCTTGTTGACGCCTTCCTTGACCGCCTTCGGAGCGGCCTCGACAAGGTCCTTGGCTTCCTTGAGGCCGAGCCCGGTGATGGCGCGGACCTCCTTGATGACGTTGATCTTCTTCTCGCCGACGGTGGCGAGAATGACGTCGAACTCGGTCTTCTCGACGGCTGCGGCAGCGGCCACCGGAGCGGCGGCTGCGGCAGCGACCGGCGCGGCGGCCGAAACGCCCCACTTCTCTTCCAGCATCTTCGACAGATTGGCGGCCTCGATCACCGTCAGCGCCGAGAGATCATCAACTAGTTTCGCAAGATCAGCCATTATTCACTCCTGGGGATATAAGGATTTCGACACGACGGCTCATGCCGCCTCGCCCTGTTGATCGGCTGCGGCATGGGCGCTCAGCACCCTTGCCAGCTGTGCGGCCGGGGCCTGTAGGACACCAGCGATCTTTGTCGCCGGGGCCTGCACCAGGCCGATCAGCTTGCCACGAAGTTCGTCGAGCGATGGCATCGTCGCGAGGGACTTGATCCCCGCGGCGTCGAGTTGCTGGTCGCCGAGGGCTCCCCCGACGATGGCCAGCTTGTCGTTCTTACCGGCGAACTCGACGGCGACCTTCGCTGCCGCCACCGGATCCCGCGAATAGGCAATTGCCGTCGGGCCGGTGAACAACGCCGAAAGTTGCTCGAACTTCGTGCCTTTCAGGGCGAGACGGGCGAGCCGGTTCTTCGTAACCTTGAAGCTGGCGCCTGCGGCACGCATCTGACCCCGCAACTGCGTCACCTCGGCGACGGTCATGCCGCGCTGATGGGTGATGACGAAGCATACGGTGTCGGACAGCGACGCATTGAGAGCGGCGACCAACTTTTCTTTATTTGAGCGGTCCACTGCTCGTCTCCGACCTTGAGCCGCAACGCCTTGCTCGATGTGAGCGCGACGCCGACGACCCGTTGCACGAGGGTCCCGCGAACACCGCGGAACCCGGTTCGCCTGTCCCAGAAGCGCCGACCTTTCGGCCGACGACGACTGTCTCATGCAGGCGCCTCGAGAGAGGCATTAGGCCGGCGGGACGGACCCGCGCGGCACCTACAGTCTCGGACAGGGCTGGAACGGAACTCGCCTCGCGGCTCGGTCCGTCCCCTTGCGCCGCACCGCGCCTGACGGCGCGAGGCGGTACTCCGTTTGAGCCTCGCCGCTAGACGGCGATGCTCGAAATCTCCAGCTTGAGGCCCGGGCCCATCGTCGACGACAGGCTGACCTTCTTGATATAGGTGCCCTTGACGCCGGTCGGCTTGGCACGGTTGATCGCCCCGACGAAGGCGCGCACGTTCTCGACGAGCGCGTCCTCGGTGAAGCTGACCTTGCCGATGCCGGCATGGACGATCCCGGCCTTCTCGGCGCGAAACTCCACCTGGCCGCCCTTGGCGGCGCGGACCGCCTCGGCGACGTTCGCCGTGACCGTGCCGAGCTTCGGGTTCGGCATCAGGCCGCGGGGCCCAAGGACCTTACCGAGCCGGCCGACGATCGCCATCATGTCGGGCGTCGCGATGCAGCGGTCGAAATTGAGCTCGCCCGCCTGGATCTTCTCGGCGAGATCCTCGGCGCCGACGATGTCCGCACCGGCCGCCTCGGCCTCCTTGGCACGGTCGCCGCGCGCGAAGACCGCGACCCGCAGCACCTTGCCGGTGCCGTTCGGCAGCATCACCGTGCCGCGCAGATTCTGATCGGCCTTGCGCGGGTCGACGCTGAGGTTCATCGCGATCTCGACGGTCTCGTCGAACTTCGTCTTGGCGCGCTCCTTGACGAGCTTCACAGCCACCGCGATGTCGTAGAGCGTCGTCGGGTCGATGCCTTCATAGGCCTTCTTCAGTCGCTTGCCGATTGCCATGGCTTACTCCACCACCTCGAGGCCCATCGACCGGGCGGACCCGATCAACATCCGACACGCACCGTCCATATCCTTGGCGTTGAGGTCGACCATCTTCTTCTCGGCGATCTCGCGGATCTGCGCCATCGTGACGGAGCCGACGGTGCCCTTGCCCGGCGTCGTGATCCCCTTGGTGATGCCCGCCGCCTTCTTGAGAAAGTAGGTGTTCGGCGGCGTCTTGGTCACGAAGGTGAACGAGCGATCGCCGTAGGCGGTAATCACCACCGGGATCGGCATGCCCGGCTCGAGGTTCTGCGTCGCGGCGTTGAACGCCTTGCAGAACTCCATGATGTTGAGGCCGCGCTGGCCGAGGGCCGGACCGATCGGCGGCGACGGATTCGCCTTTCCGGCCGGTACCTGCAGCTTGATGTAACCGACGATCTTCTTTGCCATGACCTATTCGCCCTTCCTTTCGGGGGTTGCGCGGTACAGACGGGCTTGGCGAGCCCTCCCGCGGATAAAACCTGAACCTAGACCTTCTCAACCTGGCTGTACTCGAGCTCGACCGGCGTCGCGCGGCCGAAGATCGAGACCGCCACCTTGAGCCGGGACTTCTCCTCGTCGACGTCCTCGACGAAGCCGTTGAACGAGGTGAACGGGCCGTCGCAGACCCGGACCTGCTCGCCGATCTCGAAGGTCACCGACGGCTTCGGCCGCTCGATTCCCTCCTGGACCTGGCGCATGATGCGCGATGCCTCGGCCTCGCTGATCGGCGACGGCCGGCCGCGGCCGCCGAGGAACCCGGTCACCTTCGCCGTGTTCTTCACGAGATGCCAGGTCTCGTCGCTGAGATCCATCTTGATCAGGACGTAGCCGGGGAAGAACTTCCGCTCGGAATTGACCTTGGCGCCGCGCTTGACCTCGATGACCTCTTCGGTCGGCACCAGGATCTCGCCGAAATGGTCGACCAGCCCCTTCTGCTCGGCCTGCTCGCGAATCGACTGCGCGACCTTCTTCTCGAAGCCCGAATAGACGTGAATGACGTACCAGCGCATCGCCATCGGTCAGGTTCCAAGAATCAGGCGGACGATCTGCGAAAAGATCTCGTCGACCAAGAAGAAAAACACCGCCGCGACGATCACCATGACGAAGACCATCGCCGTCGTCACCATGGTCTCTTTCCGCGTCGGCCAGGTAACGCGCGACACTTCCTGGCGAACCTGGCGGAAGAACTCAATCGGATTCGTCTTGGCCATGCTCACTTCGGAAACCACTCTATATGGTTCGGCAGATGCCGAATACCAGACCTTGTGTCGCGCCGTCCAGAAAACCCGGCCGGGTAGTGGCAGGAGTGGAGGGGATCGAACCCCCAACCCCCGGTTTTGGAGACCGGTGCTCTACCAGTTGAGCTACACTCCTACTGGTTTGCATCGCAAACCCATTTACGCGAGCGATCAGCCGCCGCACCAACCCTGATCGCTCGCGTAATCCTGCCGTTCCCGTCCTACTTGATGATCTTGGCGACGACGCCGGCGCCGACGGTGCGGCCGCCCTCGCGGATCGCGAAGCGCAGGCCCTCGTCCATCGCGATCGGCGCGATCAGCTCGACTTCCATCGTGATGTTGTCGCCCGG
>JAQGID010000107.1 GCA_028291405.1 Rhodospirillales bacterium | reverse complement strand
AGGCGCTCGGCTTCCATCAGAATCGCGAGTGGTTCCTCGAGAACAAGCCGCTGTACGAGCGCGACGTTCGCGGGCCGATGGCGGCGCTGGTGACCACCCTGGCGGCGGAACTGGCACAGCGCGGGATCGGGCTGACGGGCGATGCGAAACGCTCGGTCTTCCGCATTCACCGCGACGTGCGCTTCACCAAGGAGAAGCACCCTTACAAGACGCATTGCGGCGCCGCGCTGAGCCGCGACGGCGGCAAGAATTCCGCCGGCATCCTCTATATCCATGTCGCGCCGGAGGGCTCCTTCGCTGCCGCCGGCTTCTACCGTCCGGAGCCGCCGCAGCTCGCTGCCTTGCGTCGCGCGATCGTTGCGGCCCCGAAACGCTGGCGCACGCTCGAGCAGCATCTCGACGCGGCGGGGCTGCCGCTCTCGGCCGAGGATGCAATGACCCGCCTGCCGCGCGGCTTCGAGAGCGCTGCCGGATCGCCGCTCGCCGAGACGCTCAAGCTGCGCTCCTTCATCGTCCGGCGCCCGCTCACGGCGGCATCGCTGCGCCGCGCCGGCCTGGTCGGCATCGTCGCCGATTTCGCCGCCGCAGCCGAGCCGCTGCTGCGCTTCGGCTGGTCGGCGATCGACCGTGCCGACGGCGAGGCGAAGGCCGAAGCGGCCGAGGCATAATAAAAAAAAGCCCCGCCGGAGCGGGGCTTTCCGTCATGCGAACGATTGGCGTCAGATCACCGATTCGACCCAGTCGTTGAGCTTGCTCTTCGACAGCGCGCCGATCTTCGTGCCGGCGACCTGGCCGTTCTTGAAGAGGATCAGCGTCGGGATGCCGCGCACGCCGTATTTCGAGGGGGTCTGCGGGTTCTCGTCGACGTTCACCTTGGCAATCGTGACCTTGCCCTCCATCTCGACCGCCAGCTCATCGAGCAGCGGGCCGATCATCTTGCACGGGCCGCACCATTCGGCCCAGAAATCGACCAGGACGGGGCCTGGCGCACGCAGGACGTCGAAATCGAAGGACGTGTCGGTCACCTTCGTCGGCTTCATCGAATTCTCCCAGATGGGGTGTCGCAGGGTTGCCGCCTTGGCGGCGACCGGGAACGGGCAGAAGATTAGGTGACGGATCGAAGCGGCGTCAAGGAGCCGGGCTGGTGGAAACCATTTCGATCTCGAAAGGATCTTGGTGTGCAGCCGATTACGCCGGTGTTGCGTCGTCGTTCGGCGCCGATCGCGCGAGCAGTGCCGGACTCACCGCCATCAGCGATGGACCGTCGGTCCACAGCAAGGCGCAGCGGATGTCGCGGCCGGGATAGATCCGCGCGACGGCGGTGCGATAGGCGGCGAGCTGGCGCAGGTATGCGGGCGGGACAGCAGCCTCGTCGACCGGCGGCGGGCGCAGCGTCTTGTAATCGACGATCAGGACCTCGTCCTCCGAGACCACCAGCCGATCGATCTGGCCGGACAGCGCATAGTCGCCGATCAGCCCGACGATCGGCACTTCGGCTTGGCTGTTCGGCCCGAACAGCGCGGCGAATTCCGGTTGCTCGAGGATAGCGATCGTCTCGGCGGCCGTCTCGTCCTGCGCGGCCGGATCGAGACCGTGTACCGGCCGCGCCAGGAATCGTGCCGCCGCCGCGCGCCGCTCGGCGGCAGGGAGGTCGGGCAGGATCTGCAGGAGGCGGTGGACGAGGAGACCGCGCTGAAAGCCGATCGCATTGCCGCCGCTGGCGCTGAGCGGCGAGCGCGAGCCGGGCTCGGCCAGCTCGGGTCGTGACGGCACCAGCGGCCTTGGCGGCGACGGCTCGGCGGGCGGCGCCGCCCGCGCCCAGGACGGCAGCTCCACCGCCGGCGGCGTCACGACCGTCCCATAGGCGTCGGAGCGTGGCTTTACGGTCTGCTCCCCGGCAATGCGGAAGCCCGGCCCGGCCCAGCCGTCCGCTCCGAGCAGCGCGGTATTGTCGAAGGCGAAATCCTCAGCGGCGGCCGCGAGGCCGGCGCCGACGAGGTTGTACCAGCAGCCGGGCGTGGCGCTGCGGCGGTTCTGCCAGCCGCAGACGTAGAGACGGTCCTCGGCACGCGTCAGCGCGACGTAGAGCAGTCGGCGATACTCCTCGTCGCGCTTCGCGAGCGCGATTTGGCGAGCCGCCTGCGCCGCCGGCGCGTCGAGGTCGCTGCGCGGCTTCCACAGCGGCAACCCGTCCGCGGTCCATAGGATGCGCGGCGACTGGGTCGGCGCCTGCAGCGTGTCCGGCAGGAAGACGATCGGCGCCTGCAGCCCCTTGGCGCCATGCACCGTCATGATGCGGACCTCGTCGCGGCCGCGCTGGTCGAGGTCGCGCTTGACCTCCGCCTCGCCGCTGGTCAGCCAGTAGAGGAATCCCTGCAACGACGGGATATGCGCGCGCTCGTAGGCGAGCGCCAGGGTGAGGAACTCGTCGAGCGGATCGGCGGCGTCGGGGCCGAGCCGGGAAAGCATCTCGCGGCGACCGCCTCGCGAGGCCAGCACGTCGGCGAAGAGCTCGTAGGGCGCGACAAAATCGGCGCGCGCGAGGAGGGCGCCGAGCTCCTCGGCGACGCGGGTCAAGACCGGATGACCGGATGCCTTGTCCCGTAGCGCGTCCCATAGGCTGCGTCGGCCTCGGTCATGCGCGACGTCGAACAGCGTCTCCTCGTCGATTCCGTAAAGCGGACTTTTGAGCACTGCGGCGAGGGTGAGATCGTCCTCGGGCAGCAGCAGGAACTGGCCTAGCGCGACGAGGTCCTCGACCGCGAGCTGATCCGTCAGCACCATGCGGTCGCTGCCGGCGACCGCGACGTCGCGCTGCTTGAGGGCACGCACCAGCGCCGCGACGAAGGGGCCGCGCCGCCGCACCAGCACCATGACGTCACCGGCGCGAACCGGCCGGTCGCGTGACGGCAGCATCTCGCCGCTGTCGAGCCAGTCGCGGATCTGCGCTGCGATCGCCTCGGCGAGGCGGACGAAGGGCTCGCGGCGATGGCGCTGTGTCACTGGCGCCTCCCACGGCGCCGGCGTCTCGGCAGGATCGGGTTCGACCGACGGCCACAGCTCGACGAGGCCGGCATGGCCATGTCGCGCCGCGACGTGGCGGATCGCGGCGCCGTCGAGCGCGACGCCGCCATGTGCCTCGGGCTGCGCGAAAACGGCGTCGACCGCCGTCAGCACCGCCTCGGTCGAGCGGAACGAGACGCCGAGCGCGATGTCGCGCCAGCGCCAGTCGCCCGGCTGGCTCGACGCCTCGGCGCGGCCACGGAAATGCTCGCGCATCTTGAGGAATTCGCGCGGGTCGGCGCGCTGGAAGCTGTAGATCGACTGCTTGGCGTCGCCGACCGCGAAGACGGTGCGGCGGATCGCGCGCGCCCCCTCGCCGGTGAAGAACTCCTCGGCGAGAGCGCGGACGACCTGCCATTGCTCCGGGTTGGTATCCTGCGCCTCGTCGACCAGGATATGGTCGATGCCGCCGTCGAGCTTGAAGAGCACCCAGGCGGCGACGCCCGGCCGCTCGAGCAAGGCGCAGGTCTTGAGGATGAGGTCATCGTAGTCGAGCTGGGCGTGAAGCGCCTTGTGGCGCTCGTACTCCTCGAGCAGGGTGCCCGCCAGGCGCATCATTGCGGCCGTGGCGTGCAACAGCGCACAGGCGCCACGCTCGGCGAGGACACGTTCGACGCGCTGCGCCTCGGCGAGCAGCGCCGCGGCGATCTCCGGGTGCCTGGTCGCGATGGCCTTGGTCGCGAGGACCTTGGCGATCGTACCCTCGCCGGTGATGAAGGCGGCGGCGTAGTCGGCGAAATTCTCCACCCGTCCGGTCTGGTTCTCGATCCAATTCGCCAGGCGCTGGCCGCGCTTGCGGTCGCTCGGCGCATCGCTCGCCAGCAGCACCGCAACCGCCTCGCGCAGCACCGTCGCATCGACCGGCGGCTCGTCGCAGGCAGTCGCCAGGATCGAGGCGACGGTCGCGCCCTTGGCAACGCCGAGCAGCTGGTGCAGCCGCTCGCTCAGCCCGTCGTGGCCGGATTCCTCGGCAAGGCGCTGCAGCCGGGCGCGCTCCAGCGTCAACCCACCGAGCAGCTCGGCGAAGCTCTCCTCGGCGAGATAGCGCGTCACCTCGGCAAGCGCCGTCGCGAGCTCGGGATCGTCACCGTTCCGGGCTCGCACCAGAACCGCCTCGCGCGCCTCGGCGAGAATCTCGCCGGCGCTGCGCTCGTCCATCACCTCGAAATGCGGCGCGATCGCCGCTTCGATCGGAAAGCGCCGCAGCAGCGACTGACAGAAGGCATGGATCGTCAGGATCTTCATCCCGCCCGGCGTATCGAGGACGCAGGCGAAGAGGCGCCGCGCCTGCTCGCGCAAGGCCGGGTCGGGCAGCCCGCCCGTCAGCGCCGCGATCTCCTGATCGAGGGCGCCATCGCTGGCGATCGTCCACATCGCGAGGCGCTGGTTAATGCGGTTCGCCATCTCGGCTGCCGCCGCCTTCGTAAAAGTGAGGCAGAGGATGCGGCCCGGCGGGCTGCCGCCGAGCAGCAGGTTGAGGACGCGGTCGGTGAGCACCTTGGTCTTGCCGGTACCGGCCGAGGCCGCAACCCAGACCGATGCGCCCCCATCCGCCGCGTGAAATTGCTGCCTGGTCGCGAGCGCCGCGGGATCGCCGCTCATTCTTCGCTGCTCCCGACCGACCATTCCTTGACGCGGGCGAGATGCGCGTAGTCGCTGTAGCGCGGTGCATGGTCGGGCCGTGGCCGGGCGCGATAGGGCGTCTCGGGCCGATCGAACGCGCCGATGAGACCGCGCAGCCCGGCGATCGCCTCGTCGAGGAAGATGCGGACGCCGGCCGCATCGTCGGCCAGCAGCTTGATCTCGCCGGCGAGCTCGCCGCCGCTCAGCCGCCAATGCGCCAGCTCCGCGACGGTGCCGGCCGGCAATCCGGGGAAGCCGCCGGCCTCGGCGATCGCCGCCTCGAGCGGCAACTGCGGCGAGAAGCCGAGCGCGACGTCGCCGCGCTTCGGCACGGCACCGGTCTTGTAGTCGATGATGACGAGCTCGCCGTCCCGCCGACGGTCAATCCGGTCAGCGCGGCAGGCGAGCTCGAATTCACCCGCTGGGCCCTCCAGCATCAGCCGCCCTTTCAGTTCCGCCATGCTCGCGGCAATGCCGAGGCGACGCTTCGCCTCGATCGTCACGAACCAGCGCGCAATGCGCTCGAATCGGGGCCACCAGAAGGCCCAGATGCCCGGCCGCGACAAGGCGGTCCCGAAGATCTCGCGGCCGATCGCGACGAGAAGCGCCTCGGCATCTGCCGGCAGCGCCGCCGGATGGTCGCGCACGAAGCGATCGAGCGAATCGTGGATGAGCTGGCCGCGCTCGGCGGCGCCGGGATCGGCATCGAGCGGATCGAGCGCCCGCAGCTTGAGGACATGGCGGGCATAGATTGCGTAGGGATCGCGCATCCAGGTCTCGATCTCGGTCACCGAGAGCCGGCGCGGCCGCAGCGCGACCCGCGGCCGCGGCGCCGGCGGCGGCAGCTCATGCCGTCGCACCGGCAGGTCGAGCGCCGCCTGCCAGGCGAGGATCGTCCGCGGTCGCAGCGTCTCCGGCGCGATCCCGGCCGCGCGCAGCACAGTGTCGAGGCGCAGCAGCCAGCGCGACGGCACGGTGGGCGTCCCCTCGACGCGTGTGGCCCGCGTCAGCACGACATCGGGCGCGCCGAGCGCCTGCGCGAAATCATGCGCCGCGGCGCCGATCTGGCGCTCGGGCGGCGGCAGGCCGAAATCGCGCCGCATCGGCCGCGACAGCCAGGGATCGCTGGCCGCATCGGCCGGCCAGGTGCCCTCGTTGAGACCGCCGAGGATCACGAGATCGGCGCGCTGCAGCCGCGCCTCCATGAGGCCCCAGATGGCGAGCCGCGGGTGACGGCCATAGCTCGGCCGCACCACGGGGCCGGCGAGCAGCGCCTCGAACAGCGCGGGATAGTCGGCGCCGCGCAGCACCGGAAAATCACCGGCGGCGGCGATCAGATCGGCGAGGAAGCGCGCCGCGGCCTCGCCGGCGTCCTCACGCCACAGACGCACCGCGCCGCTCTCCGCATCCGTGCTCGCCAGCGCCTCGGCAGCGGCGACATGCGCGGTTACGAGCGTCGTCAGATCGCTCTCGGGCGCGGCAAACGCCGCGACCAAGGGTGTCAGCGCCTGCCTCAGACGTCGAACCAGCTCGCCCGCTTCGGGCGAAGCCGCGGCGAGCGTCGCCGTCAGGCCGGCAAAGCCTGGCGCAGGTCGCGGTCCGCGCAGCATCTCGCGCTCGAGACGGCGGGTCGCATCGCGCAAGACGTCGGTCGGCCAACCGGCCCCGGCGAGCGGGTGCTTCAGCGCCGCGAGCAGCGGCACCGGCGCCAGCTCGTTCGCCGCGAGGTCGAGCACGAGGCGCAGGAAGACCCCCGGCGGCGTCCGGTTGAGCGGCGTTCCCGCCGAATCGTCGATCTCGATTCCCCAGCGCCGCAGCTCGCCGGCGACGCGGCGCGCGAGATCGCGATCGGGCGTCACCAGCGCCGCTGTCTCGCCGGGAGTCTGCAGCCGCTCCCGCAGGAGCAGGGCGATCGCGCCCGCCTCCTCGTGCGGGCCGGCGCAGTCGAGCCGCATCACGCCGCGCATCGCGCCGTGATCGAGCGGCGCCATGCCGCGCCAGCGGTGCGTCGCCGCCGCCGGCCGCAGGACTTCGGCGGCAAGCGCGTCGCGCGCCGGCGTCGCTCCCGGAATCGCCGGCGTCGGCCAAGGCCTGACGTCGGCCGGCCCCACCTCGAACCGTGCCAGAAGCTGTGCCATCTGATGCTGGGGATGCGTCGCATCCTCGGCGATCGCCGCCCAATCCTCAGGGTCGCTGTCGCGCGCGAGACCCGGCAGGACAACGACGCCGCGGGGCAGGCCGGCGATGACCTGCAGCAGCTCGGCGACCGCCGGCAGGGCGCCGGTCAGGCCGGCGGCGATAATGCGCTGCGCCGGCGGGTCGCGCCGCCAGTCATCAGCCTGCGCCGCCAGCACCGCGTTCCGGCGCGCTGCCGGGTCAAGGCAGCCCTCCGCGGCCAGGATGTCCGGCCAATGCTCGGTGACGATGCCGAGAAACTGCAGGATCAGCTGCCAATGCTCGGCGTATTCTTCCGGCGCCAGCGTCGCGAGCGCCGCGAAGTCGCGGCCTTCCGATTGCACCTCGTCGAGGAAGCGGGCGAGCTCGCGAGACAGCATCGCCGCCTGGCCGGGCAACAACGGTGCGGTCCCGCGCCGGCTTCCCCATTCGAGGACGAGGCGGGTCAGAAGAAGGCGTCGACGCAGCTCGGGGATCGCCGGCGGGATGACAGCGCCGCCGGCAAAGCCGACGCTCTCGTCGCCGCCGAGGCCGAGCGAATCATCCTCGAGATCGCCGGCCGCCAGCATGCGCGGCAGCAGCAAGGCACGGCCGGCGCTGGCGCGCAGGAAGGCTTCGCGAAGGGCGCGCCCGGCGCGCCGCGTCGGCAGCAGAATGGTGATGCGCGACAGGGCGAGCGCGTCGCCGCCGGTGTCGGCCATGATGCCGGCGACCAGCGCGTCGAGAAACGGGAGATGCGGTGCGATCGTGTAAAGGGCTGGGCGCATCCCGGCTGGCGGCTAGCGCTCGGCGCGACTGATCGCGAGCCGGTCTTCGGCGAGGTCGAGCGCGGCCGGCGTACCGATATGGTACCATTCGCCGTCGTGCACGATGGCGCGTAGTCGCCCGGCTTCCTCGGCGCGGTCGTAGAGCCGTCCGAGCGAGAATTTCTTGGGCAACGCCGGATCGTCGAGCAGGCGGCGATGCAGGATCTGCAGCCCGGAGAAGATATAGGGCGCGATCTGCCGCTCGCCACGCCGCTTGGGCACGCCGAACGGATCGAGCAGATAATCGCCAATCCCGTCGTAGCCGATCGCCGTCGTCGACCGCTGCAGCAGCAGCAGCGCGTCCATCGAATCGTCCCAGGCGCGCGCCAGCCGCTCGAGCGCCGGGACCTTGCCGTCCAGCCAGAAGACGTCGCTGTTGACGACATAGAAGCGCTCGTCCAGCAGCGGCAATGCCTTGACGACGCCGCCGCCGGTCTCGAGCAGCTCGTGCTCGTGCGAGATCGCGATCGTCGGGGCAGTCCGCTGCCCGAGATGGGTCTCGATCTGCGCCGCCTTGTAATGCGTGTTGACGACGACCTTCTCGACGCCGACCGCCTCCAGCCGATCAAGCGCGTGATCGAGCAGCGCGCGGCCGCGGACGCGGACCAGCGGCTTGGGGGTGGCGTCGGTGATCGGCCGCAGCCGCGTACCGAGCCCGGCGGCGAGAACCATTGCTGTCGTGGGAGGCGTCATCCGGTCTCTCATGGGGCGTCCCGGCGCGGCGGGATGCCGCGCAGCTCGGACGGAATGTTGTCGGCAAGCCAGTCGGCCACCGGGGCCAAGGCAGGGTGCGCGAGATCGCGCTCGATCAGGCGCCAGACCCGGGCGATGTGCGGCAGGTATTGCGGCTTGCCGTCGCGCCGCCAAAGCCGCGTGAAGATGCCGACGATCTTGCAGTTGCGTTGCGTCCCGAGGACGGCGTAGGAGGCGAGGAACCCTGCCCGGTCGACCGCCGGGAAGGCGGCGAGATAGCGCTCGATCATCCGCTCGGCGAGCGCCGGCGCGACGTCGCGCCGCGCGTCTTCGAGCAGGGAGACAAGATCGTAGCTGGAAGGGCCGAGGACGGCGTCCTGAAAATCGAGCAGGCCGCAGGCGGCAACGCCCGGACGCTGCGGCAGATGCAGGAGATTATCGACGTGATAGTCGCGCAGCACGAGCGTCGTCGCGGCGCTGGCGGCATGCGGCAGCACCGCGCGCCACGCATCGAGATAGGCTTCGCGGAGCGAGTCGGGCGGCGTCTC
This sequence comes from Rhodospirillales bacterium, assembly GCA_028291405.1. Classification (GTDB taxonomy): domain Bacteria; phylum Pseudomonadota; class Alphaproteobacteria; order ATCC43930; family CGMCC-115725; genus URHD0088. The sequence continues at coordinate 6,879 of JAQGID010000107.1, read as the reverse complement.
GCCGGACATCGCCGGCAGGTACCAGTCGACGAGTAACGCCGCCTCGGCGAGAAGCCGCGGCTCGTCGTAGGGCGGCAGTTGCGCGGCGGCGGGATCGAAGCGGCGCTGCAACTCGATCAGCGCATCGACGGCCAGCGCGTAAAGCGGATTCTCGTCGGCGCCTGTGGCGAGCAGCCGCGTATAGGTGCCGTCGCCGAGATCCTCGAGCAGGAGCAGCCCGGCAGCGACATCGCGTGCGAGAATTCTCGGGGCGCTGAGCCCGAGGCGATGCAGGATATCGGCGACCGCGAGAAACGGCCGAACGTCCTCCTGAGGCGGCGCTGCGTCCATCAGGACGGCGCTCTCGCCGTCGCGGAACAAGCGGTCATAGCGGCGAAAGGAAGCATCGCCGGCGAGGGTGCGGCGGTCCGCGGCGCCCCAGCCGGCGGCAGCGAGGAAGCCGGCGAGAAGCGCTGGCCGATCGACGGGAGCCCGCGCCGCCTCGTTCGTCATCGCGGTCGCATCGCCTCGTCGAAGCGCGCCGTCCAGGCCGCCGGGATTCGCAGCTCTGCAACCCGAGACGTCGCGGTCCCACCGGTCGAGAGCGCGACGTCGATGCGCTCGTCGGGAAGCAGGGGGGCGATGCGCTCCGGCCATTCGACGAGCACGATGCCGTCGCTCAACGCCTCGTCGAGCCCGAGCTCGACGGCGTCTTCCGGGCGCGTCAGGCGGTAGGCGTCGAAATGCCAGACTGCGCCGCGTGGCGTCTCATAGGTCTGAACCAGGGTGAAGGTCGGGCTCGGCACCTCCTCGCCGGGCGCGAGGGCGCGGATGAAGGCGCGGGCGAAGACCGTCTTGCCGCTGCCGAGCGGCCCTGCGAGGGCGATGACGTCACCGGGTTCGGCACGCCGCGCGAAGGCTTCGGCGATCGCCGCCGTGGCATCCTCGTCGTGAAGCTCGAGGCGGTGGCAGGACGGTGCTTGCATGCCACCTTGTAACCGGTTCGCCGCCGTCCCGGAAGCCAGATCGCCACCGCCGGAGCGGGTTTCGACGCTCAGCCGTTCCCGGGATCGCGCCGACCGAGCGCCCGCCGCACCTGCTCGGCGAGCTCGGACTGGCGATAGGGCTTGGTGATGATCTGATATTCCTTGTTGGCGCCATATTCCTGCGCCAGCGTCTGCGTCGTATAGCCCGAGGTCATCAACACCTTGATATCCTGCCGCAGGCGGCGGGCCTCGCGGGCGAGCTGGACGCCGCTGATGCCGCTCGGCATGACGATATCGGTGAAGAGCAGGTCGATCGGCTCGTCACGCTCGAGAATCTGCAACGCCTCGAGTCCGTTGTAGGCAAGCAGGATGCGATAACCGAGATCGGTCAGCGTCGCGACCGCGACGTCGAGCACGTCGGCATCGTCTTCGACGACGAGAACCGTCTCCGCGCCCTTGATCCGCGGCGGCTCCGGCGCGTCGCCCTGCGATTGCTCCGACACCTGCGTCGTGTGCGGCAGATAGATCGTGACGACGGTGCCACGCCCGGGCTCGCTGTCGAGCGTGACGTGGCCGCCGCTCTGCATGACGAAACCGTAAAGCTGGCTGAGGCCGAGGCCGCTGCCCTTGCCGACTCCCTTTGTCGTGAAGAATGGGTCGAAGGCGCGCGCCAGGGCGTCCGGCGACATCCCGACGCCGGTATCCGCGAGTGCGACGGCGACATAGCGACCCGGGCGGATGTCGCCGAGCTCGGCGACGTCGGCCGGCTCGACGGCAACGTTGCGCGTCGTCAGGCTGAGCGTGCCGCCTTGCGGCATTGCGTCGCTCGCATTGGCGACGACATTGAGGATCGCGGTGTCGAATTGCGCGATGTCGATGTTGCACGGCCAGAGCGCCGGGTTGAGCTTCGTGCGGACCATGACCGCGTCACCGAGCGAGCGTTTGATCGCGGCGTCGAGCTCGATGAGAACGGCGTTCAGGTTGCAGGTCTCCGGTTTCAGCGTCTGCTGCCGAGAAAAGGCGAGAAGCTGCCGGGTCAGGCGCGCGCCGCGCTCGGCGGAGCGGCGGATCGTCGCCATCATCCGACGCCCGGCCTCGCGATCCGCGACATCGGCCTCCAGTAGATCGATGTTGCCGATGATCACGGTCAGAAGGTTGTTGAAGTCGTGGGCGATGCCGCCCGTCAATTGCCCGACAGCCTCCAGCTTCTGCACCTGATTGACCGTCGCCTGCGAGGTCGAGAGTTGCTCGTTGGCGTCGCGTAACCGGTCGTTCGCCTCCTGGAGCTGCTGCGCCCGTTGGACGATTTCAGCCTCGATCTGCTCGGAGCGGGAGAGCAGCTCGGCGGCGACGCGCTGCTGCTCGCCCCCGGCCTGCGTCAGCCGGATGAACTCGGTGACGTCCTCGACCCGATGGATGATGTAGGCGAGCGCCTTGTCGGCGCCGAACACCGGAGTATTGACCGGGCTCCAGTGACGTTCCTCGAAGTCGCCGTCGCCGCGACGAATTGCATATTTTTGCACCGCCATGACATCCGGCAGTCCGGTCTTGATGACCCGCTGAAGCGAGGCGTGGAGGTTGCGCATGCCGGTCGCCGAGGGATCGTCGGGATCGTCCGGAAAGGCCTCGAAGAGGTTGCGGCCGACGATCTTGTCGCGCCGCGTCATCGTCGCCTCGATATAGGAATCGCTCGCCGCCACGATCATGAGATCCGGCCGCAACACGAGGTACAGCCCAGGAGCGGACTCGAACAAGAGCCTGAAATCCGGATCCGGAAAACCGGCATTCGGTGCCAAAGATGCCATCGCTACCCTCCGAACGGATGCGCTGGAATGCCGCGCAAGCACCGTCCGCCCCCGTTCCGCGTCGGCCGGCGCCTTCAACGCGCCATGTCCACTCTCGAAACCCGAGAGCTGCCGTGACATTTAGGCCCAGTCCGAGCGTGGAATGAAAGCATTTATTTCGCCGCTCGCCGCTGGCACGCACGCAACTTGCCGGACCGGCCCTGCGGGGTTGCCAAGCATCGAGCCGGCCGGCATGTTGGCGACGCCGAGCTGGCACGGATCAGGATCGAGGTTTCGCGGATGGGGGGTACTCGCACGGATGTCGCGATCATCGGCGCCGGACCGGTCGGACTCTTCGCCGTCTTCGAATGCGGCATGCTCAAGATGCGCTGCCAGGTGGTCGATGCGCTCGACATGGCGGGCGGACAATGCGCCGCGCTCTATCCCGAAAAGCCGATCTACGACATTCCGGGCCATCCGACGATCGCCGCCGCCGAGCTGATCGACCGGTTGACCCAGCAGGCGGCACCGTTCCAGCCGATCTATCACCTCGGCCAGGCGGTTGAGACGATCGCCGCGGCACCCGACGGCGGCTTCATCCTGACGACCGCCGGCGGGACGCTGATTTCGGCCCGCGCCGTCATCGTCGCCGCCGGGGTCGGGGCCTTCGGCCCGAATCGGCCGCCGCTCGAGGGAATCGCCGACTACGAGGGCAAGAGCGTCTTCTATCTCGTCCGCCGCCGCGAGGATTTCCGCGGCAAACGGGTCGTCATCGCCGGCGGCGGCGATTCAGCGGTCGATTGGGCGATCTCGCTCGCAGAGGTCGCGGAACGCGTCTTGGTCGTGCATCGCCGCGGCAAATTCCGCGCCGCTCCGGAATCGGCAGCACGGCTGCAGCGCCTCGCCGATGACGGCAAGATCGACCTCGTCATCCCGTACCAGCTGCACGCCCTCGAGGGTAGCGGCGGCCAGATCGCCAATGTCGTCGTCGCCGATCTCGAGGGCCGGACGAAGGCACTGCCGGCCGATGCGCTCCTGGCGTTCTTTGGCCTGGCGATGAATCTGGGGCCAATCGCGTCATGGGGGCTGCGGGTCGAGCAGCATCACATCGTCGTCGATCCGGCGACCTCGGCCAGCTCAGTGCCCGGCATCTTCGCGATCGGCGACATCGCGACTTATCCCAACAAACTCAAGCTCATCCTGTCCGGCTTCGCCGAGGCGGCCATGGCGGCGCATGCGATCTATCCGCTCGTCCATCCCGGCCAAGCGCTGCATTTCGAATACTCGACGACGCAAGGTGTTCCCGGCGCCTGAAGGCGTGATCAAGACGCGCGGACAGCCCAGGCGGTCGGGGTCGGCGTCGTCTCCGAGGATGCTTCGACCGGCAGGTGGAGGGTCACGGTCGTGCCGACACCCGGCTCGGAGATCATCTCGACCCGGCCGCCGTGTAGCTCGACGAAGCTCTTCACCAGGGACAGACCGAGGCCGGCGCCCGACTGCCGCGCCTGCGGGTTGCCACGCTCGAATTTCTCGAAGACCCGGGCCTGGTGCTCGCTCGGAATGCCGGCGCCATTGTCGGCGACGACCAGCGCGATCTCGCCGCCCTCGCGCCGCGCCGCAAGGCGGATCGTGCCGCCCGAGGGGGTGAACTTCATCGCGTTCGAGATGAGGTTGAACAGCGCCTGCTTGAGGCGTCGCTCGTCGGCGGTCAGCGTCCCGAGATCGTGCGGGCAGTCGAACTCGAGGTTGAGGTTTTGCTTGCGCGCCCGTTCGCGCGTCAGGCCGAGGACGCTGACCATCAGGCTGTGGATGTCGATATGCTCGGTCTCGAGCAGCATGTAGCCGGCCTCGATGGTCGCAAGGTCGAGGATGTCGTTGATCAAGGTCAGCAGGCGGTAGGAGCTGTCGAGAATACCCCGGCTGTAGTCGAGCTGGCGCGGGTTGAGCTCGCCGAAGTACTGCTTGTCGAGGATCTCGGCGAAACCGATGATCGCGTTCAATGGCGTGCGCAGCTCGTAGGAGACGTTGGCGATGAACTCGCTCTTCAGCCGCCCGGCGGTCTCCAGCGCCTCGTTGCGCTCGCGCAGGGCGCGCTCGACGCGCGCCGAATCGCTGACATCGAGATAGCTGAGGAGGACGTTGCCGTCGGGCAGCGGCACGGTTGCGACTTGCAGCGTCGAGCCGTCGCGCCGTTCGAGCTGGCCGCTCGAGAGCATGTAGGTCGTGACGCGCGCGATGATGCGCTGCTTGAGGTCCGGCCAGTCGCCGCCGTCGTCGAAGAATGCGCGGGTTTTCTCGACAATCTCGCTGACGTGCGGCTCGCCCTGCAAATCGTCGGGCCGCAGCTTCCAGATCTGGCCGTAGGCGGGGTTCGAGAGCTTCAGCCTGCCGTCGCTGCCGAACACGGCAATCGCTTCGTATAGATTGTCGAGCGTCTCGCGCTGTACCTCGATCAGCGTATTGTACGAGCGCTCGAGCGCCAGCTTGTCGGTGACGTCCTCGTAGACGAAGGTCAGCCCGCCGAAGGGATGCGTCGAGACGACGAGGCGGAGGGTGCGCTCGTCGGGCAGGTGGAGCAGCTCCTCCTGCGGATCGATCAGCGAGGTGAACATCGCGAGCTGCTGTCGCTTGAAGGCGCGGAAATCGGCATATTCCGGAATGCGTCGCCGCTCGCGGAGCCGTTCGAGGACCTCGCCGAGCGTCGGCTCGGTGGTCAGCCAATCCTCCTCCAGGCGCCACAGCACGCTGAAGGCGGTGTTGTAGAATTTGATCCGCGTGTCGGGACCGTAGATCGCGACCGCGGTCGCGACGTTCTCGAGCACGTCGGCATGCGCTGCGATGTGCCGCGCCAACTCGGCCTGGACGTTCTCGAGATCGGTGAAATCGCGCGCATAACCGATGACACCGCCGCCGGCGAGAGGCACCTCGAAGAGCTCGACCAGCCGGCGTGAGCCGTTGATCACGATGTGGTGGCTTTCCGAGTGCGCCGCGCCGCTGCGCAACGCCCGCTCGGCGAGGTCGCGGCCGCGCCCCGTCAGGACGCCGGCGCCGATCTCGCGGCCTTCCACGATGGCATTCTCGCGCGTCGCGTCGACTGCCGCGGCATAGGCCGTGTTGCAATCGATGAGCGTCAGATCGGCGGCGCGGCGCCATACCGGCAAGGGCAACGAGTCAAGCGCCTCGCGCAGGGCGTCACGCTCGGCGGCGACACCGGCGGCCTCCGCGAGGACCCTCTCGCGACGCGTCGCGTCGCGCACCCAGACAAGGTCGATGAGCGGACCGGATTGGTTTCGGACGCGGTGGCCGGTTATTTCGAGGCTGCCGCCGGCGCCGAGCGCCGCCATCAGTCCGAAACCCTTGCCTTCGGTGCGCAAGTCGCGGACGGCGCCGGCCAGCGCCATTCCATCCGCCGGTGCAAGGCGCTCGCGCAGCTCGGCAAAGCTCGTCGCGCCATCGAGCTGCAGGCTATCGAGCCGGCCCGGTGCAAAGCTCTCGGCGCCGTCTGCGACGCGCCAGCGAAAGCAGGCGACGGGCAGCATCGTCGTGAGCGCCGCGGCTTCCGCCAGCTCCTCCTGCTTCTGCCGGATGACGGCGGAGGCCCGCCGCCTCGTCGTCCAGAGCGCGACCGACAGGGCGAGCAGGATGAGCACTGCCGCTCCGCCGATCGTCGCGGCCGCAAGGTCCGGAATATCGAGCGCGAGGGCGCGACGGCTCAGCAACAGGAGAGGCGCAGCCGCCGGCAAGCCGGCAGCGACGGATCGACCCAGCGAAGCGACGAAGCCCCTTGCCAAGAGCGGCACCCTCCGTAGGGGAGCATACGACGACGCCGAACCCGCCGTCACCTTTGCCGTCCGACACCCTGCGGCCCGTCGCTCCCCCACGCAACGCCGTGCCGTCCTCATCGACTCAATAGCGGTAATGATCCGGCTTGTAGGGGCCGGCGTTGTCGAGGCCGAGGTACTGCGCCTGCTGGCTCGTCAGCTTGGTCAGCTTGACGCCGAGCTTCTCGAGGTGCAGCGCCGCGACCTTCTCGTCGAGGTGCTTGGGCAGGACGTAGACCTTGTTCTCGTACTTGCCGGTGTTGCTCCACAGCTCGATCTGCGCCAGCACCTGGTTGGTGAAGGAGGCGC
>JAQGID010000081.1 GCA_028291405.1 Rhodospirillales bacterium | reverse complement strand
AGGAAGGCACCGAGGCGGTGTTCAGCAAGCAGCCCGGCTACATCTCCGCCAGCTTCCACAAGAGCAAGGACGGCCGGCGAGTCGTCAACTATGGGCAATGGCGCAGCGCGCAGGACATCGAGGCTTTCCGCAGCAAGCCCGAGATCGGCGCCTATTTCGGCCGCATCAAGGCGCTGGCCCAGTTCGAGGCGATCGTCTGCGATCCGTCCTTCGTCCACCACGCCTGAACGTCGCGCGACGTGAGCCGGGCCGGCGGACCGACATCGCGGCCTCTGGCCCGGCGGCGTCGCCGCTTGTATCATCACGCGCAATGGCAACCGATTGCGCAGACCACAAGCGATGCTGCTCGGCCTGACGATCCGCGATTTCGTGCTGATCGAGCGGCTCGATCTCGCCTTTCGCTCGGGCTTGTCGGTGCTCACCGGCGAGACCGGCGCAGGCAAGTCGATCCTGCTCGACGCGCTGGGCCTGGCGCTCGGTGCGCGAGCCGAAAGCGGGCTCGTGCGGCGCGGCGCGGCGCAGGCAGTCGTCACCGCCGAGTTCGCGCCGCCCGAGCACCATCCGGTCTGGGCGCTGCTGTCGGAGCACGGACTCGTGGCCGAGCCCGACGGCGGCACGCTGGTGCTGCGCCGCGTGCTCGGTGCCGACGGGCGCAGCCGCGCCTTCGTCGACGATGCGCCGGCGAGCGTCGGGCTCCTCAAGCAGATCGGCGAGATGCTGGTCGAGATCCAGGGCCAGTTCGAGCAGCACGGGCTGCTTGACCCGACGACGCATCGCGACCTGCTCGACGCCTTCGGCGACTATGCCGGCGACATCGCGGCGCAGCGGGCGCGCTGGCAGGAATGGCGCCGGCTCGGCGCGGCGCAGGCCGAGGCCGAGGCGGCGTTGGCGCAGTCGCGCGCCGACGAGGATTACCTGCGCCACTCGCTCGCCGAACTCGACGCGATGGCGCCGCGCCCCGGCGAGGAAGACGAGCTCGCCGGCCAGCGGGCGCTGCTGATGCATCGCGAGAAGCTGGTTTCCGCGGTCGAGGACGCGCTCGGCGAGCTCGCCGGCAACCGCGGTGCCGAGCGCATGCTGAACACCGCCCTGCGTCAGCTCGAGCGGGCGCGCGACAAGGCCGGCGCGCTGCTCGATCCGGCGATCGCGGCGCTCGAGCGCGCCGCGGTCGAAACCCAGGAGGGCGTCGCCCAACTGACGGCGGCGCTGCGCGACGACGGGCTGCAGGGTGGCGACGTCGAGAAGACCGAGGAGCGGCTTTTCGCGCTGCGCGCCCTCGCCCGCAAACACGGCGTCGCGGTCGATGCCCTCGCCGCGTTGCGCGAGACGATCGCCGGCCGCATCGCGGCGATCGAGGACGGCAGCGGCACGCTGGCGCGGCTGCAGCGCGAGGCGGCGGCCGCCAGCGCCGCCTATCGCGACGCCGCCGAGAAGATCGCCAAGCTGCGGCGGCGCGCCGCGACCAAGCTCGACGCCGCGATCACCCGCGAGCTCGAGCCGCTGCGGCTCGGCAAGGCGCGATTCCAAACCGTGCTGACGCCGCTCTCCGAAGCCGAGTGGTCGGAGCACGGGCAGGACCGCGTTGCCTTCACCGTCGCGACGAATCCCGGCGCGCCGTTCGGGCCGCTGGCGCGGATCGCGTCGGGCGGCGAGCTGTCGCGCTTCATGCTGGCGCTCAAGGTCGTGCTGTCGGCGGGCTCGCCGGCCGCGACACTGGTCTTCGACGAAGTCGATAGCGGCATCGGCGGCGCCGCCGCGGCAGCCGTCGGCGAGCGGCTGCTGCGCCTCGGCGAGCAGCTCCAGGTGTTGGTCGTGACGCATTCGCCGCAGGTCGCGGCGATGGGCGCGCATCACTGGCGGGTCGCCAAGAAGGCTGGACGCGACGACACGATGACCTCGGTCGAGGTGCTGAGCGCGTCCGACCGCCGCGAGGAGATCGCCCGCATGCTTTCCGGCAGCGCCATCACCGAGGAGGCGCGCGCCGCCGCCGCGAGCCTCATTGCAGGGACACGTTGAGGATGTGGTTTTGTAAGAAGGCCGAAAGCGCCGGACATCGCCCTCCTCCCTTAAGCGAGGAGGGACCGACAACACGGGTATGGGCGTCGTGACAACGGAGGAGCAGTGGGAGGTCGCGGCGCTGACACCGGAGGAGGCGGCCGCCGAGCTGGCGCGCCTCGCCGAGACGATCGCCTATCACAACAAGCGCTACTACGCCGAGGACGCGCCGGAGGTCAGCGACGCCGAGTACGATGCGCTGATGCGCCGCAACCAGGCGATCGAGGCGCAGTTCCCCGAGCTGATCCGCGCCGAAAGCCCGTCGCGCCAGGTCGGCACGGCGCCGAGCTCCGGGTTCCGCAAGGTCAAGCATCTGCGGCCGATGCTCTCGCTGGAGAACGCTTTCGACGACGAGGACGTCCGCGGCTTCTTTTCCGGCGTGCGCAATTTCATCAAGGAGCTGCGCGACGACGCGACGACCGCGATCGAGGTCGTCGCCGAGCCGAAGATCGACGGGCTCTCGATCTCGCTGCTCTACGAGGACGGTAGATTCGTCCGCGGGGCGACGCGCGGCGACGGGGCCGTGGGCGAGGACGTCACCGAGAATCTCCGGACCATCGCCGTACTGCCGCAGACGCTGAAAGGCAAGGCGCCGGCGGTGATGGAGGTGCGCGGCGAGGTCTATATGGAGAAGGCCGAGTTTCTCGCGATGAACGAGCGGCGCGGCGAGCGCGGCGAGCCGGTCTTTGCCAATCCGCGCAACGCCGCCGCCGGCTCGCTGCGCCAGCTCGACGTCAGCATCACCGCGTCGCGGCCGCTGAAGCTGTTCTGCTACGCCCTGGGCGAGGTCAGCGAGGCGGTCGCCGAGACGCATTGGGATTTCCTCGATCGCCTGCGGCACTGGGGCTTTCCGGTGAGCCCGCAATCGCGGCTCTGCGCGACGCTCGAGGACGCCCTCGCCTTCCACCACGACATCGGCGGCGAGCGGGCGCTGCTGCCCTACGACATCGACGGCGTCGTCTACAAGATCAACCGCTTCGACTGGCAGGCGCGGCTCGGCATGGTGAGCCGCGCGCCGCGCTGGGCGCTCGCCCATAAATTCCCCGCCGAGCAGGCGACGACCGTCCTCAACTCCATCGAGATCTCGGTCGGACGCACCGGCGTCCTGACGCCTTGGGCCAGTCTCGCGCCGGTCAACGTCGGCGGCGTCATCGTCGCGCGCGCGACGCTGCACAACGAGGACGAGATCCGCCGCAAGGATTTCCGCGACGGCGACACCGTCGTCATCCAGCGCGCCGGCGACGTCATCCCGCAGGTCGTCTCGGTGGTGCAGGACAAGCGGCCGGCCGACTCGGTCGAGTTCTCGATGGCGGCGAAGCTGACGCCGCCCGGCGGCGACCATCCGGAATGCCCGATCTGCCACAGCCTGGCGATCCGCGAGGAGGGCCAGGCGGCGTGGCGCTGCACCGGCGGGCTCGTCTGCCCGGCGCAGGGTGTCGAGCGCCTCATCCATTTCGGCTCGCGCCTCGCCTTCGACATCGACGGCTTCGGCGAGAAGAACGTCGCCGCCTTCTACGCCGACGGGCTGATCCGCACCCCGGCCGACATCTTTCGCCTGCGTGACCATGCCGAGGACATCCGCAAGCGCGAGGGCTGGGGCGAGATCTCGACGCGCAATTTGCTCGAGGCGATCGACCGGCGGCGCACGATCCCCCTCGACCGGCTGATCTATTCGCTCGGCATCCGTCAGGTCGGTGAGGCGACGGCAAAGCTGCTGGCGCGCCACTACGGCAGCTTCGAACGCTGGCAGGCGGCGATGCTCGATGCCGCCCGAGACCAGGAGGGCGACGCCTGGCGCGACCTTACCAACATCAGCCAGATCGGCGAGAGCGTCGCCGGCGACATCATCGCCTTCTTTCGTGAGGAACATAACCGCGACGCCCTCACCGACCTCGTGGCGCAGCTCGAGACGATCGAGAACGTCGCCGCCCCCACGCAATCCGCCTCGCCGCTCGCCGGCAAGACGCTGGTCTTCACCGGTACGCTGGAGAAGCTGACCCGCTTCGAGGCGAAGGCGCGCGCCGAAGGTCTCGGCGCCAAGGTCGCCTCCTCGGTCTCGGCCAAGACGGACTACGTCGTGGTCGGCGCCGACGCCGGCTCGAAAGCGGAGAAGGCGAAGGCGCTCGGCGTCGCGACGCTCAGCGAGGACGAGTTCGTCGAGATGACGGGGGCGTCGTAAGAACCCTGCTTACGCCGCCCTTCTGATCCAGCCGTTGATCGTGAAGCGGCTGTCGGCGAAGCGCTGTGTGGGGCAGCGGACCGGCAGGACCTCGTGGTGGCAGTAGCTGGGGAAGAAAAGGACGCTGTTGTTCTTGGGGGTGATGTCGGCGGCGACCTCGCCGCAACGATAGGCGCCGTCCTCGATGCGGCTATGGTAGAGGCGGAATTCGCCGCCGGAATAAGCCTTGGGCTCGTTGTTGAAATAATAGACGTAGGTCAGCACCCGCGTCACCGTATCGGGCGAGCCGCTGTCGTTGTGCAGCTTGAAGTAGTTGCCGTCGTTATGCGCCGTCATCTGGCACTCGACGTCGGCGACCGGGAAGGGCGCGATGCCGAAGCGCTTGGCGAGATCGCCGGCGATGCTCGCGATCTTGGTGCGGACGAGCTCGGAGAAACGCGGGAAGTTGTAGAGCACCTTCGAGCGGCGATAGTCGGCATCGCTGGTCGAGACGGTGGCGTCGACGAAGCCGGGCTCGGCGGCGGCGACGAAGCGCAGCAGCTCGTCCAGCAGGGCGCGGTCGAGAAAATTCTCGGCGATGATATAGGGCGACGGCTGCTTGGCGATCGCGGGCGCCTGCGGGCCGGCGAAGGCGAGCGGCGGGTCGACGACGAGGCCGACGAGGTCGCGCGGCGAGAAGATCAGCGATTGGCGGCCCTCGTCGAGCCGCAAGTGATAAGCGCGCGTTACCCGATTGCCGCCGTCGCCGCGATCCTCGACCGCCGCCATCAGCGAGCGCAGCAGCG
>JAQGID010000060.1 GCA_028291405.1 Rhodospirillales bacterium | reverse complement strand
ACCACATCTATTGGGGAAACGAGCTCGGCATCGACCAGCGCCGCGTCACCTGGCGGCGCAGCCTCGACATGAACGACCGGGCGCTGCGCCAGATCGTGACCTCGCTCGGCGGCGCGGCGAACGGCTTTCCGCGCGAGGACGGTTTCGACATCGTCGTCGCCTCCGAGATCATGGCAATCTTCTGCCTCGCGACCGACCTTGCCGATCTGCAGCGCCGTCTCGGCAACATCGTCATCGGCCAGACGCGCGACCACAGGCCGGTTCGCGCCGGCGACTTGCAGGCGGCCGGCGCGATGACCGCGCTGCTCAAGGATGCGATCGCACCGAACCTCGTGCAGACGCTGGAGAATAACCCTGCGCTGATCCACGGCGGACCCTTTGCCAATATCGCGCATGGCTGTAACTCGGTGATCGCCACCAAAGCCGGACTCAAGCTCGCCGATTACGTCGTCACCGAGGCCGGTTTCGGAGCCGACCTCGGCGCCGAGAAATTCCTCGACATCAAGTGCCGCAAGGCGGGTCTCAAGCCCGACTGCGTCGTGCTCGTCGCGACGATCCGCGCTCTCAAGATGCACGGCGGCGTCGCCAAGGAGGCGCTCAAGACCGAGAACCTCGACGCTCTGCGCGCCGGCTTTGCGAACCTCGACCGCCACATCGCCAATATCCGCTCCTATGGCGTCCCCGCCGTCGTCTCGGTCAACCGCTTCAGCGCCGATACCGAGGCCGAGTTCGCGTTGCTGCGTCAGCTCTGCGCCGCAGCCGGCACCGAGATGGTGGTCGCCGATCATTGGGCCAGCGGCGGCGCCGGCGCCGCCGAGCTCGGCCTCACCGTGCTGCGCGTCATCGACGAGCAGCCGGCGAATTTCACGTTGCTCTATCCCGACGAGCTGCCGCTGCTCGACAAGGTGCGGCGCGTCGCACAGCGCATCTACGGCGCCTCGGAGATCGCCGCCGACGCGCGGATCACCAGTCAGATCCAGGACATCGAGGCCGCCGGTTTCGGTCATCTCCCGGTCTGCATCGCCAAGACGCAATACAGCTTCTCGACCGACCCGACGGCGAAAGGCGCGCCGAGCGGCCACGTCATTCCGATCCGCGAGGTCCGGCTTGCCGCCGGCGCCGAGTTCGTCGTCGTCATCTGCGGCGACATCATGACGATGCCCGGCCTGCCGCGCGTCCCCGCGGCCAACCATATCGCGGTCGGGGCGAACGGCCGCATCTCCGGACTTTTCTAGACGAGGCCGCTGCATGGCGGAGCCCGAGACCGGCGATCCGACGCGGTGGCGGCAGGCGATGCGCGACGAGCTGATCGAGCGGCGCCGCGCCATCGCGCCGGCGGAGCGGCTCCGGTGGAACGAGGCGATCGCTGTCCGGCTCGAGACGCTGCTGCGCGAGCTGCCGGTCGGGACGATCGGCTTCTACTGGCCATTTCGCGGCGAGTTCGATGCGAAGCCGCTCGTCCTGCGCCTCATCGCCGGAGGCTGGCGCGCCGCCCTGCCCGCCGTCGTCGCGCCGCGGCAGCCACTCGAGTTCCGTCCCTGGTCGGCGGGCATGGCCATGGAAAAGGGCGTCTGGAACATTCCGACGCCGCCGGCGGGAGCGGTCGTCAGCCCGGATACCCTGCTCGTCCCGCTTGTCGGATTCGACGCCCAGCGCTATCGGCTGGGCTACGGCGGCGGGTTCTTCGATCGGACGCTCGCCGGGATGGCGCCGCGCCCGCTTGCGATCGGCATCGGCTACGAGCTGTCGCAAGTCGCCAGCATCCGGCCGCAGCCATACGACATCCCAATGAGCGCGGTCGTGACCGAGGCGATGCTCTTGCGCTGACTCGGCGGCGCTCTATTGCGGCGCTGCCGCCACCCGCAGAACAAGGCGTCCGGCGGTTGTCTCGTCGATCGTCACGACCGCAGCAAGCTGCTGCGCCACGCAAGCGGTGTAATAGGCATGCACCGTCCGCGAGGTGAGTTCCGCGACGTCGGTCCGCATCGCCAGCGCGTCCCGCCCGTCCTCGGTCAGGTTGATAGTCTCGCCCTGCGCCGCGACTTCGAGCGACGGCGTCCTCCCGCCGCCCCCGGCAACCACCGTGATCCTGCCGCCGCGCGGCAGCGCCTCTGCGGCCAGCACGACGAGGTTGCAGCCGAGCTTGCGCCAAACCGTCGCGATGGGGTCCGCCGCGGGTTGCCAGTCGCACGCGACCTTGCCGCCGTCGAGCAGTCCGTCGACAAGCTCGCGCGGATCGGGGCCGCCCGCTCCGCCGCCGTCGCGCGATAGCGCACCGTAGGCGAAGCGATAGAATTGCAGGCGCTGCCCCGCCTTCTTTGCGCTTTGTGCGATCAACGCCGTCGCTTCCCGCACGAAATCGGGATCGTCCTCGCCCAGCAGCTCAACGCCGTTGGCGATCGCGCCGACCGGGCTGATCAGCTCGTGGCACAGCCGCGCCGACAGGAGATCGATGACGCGCATGTCGATCAAGGTACTCATGAACCCTCCCAAAGCGACGCCACTTGGCGCCTCGCTCGCCGTCATATTATGCTGAGGCTGCGAGGCGCGACAGAACAAGCTCTGAAGCAATTGAGCCCCATTAATGAGGGATTCATTGGACCAAGCAGAGAATCTCCGTTATTTTTCGCCGAAAGGTTGCGCGACGGACCTAGGGATCGCCAAGAGCGCAAAATCGTCGGGCGCGTGCTTACGCCTCGCCGACTGAGCGTCAAGGGGGGACGAAACGCATGGCTTCCATCTTGGATCGCGAGCACATCGTCGCTGGCCCGGGCTTCAGTCGCTGGCTGGTTCCGCCTGCCGATACGATCACCAGATACATCATGGCCGTACTACTGGTGATCGGGTTTATCTGCAACTATCTGATGCCCGTCGACGCCAGGCATTACATCAAGCTGCAGCCGGCCGGCGCGCGCTAAGGGGGGAGGACATGGCGATGCAATCGAATACCGGCACGGCGCCGTCGGGTGTCGGGCTCAAGCTCCTGCTAGTTTGGGGCTTCGTCGGGATCCCGCTGCTCTGGGGTCTCTGGAAGACCGTGCAAAGCTCGCTGCCGCTCTTCCAATAGTCGCGCGACACGAACCGGTCGTTGGCCAGGGGTTCGGCGGCATGGAGGCCGTCGCCCCACGCGATCGAAGCCCCGGCGCAAGCGCGCCTGGCACGGCCCCGCGATCGCCGCGGTGGCGCCATGCGCTTGACCAAGCGCGCCGCGACCGTCACAGTTCGAGGTGCCTGGGCCGGACCGCCCGGGCCGGCGATTTGACGCAGCGGCGCGCGCGACCGCCGACAGGCAATTGCGCGACGGACATGACGACGGTCGCGAGGGCATTTCCCGGAATGGCTGACAACCCGGCTGGTGGCGGCGAGCGCGACCTGCGGCTCGATTTCTTCCGCGGCCTCGCCTTGTTCTTCATCTTTATCGATCATATTCCCGAGAACACGCTGAACTGGTTCACCTTACCGTCCATCGGGTTCAGCGATGCGGCGGAGATTTTTATCTTCATCTCAGGGTACACCGCCGCGATGGTTTACGGTCGCACGCTGCTCGATCAGGGCATCCTCTTCGCCACCGCGCAAATCTATCGCCGCGTCTGGCAGCTCTATGTCGCCCATATCTTTCTGTTCGTCATCTTCACGGCCGAGGTCTCCTATACGATCGTGAGGTTCAACAACCCGATGTATACTGACGAGCTGCGGGTCGGCGATTTCCTCGCGGTGCCGCACATCGCGATCATCAAGGCTCTTCTGCTCCAGTTCCAGCCGACCTTCCTCGACATCTTGCCGCTCTACATCGTGCTGCTGTCCTCCTTTCCGCTCATCCTGCTGCTGCTGCGGATCGATACGCTCGCCGCCCTGCTGCCGGCCCTCGCCCTCTACGCTGCGACGCAAGTCTACGGCTTCTCCTTGCACGCCTACCCGGATGACCAGGTATGGTTCTTCAATCCCATGGCCTGGCAGCTGCTCTTCGTCATCGGCACGGCCGCCGGCTTCGCCCGAATCGCCGGACGGCGCATCCTGCCGCGCAGCAATCTTCTATTCGTCGCCGCCGCGATCTTCGTGGCGCTGTCCGTCGTGATCTGCCTCAGCTGGACGATCCACGGAATCTACGACAATTTTCCGGCGCTGTTCCTGCGTCAGCTGTGGCCGGTCAACAAGACGAACCTCGCCGCGCTGCGCGTCGTTCACTTCCTCGCAGTCGCGCTTGTCGTCGTCCATCTCGTGCCTGCCGACAACCCGTTCTTCCGCTGGCGAGCAGTGCACCCGATCATCCTGTGCGGTCAGCAATCGCTGCAGGTCTTTTGCCTCGGCATCCTGCTCTCGGTGCTCGGGCATTTCGTGCTGACCGAGTGGTCGGGCGGGCTCGCGACGCAGATCCTGGTCAATATCATCGGCTTCGCCCTGATGATCGGCACGGCTGGGCTCCTGACCTGGTACCGCGCGATGGATCGCGGCACGGCAAGGTCGGTGGCGACGCTGCGTGCCGGCCGGACGCCGACCGCCGGGGTGCAGCCATGACCGCGATGCGGCGCCCGGGCGTCGTTCTGGCGATCGCGACCGCCGCCGTGCTGCTTGCCGGAACCGCGGCGGCGGAGGATGCCGACCAGCATTGCCAGGCGCCGCGCGAGCTCATCGAGGACACGCCGAAGCTGCCGGCGCTGGCAACGAGCCTGCGGCACCACGCGCCGACCAAGATCGTCGTCATCGGCGGCTCCTCGACCGCCGGCGCCGCCGTGCTATCGCTGGCGCAGGCCTATCCGGCGCAGCTCCAGGAAGAGCTGCTCCGGCGTCATCCCGACGTGCCGATCACCGTCGCCAACAAGGGCGTGCCGCGTCAGACGGCGCAGGAGATGGTCGACCGCTTCGTTCCCGACGTGATTGCCGAGGCTCCGATCCTGGCGATCTGGGAGACCGGCACGACCGATGCGGTGCGCGGCATCGATGCCGAGGTCTTCTCCTCGGTGCTCGAGGCCGGCGTCGCGGCGCTGCGCGACCATCACATCGAGGTCATGTTCGTCAACATGCAGTACTCGCGGCGCACCGCTTCGATCATCGGCTTCGATCGCTACCTCGAGGCGATGCAGCGCGCCTCGGACGTCGAGGAGGTCTATCTCTTCCAACGGTTCGAGATCATGAAATATTGGAGCGAGGCCGGCATCTTCGACTATGAGAACGTGCCCAAGGAAGACCGCTCCCGTGCCGCCGCCACGGTCTACGACTGCGTCGCCAAGCGCCTCGCTGATGCCATCGACTTCGCGACCCAGTGAGTGGCATGAAGCACCAGCGCCGGCTCGCCGTCGCCCTGATGCTGCTCGGCGCTCCGCTTCCGGCGCTGGCCACCATGCCCGGGACATGTGCGGCACCGGTGGATCTCGTCCGGCTCCAGACCCAATTGCCGCGGACGACACTGCGTCTTGCCCAGCACTCCGCGCTGCGCATCGTCGCGCTCGGCTCCTCGTCGACGTCGGGGACCGGCGCCAGCACGCCGGCGCATGCCTATCCCAGTCAGCTTGCCGACGCGCTGCACTACCGCCTGCCCGCCGATGCCATCAATGTCGTCAACAAGGGCATCGACGGCGAGACCTCGGTCGACATGCTGGCGCGGCTGGATCGCGACGTGCTCGCGCTCGGCCCCGATCTCGTCGTCTGGCAGGTCGGGACGAACGCCGTGCTGAGGAACGACGACCTAGGCCGCGATCTCGCCGTCGTGCGCGACGGCGTGCGACGCCTCAAATCGGCCGGGATCGACGTCATCCTGATGGACCTGCAATATGCTCCGCGGGTCCTCGATCACGCCAACTATCCGGTGGTCGAGATCGGCATCGCGACGATCGCCGGGCAGGAGGGCATCTCCGTCTTCCGCCGCTTCGACATCATGCGGTATTGGCTGCGCGAAGGGCAGCTCGACTTCACGACCATGCTGTCGCCCGATCAGCTGCACCTCAACGACGAGAGCTATGGCTGCATCGGATGGCTGCTGGCGGATTCGATCGTGCAAAAGGCCGGCACAGCGGTCCTCACCTCGCGACGGTGACCGTGAACGCGCCGGGCCTCTTTCAGCCGATCGAGATCGTCGCGATGGCCGAAATGATGGTCCAGACGAAGGTGAGCGCGACGCCACCCCAGAACAGCAGCCGCATTCGTCCCCCCCTCTCGATAACCTCTGCCGTATTATTCTAGGCGGCAAGCACGGCGATCGTTCCCCCCAGATTCATTGAAAATCAAGAACTTTTGCGCGCATTGACGCGGCAAAATCTATCAAATATTCGCTAGTTTGAATCTCCTTGCGATTTCGCCGTTTGTCCGCAGTGCTGAACCGAGGGCGAGGGAAGCTTGCGATGAAATCAAACGAGACGACTCAGAAGATCGACGCTCATGTCGGCAAGCGCATTCGCGAGCGTCGCGTCATGCTGGGCCTGACGCAGCAACAGATTGCCGAGCTGGTGGGAGTGACCTACCAGCAGGCGCACAAGTACGAACGCGGCATCAATCGCGTCTCGGCCGGCCGCCTCTTCGAGATCGGTCGCGTGCTGAACGTGCCGGTCGAGTTCTTCTACGAGGGCCTCGATGCGGCGCCGTCGAACCTCGTCGCACCCGACAATCACCGCGAACGGATGATGCTGGAGCTCGCCCGCAATTTCAGCGAGATCCAGAATCAGCGCCACCAGGAAGCGTTCAGCCAGCTGGCTCGGGCTTTGACGGTCGGCCGCACCGGTACCGACGAGCGCTAGACCGCCACTCACGCATTTGCCGAGACGAGCAGAGGATCGCCGCCGCTTTCCCTTGCTCGGTTGCCGTCATTGCCGAAGCCTGACGGAGCCGCTACGAACGATCGCCGATCCGCTCAAGCTCGGATCGCGGTGACCTCGTGCGTCTTGAGCCGTCGGTCGGTCGCCGCGTCGACCTCGTGCAGCCGGACGTTATAGCCCCACAGCTCCGAAATGTGACGCAGCACCGACTGGCAGGTCTTCTCCTCGAGCTGCACGCCGTTGTAGACGGAATGCGCGAGGACGA
Organism: Rhodospirillales bacterium; assembly: GCA_028291405.1. GTDB lineage: Bacteria > Pseudomonadota > Alphaproteobacteria > ATCC43930 > CGMCC-115725 > URHD0088. The sequence continues at coordinate 21,008 of JAQGID010000060.1, read as the reverse complement.
GGCAGCGGTCGCCGGCGAGATCGACGTCGACGACCTGGATGTCGGGCTCGCGCCGCGCCAGATCGTATTGCCGCGACAGCGCGCTGCGCACCCGCCGATAGCCGAGCTCGTCGTGGATCGCATCGACCCGCATCGCCGGCTGGGCGTTGTCGTCGGCGACCTCGAAGAGCCGGAACTCGCGGATCAGCTTCGGGCTCAGATACTGCAGCACGAAGCTCTCGTCGCGGAAGTTCGCCCAGGCGTGGCGCAGCGTCCCGTAGGGATCGCCGTTGCCGGCCATGTCCGGGAACCAGGCGCGGTCCTCGTCGGTCGGCTCGGTGCAGATGCGCTTGATGTCGCACATCATCGCGAAGCCGAGCGCATAGGGATTGAGCCCGCTGTAGCGCTGATCGTCGAACGACGGCTGGAAGACGACGCTCGAATGCGAGTGCAGGAACTCGAGCATGGTGCCTTCGGTGATCAGCCCCTTGTCGTGCAGCCGGTTCATGATCTCGTAGTGGCAGAAGGTGGCGCAGCCCTCGTTCATCAGCTGCGTCTGCTTCTGCGGATAGAAATACTGGGCGATGTTGCGGACGATGCGCACCAGCTCGCGCTGCCAGCCGGCGAGTTTGGGCGCGCGCTTCTCGATGAAATAAAGCAGGTTCTCCTCGGGCAGGCCGAGCTTCAGGCGGTTCTCGGCGTCGGAGACCTCCTCGGTCGTCAAATCCGGCGCCTTCGTCCCGGTCGGCACGGTGCGCCAGAGATCGTTGTAATTCGCCTCGTCGTGGGCCCGTCGGTCCTCCTCGCGCTGCAGCTCCTCGTTGAGGTTCGGCTTGGCGCGGTGGGCATAGCGGTTGACGCCGTGATCGCGCAGCGCATGCGCCGCGTCGATCACGCGCTCGACCGCATCGATGCCGTAGCGCTCCTCGCATTTGGAGATGTAGTCGCGCGAGAAGGCCAGGTAGTCGAGAATGCCCTCGGCGTCGGTCCACTGCCGGAACAAATAGTTGTTCTTGAAGAAGTGGTTGTGGCCGAACGCCGCGTGCGCGATCACCAGCGTCTGCATCGTCATGGAGTTCTCCTCCATGATGTAGCTGATGCACGGGCTCGAGTTGATGACGATCTCGTAGGCGAGGCCCTGCAGCCCCTTGCGGTAGAGCGTCTCGTGATGCGCGAAGCGCTTGCCGAAGCTCCAATGCCGGTACATCAGCGGCAGGCCGACCGAGGCGTAGGCGTCGAGCATCTGCTCGGAGGTAATGACCTCGATCTGGTTGGGATAGACGTCGAGCCCGAGCTCGCCGAGCGCGATCTCCTCGATTGCGTCGTGCACCTGCTGGAGCGTCGTGAAGTCCCAATTCGGACCCTCGAACAAGGGCTTGGGCGCATTCGACAAATGGCCGGGGGATAGCAGCGCCGGGGTTTCCGCCACCGCGTCAGCCACGCGCTCGTTCTTTGGAAAAGAGTTCATGGAACACCGAAAAGATCTGGGTCGGGTCGCTGACCCGTTTCATTGCGAAATGGCTGTGGCCCGGCGCGACTTGGCTGTAGGAATGCCAGAGGTCTGTGTCGCGCATCATCGGGCCGTCGCCGGCGTCGCCGACCTCGATATAGGCGAAATACTGGCAGAGCGGCAGCACCTTTCCGTTGAGCATCTCGACGCAGCGGCCACTGTCCGAGCCGTAGTTGTCGCCGTCCGAGGCCTGCGCCGCATAGATGTTCCAGGTGTCGAGCGGATAGCGTGCGCGGGCAATCTCCAGCATCTTCTCCAGCGCGCTCGACACGACCGTGCCGCCGGTCTCGCGGCTGTAGAAGAACGTCTCCTCGTCGACCTCCTCGGCGGTGCTGGTGTGGCGGATGAAGACGACGTCGACCGTCTTGTAGCGGCGCTCGAGGAAGACGTGGAGCAGCATGAAGAAGCGCTTGGCGAGGTCCTTCATGCCCTCGGTCATCGAGCCCGAGACGTCCATCAGGCAGAACATGACCGCCTGGGTGTTGGGCCGCGGGATATGCTCGAACCGCTTGTAACGGACGTCGACCGGATCGATGAAGGGGATGAGCTTGGTCCGGCGCAGCAGGGTCTCGATCTCGAGCGTCAGCCGCGCGACCTCGTCGGCGGCGCCGGCAGACTCGGCCTGGGCGAGCTCGGCCTCCAGCAGCTCGACCTCGATCGGCTTCGGACGCCGCATCGAAATGCGCCGCGCCATGCTGTTGCGCATCGTCCGGGTGACGCTGAGATTGGCCGGCGCCCCCGATATCGTGTAGCCGGCACGCGACATGTCGGTCGCGGTCGATTCCTTCAACGTCTTCTTCACGAGATCGGGCAGTTCGAGGTCCTCGAAGAACATGTCGAGGAATTCCTCCTTCGAGAGCGTGAACTCGAATGAATCCTCGCCCTCGCCGTCCGGCGCACCGTCGGAGCCGCCGCTGCCGCCACCGCCGCCAGAGGGGCGCGGAATCTCGTCGCCGACGACGTACTCCTTGTTGCCGGGGACGACGTAGTCGCTGTGCCCGGTGCGCCGCGAATGACGGAAGGAGGGCTCACCGATCCCCTTGGTCGGGATCGACACCTTCTCGCCGGAGCCGACCTCGGCGACCTTGCGCTTGCGCAGAGCATCCTGAACCGCCCCTTTCAGCTCGGCCCGGGCGCGCGCGATGAAGCGCTGGCGGTTGCTGAGACTCTTGCCCTTCGGATTGGGCCGGCGGTCGACGATGTTCATTAACGGTTCCGCTCCGGCGGTCCTATCCCGCCTTGTTGACCCTCATGTACCATTCGACGAGCCGTCGGACCTGGCGCTCGGTATAGCCGCGCGACACCATCCGGCTGAGGAACTCGGTGTGCTTCTTCTCGGTCTCGGAATCTTTCTTCGATCCGAAGCTGATGACGGGCAGAAGGTCCTCGACCTGGCTGAACATGCGGCGCTCGATGACCTCGCGCAGCTTCTCGTAGGACGTCCAGGACGGATTGCGGCCAGAGTTGTTGGCGCGGGCACGCAGCGCGAACTTGACGACCTCGTTGCGGAAATCCTTCGGATTCGCGATGCCGGCCGGCTTCTCGATCTTCGACAGCTCCTGGTTCAGCAGCTCGCGGTTCATGAGCTGGCCGGTGTCGGCGTCCTTGAAGTCCTGGTCCTCGATCCATGCGTCGGCATAAGCCACATAACGGTCGAACAGATTCTGCCCATAATCGGCATAAGATTCCAGATAGGCCTTTTGAATCTCGTTTCCAATGAATTCGGCGTAGCGCGGCGCCAGCTCGCTCTTGATGAAGTTCAGGTACTTCTTCTCGACGTCGTCGGCGAACTGCTCGCGCCAGATCGCCTGCTCGAGCACATACATGAGGTGAACCGGATCGGCGGCAACCTCCAGCGTGTCGAAATTGAAGGTGCTCGACAGGACCTTGAACGCGAATCGCGTCGAGATCCCGTCCATCCCTTCGTCGACGCCGGCGGCGTCGCGGTATTCCTGGACCGATTTGGTGCGCGGGTCGGTATCCTTGAGGCTTTCGCCGTCGTAGGCGCGCATCTTGGAGTAGAGATTCGAGTTTTCGTGCGGCTTGAGCCGCGACAGGACGCTGAACCGCGCCAGCATCTCGAGCGTGCCCGGCGCGCAAGGTGAGGCGGCCAGCTCGCTCGACTGCAGCAGCTTCTCGTAGATCTTGCGCTCTTCGGTGACGCGCAGGCAGTACGGTACCTTGATCACGCTGATGCGGTCGATGAAGGCTTCGTTGTTCTTGTTGTTCTTGAACGCCTGCCATTCCGATTCGTTGGAATGCGCCAGGATGATGCCGTGGAACGGCAGGCCGCCGATGTTCTCGGTCCCGGTGTAGTTGCCCTCCTGTGTCGCGGTGAGCAACGGGTGGAGCATCTTGATCGGCGCCTTGAACATCTCGACGAACTCGAGGATGCCCTGCGTCGTGCGGTTGAGGCCGCCGGAATAGGAATAGGCGTCGGGATCGTTCTGGCTGAAGAACTCCAGCTTCCGGATGTCGACCTTGCCGACGAGGCTGGAGACGTCCTGATTGTTCTCGTCGCCGGGCTCCGTCTTGGCGATGCCGATCTGGCGCAGCCGCGAGGGCGTCAGGCGGACGACGGTGAACTTCGTGATGTCGCCGCCGAACTCCTGCAACCGCTTCACCGCCCAAGGCGACATGACGCCGGGGAGGCGCCGCAACGGAATCTGGTAACGCTTCTCCAGGGTCTCGCCCATCGTATGCGGGTCGAACAAGCCGAGCGGGCTCTCGAACACCGGGCTGATGTCCTTGCCGGCCTTGAGCACGTAGATCGGGCATTTCTCCATCAGCAGCTTGAGCCGCTCCGCAAGCGACGATTTGCCGCCGCCGACCGGGCCGAGGAGATAGAGGACCTGCTTGCGTTCCTCGAGTCCCTGGGCGGCGTGCCGGAAGAAGCCGACGATTCGCTCAATCGTCTCTTCCATGCCGAAGAACTCGGCGAAGGCCGGGTAGACTTTGATGGTCCGGTTCATGAAGATTCGGCCGATCCGCGAATCGAGACTCGTATCGACCATCTCGGCTTCGCCGATCGCCTGGAGCATGCGTTCCGCAGCGCTCGCCATCATCGCCGGGTTCTCCGCGCAACCGCGCAGATAATCCTCGAGCGACATCTCAACTTCGCGCTGATTGTCGTAAAGCTTTGAAAAGAGGCTATAAAGTCCATTTTCCGAAGGCATGCCGCACCCCGAACAGGAAGAGAGCCCGATTGGTAAACTTACCGTAGCCCAGAAATTAACGATGCACGAGACGTGATGAAGTATTGCTTAACCAAATCCGGCATAAAAATTTTTAATCTCCGCGCCGTCACAAACGGCCCAACCAGCGTCCGGTATCCTGCAGCGCCATTCCGGCAATCTTATGGCATGACGGAGATGTTCGACAGCCCGCGACCGCGTGACGGTCCGAACGGCGTCCGGTCCTCGGGCGACCCACTGCTCCTTGAACGCCCTGCCATCGTAGATATTCCAGACGATGCCCGGGGAAATCGCCCATCGTGCCGCCACGGCTTACCCTCGAAGGGGGCAATCGCTTAACGCGAATGAGCCGCCGGCCTTAGTTCTTTTTTAAGCCGGCGCCGCTAACGTCAGCGTTATGCACGAGAACGATCATTCAACTTCCCATGTCTTTGCCGCACGCCTTATGGCGTTGCCGGGCACCGGGGAACCCTCGCCTTTCGACGGACTACCGCCTGCCAACACACGGCGGTGGGTCATTCGCCGCAAGGCCGAGGTCGTCGCCGCCGTCAGGTCCGGGACGATCAGCCTCGAAGACGCCTGCTCGCGATATAAGTTGTCGATCGAGGAATTCCTATCCTGGCAGCGGCTGATCGACAGCCATGGTCTCGCCGGATTGCGCGTCACCAGGCTGCAGGACTACCGCAGCGGCACCCGCGGCCGTTAGCCGATAGATCGCCGCGCGCGGCAGCAGCCGCGCTCTCCCCCCGAACATTCGTCCCGATGAAAGCCGGCACCCCGCGCGCAGCGGCCGCACGACCGATTCCGCCAGGATTCCGCCCGTATTCCGGCGGCGCTTCGGTTGCCTGATCGCCGCACGGCAAATTCTGCCGGAGGTAGGCAAAAACTGCCGCTGATTAACCGCTTATTCACCCCCGCGACGCTACCGTCTGCTCCTGCCGCACGCCGTGCGGCCGATCCGGCAAGCGAGCGAGAATAGTGAACGGTCTCCTATCGAGTTTGCGCAACCTCGGCCCGGTCCGACTCGGCGCGATCGCCGCCGTCCTCGCCGGCACCATCGGGTTCTTCGTCTTCATCAGCACCCGGCTGGCAACCCCGACCTACAGCTTGCTCTATAGCGAGCTCGACCTCCAGGACAGCTCGCAGATCGTCACCAAGCTGGACGCGCTGAACGTCCCCTATCAACTGCGCAGCAACGGCAGCCAGATTCTCGTCCCGGGCGATCAGGTCGACCGGCTGCGCCTCGTGATGGCCGAGACCGGCCTGCCGCACGGCGGCTCGGTCGGCTACGAGATCTTCGACAAGAGCGAGACGCTCGGCACCTCGAGCTTCGTCCAGAACGTCAATCATCTGCGCGCGCTCGAAGGCGAGCTAGCGCGCACGATCGGCACGATCGGCGGCGTGCAGGCCGCGCGCGTCCATCTCGTCCTGCCGCAGCGCGAGCTGTTCGCGCGCGACAAGCAGTCGCCGACCGCCTCGATCGTCATCAAGATGCGCGGCTCCGAGCGCCTCGCAAAGAGCCGGGTCTCGGCCATCCAGCATCTCGTGGCCGCCGCGGTGCCCGGCCTGCATCCCGGCCGCGTCTCGATCGTCGACAGCGACGGCAACCTGCTGGCGCGCGGCACGGAGGACGACAACGGCGTCGACGCCTCGGGCGTCAACATCGACGAGCGCCGCACCGGCTACGAAACCCGCCTCGGCCGCAGCGTCGAGGAGATGCTCGAGCGCTCGCTCGGCCCCGGCCGGGTCCGCGCCGAGGTCCATGCCGACATGGATTTCGACCGCATCACGACGAACTCGGAGAGCTACGACCCCGATGGTCAGGTCGTCCGCTCGACCCAGACGTCGACCGACAGCAGCGACAGCAGCGACGGCAGCGATCAGCCGGTCACGGTCGCGAACAACCTGCCCGACGCTCAGGCCGGGAAATCGGGCGCCGCCGCCGCGCGCTCGAAGAACGCCAAGAACGAGGAGACGATCAACTACGAGATCAGCAAGACCGTAAAGAGCCAGGTCCGCGAAGCCGGCGTCGTCAAGCGCCTCTCGGTCGCCGTCCTCGTCGACGGCATCACCGCGGTGACGCCCGATGGGACCAAGAGCTATCAGCCGCGCTCGCCCGACGAGCTGAAGCAGCTGACGACGCTGGTGCGCTCGGCCATCGGCTTCAACGCCGAGCGCGGTGACACGGTCGAGGTTGTCAACCTGCGCTTCAACACCCCCGACGACTTGGCAGCCGCGGCGCCCGACGGGTTGTTCGGTTTCGCCAAGAGCGACCTGTTGAAGGCCGCCGAGCCGATCGCCCTCGCCGTCATCGCGCTGCTCGTCCTGGTGCTCGTCGTGCGACCCTTGATCAAGCGCCTGCTCGACGGCAGTATCGGCGGTCAGTCCGAGACCCGCGCCCTGACCGGCCCCGCAGCGCAGCAGCTTCTCACCGGGCCGCAGGCGCAGATCGCGACCGGCGTGCCCGCCGCGGCGATCCCCACCAGCGGTCAGACCGAAAGCCTCGATCAGATGATCGACATCGGCCAGGTCGAGGGACGTGTGCGCGCCTCCAGCATCAAGAAGATCGGCGAGATCGTCGAAAAGCATCCCGAGGAAGCAGTCGCGATCGTCCGCGCCTGGATGTACCAGAACGCCTAGCCGGAGCCCTCACAGACCATGCGCATGCGCGAAGACGTCCGGTCGCTGACCGGGCAGGAAAAAGCCGCCATCATCGTGCTGTCGCTCGGTGACGAGCATACGTCCAAGATCTTCAGCATGATGGACGACGAGGAGATCAAGGAGATCTCCCAGACGATGGCCAATCTCGGCACCGTCAGCTCGACCGTCGTCGAGAAGCTCTTCATCGATTTCGCCGAGCAGATCTCCGCGACCGGGTCGCTCGTCGGCACCTACGAGAGCACCGAGCGCCTCCTCGCCAAGGTCCTCGGCAAGGATCGCGTCAACAACATCATGGAGGAGATCCGCGGCCCGGCGGGTCGCACCATGTGGGACAAGCTGGGCAACGTCAACGAGGTCGTCCTCGCCAACTACCTCAAGAACGAGTACCCGCAGACCGTCGCCGTCGTGCTCTCGAAGATCAAGGCCGACCACGCCGCCCGCGTCCTGTCGCAGCTGCCGGAGAGCTTCGCGATGGAGGTCGTGATGCGGATGCTGCGCATGGAGGCCGTCCAGAAGGAAGTGCTCGACGACGTCGAGCGCACGCTGCGCACCGAATTCTTCACCAACCTGGCGCGGACCAACCGGCGCGACGCGCACGAGCTCATCGCCGAGATCTTCAACAGCCTCGACCGCAGCACCGAGACGCGTTTCATCACCGCCCTCGAGGAGCGCAATCGCGACTCGGCGGAGAAGATCAAGGCGCTGATGTTCACCTTCGAGGATCTGGCCAAGCTCGATACCACGGCGGTGCAGGTGATCCTGCGCAGCGCCGACAAGGCCAAGGTGCCGATCGCCCTCAAAGGCGCCTCCGAGGCGCTGCGCGATCTCTTCTTCTCCAACATGTCCGAGCGCGCCGGCAAGCTCCTCAAGGAGGAGATGCAGTCGATGGGTCCGGTACGCCTGCGCGACGTCGAGGAGGCGCAAGGCTATCTCGTGACGCTGGCCAAGGATCTGGCGGCGAGCGGCGAGATCGTCATCGCCGACAGCAAGGGCGACGACGAGCTGGTCTATTAGGAATGGGCGTGGCCGTGGCAGAGAAATACCTCTTCGACGTCAGCTTCGACGGGCCGCCCGATGTCAAGGCGCGCGGCCCGGTGACGCCGGCCGAGCCGAAGTTCGGCCGCGAGGAGCTGCAAGCGGCGGCTGCCGTGGCGCGCGCCGAGGGCCACGCCGCAGGAACCGCCGAGGCCATCGCGGCGCATCAACATAGCCTCGCTGCAACGCTCGAGGCGGTCGGCGCCAACCTCGGGACGCTGCTCGCCGATCGCGACGCCGCGCGACGCGATGCCCAGCTGCTCGCGATCGAGCTGACGCGCGCGATCGTCGGCAAGCTCTTTCCGGCGCTGGCGCGCAAGACCGGCCTCACCGAAGTCGCCGCGCTCGTCACCCTTTGCATGCGCGAAGCGCTCGACGAGCCGCGTCTCGTCCTGCGCGTCCCCGATAATTTGTTCGAAGCGGCGCAGGAGCAAATCGCCCCCCTCGTCGCCAGCTCCGGCTTTCCCGGCAAGCTGGTGATCCTCGGGGACGAGGCGCTTGCCGGCAGCGACTGCCGCGTCGAATGGGCGGATGGCGGCGCCGAGCGCGACACGGCGCGCACCTGGCAGGAGATCGACGCCGCGGTGAACGACGCCTGCGCCAGAATTGCCAACCCCGAGCCGGCGCCGCCGGATGAGCGGGCCTTGAACTAGTACGTTGAGCTTGGAGAGAGACATGGACGAGAAAGACAATCTGCAGCTCACCGAGCTCGAAGGCGACCGGGCCCTCAGCGAGACGCGCACCTCGGGCAGCGCCAAGGATCTCGAAGCCGTCTACGACGTGCCGGTGCAGATCTCCGCCGTGCTCGGGCGCGCCACGATGCAGGTGAGCCAGCTTCTCAAGCTCGGCCGCGGCGCCGTCGTCGAGCTCGACCGCAAAGTCGGCGAGGCGATCGACATCTACGTCAACAACCGGCTGGTGGCGCGCGGCGAGGTCGTCGTCGTCGACGAGCGTCTCGGCGTCACCATGACGGAAATCGTCAAGGCCGAGCGCTCCTAGCCGTCCGCCCGCGAGACCACGCCGTAATCCCTTCACCGCGCTGACATTCCGGATCCTGCATCATGCGTCTTCTCATCCTCGGTCCTCTCGAAGGCTACATCAGCACCGCCGGCAAGATCGCCATGGCGCGCGGCGCCAAGGTCGCGCATATCGGCGACATCGACCGCGCGCTCGCGGCGCTGCGGGCCGGCCAGGGCGCCGACCTCATCATGATGGACGTCAAGCTCGACATCGCCCGCATGGTCGAGTGCCTTCGCCAAGAGCGCATCAACCTGCCGATCGTCGCCTGCGGCATCGGCACCGACGCCGATGCGGCGGTCCGGGCGATCCGCGCCGGCGCCAAGGAATATATCCCGCTGCCGCCCGACGCCGCGCTGATCGCCGCCGTCCTCGAGGCGGTCGCCGAGGAGAGCAGTGCGGTCATCTGGCGCGATCCGGCGATGGAGAAGCTGCTGCGCCTCGCCGAGCAGGTCGCGCCCTCGGAGGCCAGCATCCTGCTGACCGGCGAGAGCGGCGTCGGCAAGGAGGTCATCGCCCATTTCGTCCATCGCAAGAGCCGCCGCGCCAAGCAGAGCTTCATCTCGGTCAATTGCGCGGCGATCCCGGAGAACCTGCTGGAATCCGAGCTCTTCGGCCACGAGCGCGGCTCCTTCACGGGCGCCGTCGCGCGCCGCATCGGCAAGTTCGAGGAGGCCAACGGCGGCACGCTCCTGCTCGACGAGATCAGCGAGATGCATCCGCGGCTGCAGGCGAAGCTGCTGCGCGCCATCCAGGAGCGCGAGATCGACCGCGTCGGCGGGACGCACCCGATCAAGGTCGACATCCGGCTGCTCGCGACCTCGAACCGCGACCTCGAGGAGGAGGTCCGCAAGGGCGGCTTCCGCGAGGACCTCTATTTCCGCCTGAACGTCGTCAATTTGCGAATCCCGGCGCTGCGCGAGCGGCCCGGCGACATCGAGCCGCTGGCCGAGCATTTCGCCAAGAAATACGCCGCCGCCAACGGCGTCGACTATGTCGGGATCTCGCCGATCCTGCGCGAGATGCTGCGCCGCCACGCCTGGCGCGGCAACGTCCGCGAGCTCGAGAACACCATGCATCGCGCCATCCTGCTGTCGGGTGGCGGCATGATCGAGCCCGACGCCGTGATGCTCAGCGGCAGCAAGCCGCCGCAATCCGCCGCCGGCGCGGCGGGCGCCACGCTCGTCGGCCGCACCGTCGCCGACGTCGAGCGCGACCTCATCATCGAGACGCTGCAGCATTGCCTCGGCAACCGCACCCATGCCGCGACCATTCTCGGCATCTCGATCCGCACCTTGCGCAACAAGCTCCAGCTCTACCGGCAGGAAGGCCTCAGCGTGCCGCCGCCGAACGAGCTCGAGCGGATCGCGCTTTGAGCCCGGCGACGACCTCTAGGCCAGGCACACCCGCATGACCGATACGACGGCGACCGAGGCGGCCGCAGGCGGCGGCATCTTCGACCGGCTGAGCGCGACGTTGCGGCGCGGCGAGATCGCGCTCGCGCTGATGGTCGTGGCGATCCTGATCGTCCTCATCCTGCCGATGCCGACCTGGCTGCTCGACTTCTGCCTGGCGGTGTCGATGACGCTCAGCGTCCTCATCCTGATGGTCGCGCTGTTCATCCACCGGCCGCTCGAGTTCTCGACCTTTCCGACGGTCCTGCTGATGGCGACGATGCTGCGGCTGTCGCTCAACCTCGCCTCGACCCGCCTCATTCTCAGCCACGGCCACGAAGGACCGAACGCCGCCGGCCACGTCATCGCCGCCTTCGGCAATTTCGTCATGGGCGGCAATTTCATCATCGGCGTCATCGTCTTCGCGATCCTCGTCGTGGTGAATTTCGTCGTCATCACCAAGGGCTCGGGCCGCATCGCCGAGGTCGCGGCGCGCTTCAGCCTCGATTCGATGCCCGGCAAGCAGCTGGCGATCGACGCCGACCTCTCGGCCGGGCTGATCGACGAGGCGGTCGCCAAGAAGCGCCGCGCCGACATCGAGAGCGAGAGCAACTTCTTCGGCGCGATGGACGGCGCCTCGAAATTCGTCCGCGGCGATGCCGTCGCCGGCCTCATCATCACCTTCATCAATATCCTCGCCGGCATCTTCATCGGCGTCGCGCAGAAGAACATGTCGTTCGCCGAGGCGACGCATACCTTCACGCTGCTGACGGTCGGCGACGGGCTGATCTCGCAGATCCCGGCGCTGATCGTCTCGACCGCGGCCGGCATGCTGGTCTCCAAGGCGGGCGTCGCCGGCTCGGCCGACAAGGCACTGTTCTCCCAGCTCAGCGCCTACCCCTCGGCATTGGGCCTCGTCTCGTTCCTGATGGCCGCGCTGTCGATCCTCCCCGGCGTGCCGATGCTGCCGTTCCTCGCCCTCGCGGCGGCGACCGGCGGCGCCGCCTGGCGGATCTCGCTGCGCCACGTCAAGGAGGAGGCCGAAAGCGCGGCGGAGACCACGGCAGCGGCGACGCCGCCGGTCCTCGAGGAGCCGATTACCGCCGCCCTCCACATCGACCAGCTCCGCCTCGAGCTCGGCTACGGGCTGCTCGGCCTCATCAACAGCGAGAAGGGCCAGCGCCTGACCGACCAGATCAAGGCGCTGCGCCGCCAGCTGGCGATCGAGATGGGCTTCATCATGCCGTCCGTCCGCATCCAGGACAATCTCCAGCTCGGCGCGAACAGCTACGTCGTGCGCGTCAAGGAGCTCGAGGCCGGGCGCGGCGACCTGCGGCCCAACATGCTCCTCATCATGGACCCGCGCGGCGAGGTCATCACCCTGCCCGGCGAGCACACGATCGAGCCGACCTTCGGCCTGCCGGCGCTGTGGGCGCCGGAAACCAGCCGCGAGGAGGCGACGTTCCGCGGCTACACCGTCGTCGAGCCGCAGACCGTCGTCACGACGCATCTCACCGAGGTCATCAAGGACAACATGGCCGAGATGCTGTCCTACGCCGAGACGCAAAAGCTGCTCGACGAGCTCGACAAGGCCCAGCAGAAGCTGATCGCCGACATGATCCCGGCGCAGATCTCGGTCGGCGGCGTGCAGCGCGTCCTGCAGAACCTGCTCGGCGAGCGCATCTCGATCCGCGACCTGCCGACCATTCTCGAGGGCATCTCCGAGGCCTGCGGCTTCAGCCGCAACGTCAGCGCGATCACCGAGCACGTCCGCTCGCGCCTCGCGCGCCAGATCAGCGAGACCCATACCGGCGAGGCCGGCTTCATCCCGCTCGTCACCCTGTCGCCGCAATGGGAGCAGTCCTTTGCCGAGGCGCTGGTCGGCCAGGGCGACGAACGCCAGCTCAGCATGGCGCCGAGCCGGCTGCAGGAGTTCATCACCAACGTCCGCCAGACCTTCGAGCGCTACGCCGTCAACGGCGAGTCGCCGGTGCTGCTGACGAGCCCGGGAATCCGTCCCTACGTCCGCTCGATCATCGAACGCTTCCGCCCGATCACCGTGGTGATGTCGCAGAACGAGATCCACCCGAAGGCGCGGATCAAGACCTTGGCGCAGATCTAAGGACGCGCCATGCGACTGCGTACCTTCACCGCCCGCAGCATGCCAGACGCGATGGCGCTCGTGCGCCAGCATCTCGGCGCCGAGGCGATCATCCTCTCGACGCAGCGCAGCGGCGGCAGCGTCGTCGTGACGGCCGGGCTGGACCAGGCCGAAGAGACGGCAAGCGACATGCCCGGCGTGGAGCCGGAGCAGGATCCGATCGAGATCCTGCATGAGACGCTGGCGGCGCACGGCACGCCGGCGCGTCTCGTCGAGAAGCTGCTCGCCGCCGCGATCGAGCTGTCGGCGCTGGCGCCGCTCCAGGCCCTCGCCGGCAGTCTCGAGAAGACGCTCGCCTTCGCGCCGCTCGCCCTGCGGCGCGGCGCCAAGCCGCTGATCATGGTCGGTCCGCCCGGCGCCGGAAAGACCCTCGTCACCGCCAAGCTGGCGACCCGCGCCGTGCTCGCCGGCCGCGCCGTGCGCGTCATCTCGAGCGACACGATCCGCGCCGGCGGCATCGCCCAGCTCGAGGCCTTCACGACGCTGCTCGGCATCGCGCTGCACCGCGCCGACGGCGAGCTCGAGATGGAGCGCCAGGTGCTCGCCGCGACGCCGGACGAGATCGTCCTCATCGACAGCGGCGGCATCAACCCCTACAGCGCCGGCGACCGCCGCGAGCTCGCCGACCTCATCGCCGCGGCCGGGGCCGAGCCGATCTTCGTGCTGCCCGCCGGCGGCGACGCCTTCGACACGATCGAGATGGCGCAGGCCTTCCGCCTGCTCGGCGCCGCACGCATGCTCGTGACGCGCCTCGACATGGTGCATCGCCTCGGCAGCGTCCTCGGCGCCGCCGAGGCCAGCGGCCTCGGCTTCTGCGGCGCCGGCACCGCGTCCGACGTCACCAAAGGACTGACCCCGCTCAACCCGATCGCGCTCGCCCGCCTGCTCCTGCCGGAGATGGCGAAGGCCGGCGCGCAGCCCACGCCGGAGCGTGCCCATTCATGACCCCCGCCATCATGCCGCAGCGCGCCCCTGGCCCCAATCCGCAGAACGCGCCGCGCAAGCGCAACGTCGTCGCGGTCGCCTCCGGCAAGGGCGGCGTCGGCAAGACCTGGTTCTCGATCACCCTGGCGCATGCGCTGGCGCGCGCCGGGCATCGCACGCTGCTGTTCGACGGCGATCTCGGCCTCGCCAACATCGACGTGCAGCTCGGCGTCGCGCCGCAGCACGACCTCGGCGCGGTCATCGCCGGCAAGGCGACGATGGCGCAGGTCGTCGAGCGCTACGAGGACGGCGGCTTCGACGTCATCGCCGGCCGTTCGGGCTCGGGCAATCTCGCGAGCCTGCCGATGAGCCGCCTGGTCCAGCTGCGCGACGAGCTGCACGAAATCGCCCAGGGCTACGACCACGTCGTCCTCGACCTCGGCGCCGGCGTCGAACGCGCCGTGCGCATCCTGGTCGGCGGCGCCCGCACCTGCCTCGTCGTCGCGACCGACGAACCGACCTCGATCACCGACGCCTATGCCTTCATCAAGGTGACGGCGCTCGACCATCTCGCCGACGACATCCGGATCATCGTCAACATGGCGAGCGGCGCCCGCGACGGCGAGCGCACCTATGCGACGCTGCGCAAGGCATGCCGCGAGTTCCTCAAGATCGAGCCGCCGCTTGCCGGCATCATCCGCAGGGACGATCACGTCAAGGACAGCATCCGGCGCCAGACCTCGCTGCTCACCCGCCACCCCAACACCGAGGCGGCGCACGACGTCGAGAGCATCGCTGCCGCCCTCGCGGCGGCGTGAGCCGGCGCGCGACGCCGCACGCCTGAGCGCGCCGTGAGCGCCCCGATCGCGCTCCCCCCATCGGCGATTCCGATGCCGACGCTGCCGACCGCGGCCGCGACCGCGACACCGCCGAGCGTGACGGTGCTCGACGGCGCGGCGCAGGCCCTCGCCGCGCTGGCCGGCGGCGCCACGTTGTCCGGAACCGTCGCGCCCGGCAGCGTCGACGGCGCGATCACGCTGCTGACCGCCCTTGGCACGCTGTCGCTGGCGGCGAATCTACCATTGCCCGCCGGCGCCGTCCTGACGCTGCAGGCGCAGCAGGCGAATCCCGGCACGGTGCTGATCCTGACCGTCAACGGCACCGCCGCAGCAGCGCCACCGGCCGTCGAGCCGATCGCACCGCCGCCCGGCGCGCCGATCCGTATCGAGCTCGGCTCGATCGTCGCCGCCACTGTCGTCGCCCTGCCGCCGGCAGTGTCGGCCGCCGCGGCACCGCCGGCGACGAGCGCACCGGCTCCGGCGGCCACCCTCCTTCCTGGCACCGTCGTCCCTGGCACCGTCGTCCCTGGCACCGTCACCCCTGCCGCCATCGCACCGGGCGCCGCAAGGGCCGCCGTACCTCTTTGGGCAACGGCACAGAACGGCACGACCGTTCCTCCGCCGCCGACGCCCGCTCGCGACGCAGCGGCGCCGCCGGATGCCTCTGGCGCGCCCATCATGCCGCCAACAGCGCGACCGTTGCCGGCCGGCACCAGCCTGGCGCTGCGCGTCCTGGCGGTTCAGCCGGCGCCGTCACCGCCTGCCGCCGACGGGACGGTCACGTCGTCCCCCATGCCGGCCCTGACCGGCGTCGTCCGCGCCACGACGATGCCCGGCACTGTGCCGCTCGTCGATACCCCCGCCGGTCCCTTGCTCCTGCGCGGCGCGCCGCCCTTGCCCGCCGGCACGCGTGTCGCGCTGCGCTTGCTGCCGGACGCCCGGGCGGCGGCCGAGCTGACGGTCCTGCCGGACGCCGCCACCGCCGCGGGTCCGATCCCCGGCCAGCCCCCCGCCGCCGCGGCTACCTCGCCGACGGCGAGCGCACCAGCGACGGTATCCAAGGGCGAGCAACCCTCGGCACAGCCGCCGACCGCGCAAGAGCCACAGGCCCAAATGCCTGCTCCCGCCACGCGGCCGGCGCTTTCCGTCACCGGTGCGGCACCGCCTCAGGCGACCGGAACCGCGCCACCGACCGCGGCTCCGCCGACGCAGGCGCAGAGTCGCGCAGCGCCGCTGCCGATCACGAGCGCGCCGCCGGTGGCGGTCGTCGAGGCGCCCGCGACGACACTGCCGAGCGCATCGCCTTCGGCGCCGCAAACATCCATCCAAGGCACACCGGCGCTTTCGGCCCGACCGCTGCTGCCGGTCGAATCCGCTACGCCGCATGTCGCGACCGCGGAAACCGCGCCGAGTCCAAGCGCGCCACTCGTCGTCCGCGTCGTTCTGGCAAGCCCGCCGTCGGCGCCCGGCCGACCGGCCGAGCAGATCGTCACCGGCACCGTCCTGCCCGACCAGTCCGGCGGCCGCGCGCCGCTACTCGTCGCGACGCCGCTCGGCGTCCTCGCGGTGACGCCGCGCCTCGCCGCGCCGTCCGGCAGCCTCTTGCTGCTGGCGGCGCCGGATCTCGTCGCGCCGCCGCTCGGCATCGCCGACGATCGCGCGCCGCGGCCGGAAAAGGGCTGGACCAGCCTCGTCGGCGCCTTGCCGGCGCTGGAGCACGCGTCGCCGGCACTGGCGGGGCAGCTGCGCGCCGATCTCGCGCCGCAGGCCGGCGGCGACCGGCTGGCCGCGACCTTCCTCTTCCTGATCGATGCGCTGCGCCCAGGCGGCCCGGCGTGGCCGGGTGCGCTCGTCGCGAAGGCGCTCGCCGCCGGCGGCCACGGCGACGCCGCCGCCGGGCTGGCCGAAAATCTCGGCGAGGCCCGCCGCATTGCCGCCGCTTCCGCGACCGGCGCCTGGCAGGTCTTCATGCTGCCCTTCGTCGAGGGCCCGATGCTGCAGCCGCTGCGGCTCTATCTCAAGCGCCGCGACCAGTCGCGGCGCGATGCCGCCGGCGAAAGCGCCCGCTTCATCCTCGAGTTCGAGCTGAGCCGGCTCGGCGCGCTGCAGCTCGACGGCTTCGTCCGGCCGCGGCGTCTCGATCTCCTGCTGCGCACCAAGGCCCCGCTGGGGGCGGCGCTCGAAAGCGCCGTCGAGCGCATCTTCCACGACCGCGTCGCCGCCGCCGGTCTCGGCGGCACGATCGATTTCGCGACCGTCGCCCGCTTCGACATCGCACCGCTCGACGGCATGCGCGAGCGCGTCGGCCTCGCGGTCTAGGGCGAGACCTCCTCGAGGATTCGCCGCCGCGTCTCGATCATGAAGAGCGCCGCGGTGAAGCCGATCAGGGCGACGATCGCGAAGACGAGGAAGACGCCGCCGACGCCCCAGCGCGGCAGGATGAAGCCGACCATCAGCGGCCCCGCCGTCGCCGCGAGGCGCAGCCAGAACGTCGCCCAGCTGACGCCGAGGGCGCGCATCCGCGTCGGGTAGATCTCGGCGGTATAGAGGAAGATGCTCATGCTCAGCGAGCCGGTCCACAGCGAGACGAAACCGTAGCCGAGCAGCATCCCCATCGCGGTCTCCGCTCCGACCGTCCACAGCTCGACCAGTCCGAGCGTCATCAGCAGGAAGGCGGCGACGAACCAGACCCGGCGGCCGACGCGATCGATCAGCAGGGCGCAGAGGATCGAGCCGGCGACCGTCCCGACGGGCGCGGCGATCGAGTAGTTCAGCGATTGCTGCAGGGTCAGATGATAGACCTCACGATAGACCGTGGGGACCCAGCTCTGCAGCCCTTGCGAGATCAGGTAGATCGAGGCCCACAGTACCCAGACGAGCAGGGTGCGCTTGCGATAGCTGTGCTGGAACAGCTCCTGCCAGCGCGTCTTCGCCGCGACCGCGGGCGCCGCCAGCGGCCGCGGCGGCGGCAGCGCCACCGCCCCGTCGCGCGAGACGATGCGCTCGATCCTGCTGACGATCGCGTCGGCCTCGACAAGCCGGCCGCGCGAGGCGAGCCAGCGCGGCGATTCCGGGCAGGCGCGCCGCAGGGCCAGCGCGATGAAGGCGGGCGCCGCGCCGAGGATGAACATCCATTGCCAGCCGAGCGTCGGCACGACCGCCGCGCCGGCGATGCCCGCGCCGAGCAGCCCGACCGGAAAGATCATCTGGTAGGACAGGAACGAGCCGCCGCGGCGCTCGGCGCGCAGGATCTCGCTGATATAGGCGGAGGCGACCGGAATCTCGCCGCCGAGGCCGATGCCCTCGACGAAGCGGCACCAGAAGAGCTCCTGGTAGTTCGTCGTGAAGGCGCAGGCGAGGCTCATCACCGCGATCAGCGCGATCGTCAGCCGCGCCGTCGGGATGCGGCCGATGCGCTCGGCGAGAGTGCCGAAGAACAGCGCCCCCAGCGCCTGTCCGACGTTCGAGATGCTGATCAGTCCGCCGATGCTCTGCGGCGGGATATGCCACTCGCGGCTGATCACTGGCAGGACATAGGCGATCGACAGCGCGTCGAAGGAATCGAAGAAGATCGCGACGCCGAGGAAGGCGCTGACCGTGATGTGCCAGCGCGAATAGGGCAGCCGCTCGAGCCGCGCGGCAATCGTCTGCTCGGTCACCGGCAGGACGGTATCCATGGTCGTTCCCTCCCCCAGATTTCTTGTTATCGCCACGGTCCCGTTGCTCAGGACCTTCTCCCCTATCCTCCCCCCTTGAGGGGGAGGTCGGCAACGCGAAGCGTTGACGGGTGGGGGGTTCTGCCGGCCGGGAACGTGCTCTCGGCCGGCACCCCTGACCGAAGCCGTTGGCTTCGGCCATCCTCCCCTCAAGGGGGGAGGACATCGTCCACCGCCCTCGCCTTGCCGCCGCGCGGCGCCTATGCAAAGCTGCCCGTAACGAGACACGACGTCGGGGAGGCGAGCATGCGGCTGATTTCCTATCGCGAGAGCGGCAAGCCGGGCATCGGCGTCATGGTCGACGACGAGCGCTTCGTCGCGCTTCCCACGGTGGCGCCGGATCTGCCGCGCGAGATGCGGGCGCTGATCGAGATGGTCGGCGGCTTCGCCAGGGCGGCCGAGGCGGCACAGGGACGGATGGCTGATCTCCGCCTCGCCGACGTCGCCCTCGATCCCGTCGTCACCGTGCCGAACGCGATCTGGTGCCTGGCGCTCAACTACAAGCTCCACATCAACGAGACCGGCCTCACCACCTCCTCGCAATATCCGCAGATTTTCCTGCGCATGCCGTGCAGCCAGGTTGGCCATCTGCAGCCGATCCTTTGCCCCGACCCGGCGGTCGCCACGCTCTTCGAGTACGAGGGCGAGCTTGCGGTGATCATCGGCAAGGGCGGCCGCCACATCCCGGTGGAACGGGCACTCGATCACGTCGCCGGCTATTCCTGCTACAACGAGGGTTCGGTCCGCGAGTACCAAAGCCACAACCGCCAGTTCGGACTCGGCAAGAACTTCGAGCAATCGGGCAGCTTCGGCCCCTGGCTGATGACGCCCGACGAATTCGGCGACCCGGCGGCGCATCGCATCATCACGCGCGTCAATGGCATCGAGCGGCAGAACGCCACCACCGACCTGATGGTCTTCGGCGTGCCGCAGCTCATCAACTATCTGTCGCAGGGCTATTACCTGCGTCCCGGCGACGTCATCGTCAGCGGCTCGCCGGGCTCGCTGCCGCCGCATCCCGGCGAGACGCCGCCGCCCGGCCGACCCGGCAAGGTCTATGTCCCGGGGATGGTCCAGATGAAGCCCGGCGATGTTTGCGAGGTCGAGATCTCCGGCCTCGGCACGCTGCGCAATCCGGTCGCCGCCGACGCGCCGGCGCGCTATCAGACCAGCCTCTACACGCCGCCGGGCACGGGGCGCTGAGCCGCGCAGGTCACGGCCTCTCGAGCGACGGCGACAAGGTCTCGAGCACCTTGCCGCTGGTCTCGACCGCGAAGAGCACGCAGACGATTCCGCCGATCACCGCTCCGAGACCGAAGGTGATGAAGACGGCGTTCAACCCGGCGATCGGCAGGACCCAGCCGATATAGGCGGGTCCGACCATCGAGGCGAAGCGCAGCCAGGCATTGCCGATGCCGCCGCCGAAGGCGCGCAGCTCGGTCGGGTAAAGCTCGGCGGTGTAGGTGCCGAGGCCGAGCGCCAGGATCGCGATGCTCGCCAGGGTGAAGGACAGCAGCACCAGCGCGGTCGATGGCGCGATCTCGGAATGCACCGCAAGGATCAGCAGCGGCGTCGCCGCGACGAAGAGCCCGATCGCAAACATCGTCTTGCGTCCGAGGGCGTCGATGAAGAGCACGGCGCAGAGCGAGCCGACGAGGCCGGCGCAGGTCGTGATGAGACCGTAGTTGAGCGCCTGCTGCACCGGCAGATGATAGACCGTCCGCCATAGCGTCGGCAGCCAGGGGATGAAGCCGAAGACGATGACGTAGGCGGTGAACCACATCGTCCAGACCGTCAGCGTGCGCTTGAGGTAGATGCCCTTGAAGAGATCGCCGAAGCGGGTCTGCGCCGCGCGCGCGACCGGCACGTCATCCGGCACCGGCGGCAGCGGCCGTGCGCCGTTGCCCGAGACCGCGGCCTCGATCCGCGTCAGCACGCGGTCGGCCTCGGCGATGCGGCCCTTGCTCGCCAGCCAGCGCGGCGATTCGGGCAGGATCCGGCCGAGGATGACGGTCATCAGCCCCGGCACCGCGCCGATCACGAACATCCACTGCCAGCCGAAGGTCGGCACGACCCAGGCGCCGATCAGCGCACCGGCGGGCAGGCCCACCGCGAAGGCGAACTGGAAGCCCAGCGCGAAGCGGCCGCGCCGCGTCGCGGGCGAAATCTCGTTGACGTAGGTCGCGAGCACCGGCACCTCGCCACCGAGCCCGACGCCCTGGATCATGCGCATCACCAGCATCGCGCCGAAGCTCCAGGCGAAGGCGCAGGCAAGGCTCATCACCGTGAAGATCAGCAGCGCGTAGACCGCACTGGGCACCCGGCCGATCTTCTGGGCGAGCACGCCGAAGAGGACCGCGCCGACGATCTGCCCGGCATAGCCGCTGGCGATCAGCAGCCCGATGTCGCCCGGCGTCAGCTTCCACAGCGGGATGAGCACCGGCAGGACATAGGCGATCGCCAGCGCGTCGAACGCGTCGAAGAAGAAACCAGTGCAGATGACGAGCCCGATCTTGGCGTGCCAGCGCGACACCGGCAGCCGCTCGATCCGCGCCGCGATCCGATACTCCGCCGCGGC
>JAQGID010000042.1 GCA_028291405.1 Rhodospirillales bacterium | reverse complement strand
TCATCAACATCCCGATCGGCATCGTCCTCGTCGGACTGACGCTGTGGCTTATCGGCGACATCGCGATGCCGCGGCCTCCGGCCTTCGACTTCAAGGGCTTCGTCATCGTCGGCTGCGGTCTCGCCTGTGCCCAGCTGGCGATCGAGAGCCTGGGGCGCGAGATGGTCCCGGCCTGGGCCCAGGCCGGGCTCTTCGTTCTCGCCATCCTCATCCTGTTCGCCTATTGGCGGCATGCGCGATCGCGCGCCAATCCGGTGCTCGACCTCACTCTCCTGCGCATCCGGACGTTCCGAGTCTCGGTCACCTGGGGCAGCATCAGCCGCATCGGCATCGGCGCGGTGCCGTTCCTGCTGCCGCTGCTCTTCCAGGTCGGGTTCGGCCTCGACGCGCTGCATTCCGGCCTGCTGACCTTCGTCACGACGGTCGGCGCCTTCCTGATGCGAGTCGGCATTCCGAAGATCGTGCGCGCGCTCGGGCTGCGACTCGTGCTGATCGGCAACGCTGCGCTCCTCGGGATCATGCTCGCCGGCTTCTCCCTCTTCCGCGCCGATACGCCGCATTGGATCGTGCTGGCTTATCTGTTCGTCTTCGGCTTCCTGCGCTCGGTGCAGTTCTCCAGCCTCGGGGTGATGAACTACGCCGATCTGACGCCGGAGATGATGAGCCGCGGCACCAGCATCGCGGCGGTCGCGCAGCGCCTCTCGATGAGCGCCGGGGTCGGCATCGCCGCGACGCTGCTGTCGCTCATCGTCGGCCCGAGCGCGTCGCCGACGACGAGCGATTTCGCGCCGGTCTTCATCATCATCGGCCTCACCGAGTTTGTCGCGATCTGGGGCTTCGGGAAGCTCTCGGCATCGGACGGCGCGCAGATCAGCGGCCACCGTCACCGAGTCGCGACGCCGGGAGCAGCGGCGAAAGAGGCGCCCGGCGACTGAGCGCGACTAGGCACCCGCCTCCTGCGCCTTTGCCATCTCGACATCCAGCGCCGCGACCTTGACCGCGGCCGGCCTCGCGGTCACCCGCTTCACGTAGTCCATGATCACCGGCAGCTCGGGGACGAGCTTGAACATCGTCGTCCATCCGAGGCCCGTGCCCCACAGCACATCCGCCGCGCTGAAGCGCTCGCCGAGCAGATAGGGCCCCTTGGCAAGCTGGTCGGTCAGCGTCGTCAGCATCGTGTCGTAATCCCCGTAGGGACACATCCTCGCCGGCGGCGGCTCGTGCTTGAGGGCGCGGTCGACGACGGCCGGCTCGAAACACGCGCCGTAATAGACCAGCCAGCGCAGATAAGGACCGCGCAGCGGATCGCCGAGCGCCGGCGCCAGACCGGCCTCAGGGAAGAGATCGGCGAGGTAGAGAAACACAGCGACCTGCTCGGTAATCAGCGCGTCGCCGTGAATCACCGCCGGGACCTTCCCCATCGGATTGATCGCGAGATATGCCGGCTCCCGCTGCTCCCCTGCCTTCATATTGAGAACTCGCAGCGCATAGGGCGCCCCCAGTTCCTCGAGCAGAATCCGTGCGCCGGTCGAGCGCGTCTGTGGCGCGTGATAGAGGGTGATCTTGCCGTCTGGACCCATCTCGCCTCCTCCTCAGTGCGTTGCAAGATGCCGCGCTATCTCGGCGGGCCCCAAGTTCTATTTTTGTTCCATTCCTGTCAAGCCCCGATCTCTACTCCATCACCATACCGGGCTCCACGCAGGAGCGAGCCCGTCGTCGCCGAGGTCCTGGTCTTGATTGGAGCTTCGTCGACATCGTCTGGATGATCCTCTACCCGCCGATCTACCTCTGGGGAGGCGGATGAAGCGCGCTACGCTGATCACCTGGCTCTGCCTGCTGGTCCTGCTCGCGGCCGAGTTCGGCTTGAGCTTCGCCGGCGACGACGCCGTCGCGCCGCTGATCGGCGTCGACACGGCGGCGCCGATCGCCCTAATCCTTCCAGCCCGGCAGCACCGAGCTCAGGACTTCGCGTGCCGAGCGCCGGATGATATTGGCTTCGTCGGGATCGCCCTTGAGCAGCATCGAGGTGAATTTCTTCGCCTGCTCCAGCGTGATGTGCGGCGGCAGCGGCGGCACGTTCGGGTCGGTCTTGACCTCGAGCACCACCGGCCGGTCGGCCGCGAGTGCCTCGTCCCAGCCGGCGCCGACGCGCTCCGGATCGTCGACGAAGATGCCCTTCAGCCCGATCAGCTCGGCGAATTTGTGATAGGGCACGTCCGGCAGCGTCTGCGACGCCTCGAGTTTCGGATCGCCTTCGAGGACGCGCTGCTCCCAGGTCACCTGGTTGAGATCCTGGTTGTTGAAGACGCAGACGACCCACCGCGGGTCGGACCATTCGCGCCAGTACTTCGCGACCGTGATCAGCTCGGCCATGTTGTTCATCTGCATCGCGCCGTCGCCGACCAGGGCGATCACGGGACGATCGGGATGCGCGATCTTCGCCGCGATCGCGTAGGGGACGGCCGCACCCATCGAGGCGAGGCCGCCGGACAGCGAGCACCTCATGCCGCGGCGAATCTTGACGTCGCGGGCGTACCAATTCGCGCAGGATCCCGAATCGCTGGTGATGATCGCGCGATCGGGCAGGCGCGGCGACAGCTCCCAGGCGACGCGCTGCGGATTGACCGGCCTCGCCGGATTCATCGCCCGCGATTCCAGCGTCCGCCACCACTCGGCGACATTCTTCGCGATCGTCGCGCGCCAGGCGCCGTCGGGTTTCTGCTTCAGCAGCGGCAGCAGCCCCCGCAGCGTCTCGCGGCTGTCGCCGGCGAGGTTTACCTCCATCGGATAGCGCAGGCTCAGCATCCCCGGCTCGATGTCGATCTGGACGCCGCGCGCCGCCCCTTCCTTCGGCAAGAACTCGGAATAGGGAAATCCCGACCCGATCATCAGCAGCGTGTCGCACTCGTTCATCATGTCCCAGCTCGGCTTCGTGCCGAGGAGGCCGATCGAGCCGGTTACCCACGGCAGATCGTCGGGCAGCACCGCTTTGCCGAGCAACGCCTTGGCCGCGCCGGCGCCGAGACGATCGGCTACCGCGATGACCTCGTCGGTGGCGGCGAGCGCGCCGGCGCCGACGAGGATCGCGACCTTCTTGCCGTCGTTGAGCACCGCGGCCGCGCGGTTGAGCTCGCGCTCGTAGGGCATGACCTTGGGCTCGGCATAGCCGACGCCGGAGTGAACCGTGCCGTGCTTGCGCGGCGGCTCCTCGTAATCCAGGTCTTGGAGATCGTTCGGAAAGATCAGCGCCGTGACGCGGCGCTCGCCGACCGCGATCCGGATCGCGCGATCGACGAGATGACGCACCTGCCCCGGCACCGAGGCTTGTTGCACATAGGCGCCGGCGACGTCCTTGAACATGCTCAGCAGGTCGAGTTCCTGCTGATAGTGCCCGCCGAGCGCCATCCGCGCCTGCTGCCCGGCGATCGCCAGCACCGGCATATGATCCAACCGGGCGTCATAGAGCCCCGTGACGAGGTGCGAGGCACCGGGTCCGGAGGTCGCGATGCAGACGCCAAACTCGCCGGTGAACTTGGCATAGGCGGATGCCATGAAGGCCGCCATCTCCTCATGGCGGACCTGGATGAAGCGGATCTTGCCCTCGGCACGATTGAGCGCGCCCAGCAGCCCGTTGATCCCGTCGCCGGGATAGCCGAAGACGATCCGGACGCCCCATCGATGCAGCCGCTGCCAGAAGAAATCCCCGACCGTCGCCATCCCTGAACCTCCAAACCTGCCGGGCTCGCGTCGTCTTCAGCGGCGGTGTGGCCCGATGATTTTGAAACGACGGCCTCGGTTGGCGGTTCCTGCGCTAAGCCGCGCTCTCGCCGCCTTCCCGTAATTCGACGGCGACCGGCGCATGGTTCAGCAACGCCGTCAATGCGACCCCGCCAATCGAGTTGCCGAGCAGCGTCGGCACCAGGAAACGGCCGAAGTAATCGCTCCGGGAAGCATGGCCGGTGATGAGTCCGAATGCCGCCTCGACGGATCCGGCGATGACGTGCGGCATCGTGCCGAGCGCCACTACATAGGTCAGGAACATGATGACGAAGAGACGGGCCGAGCCGGCGCCGGGGAGCAGCCAGACCGTCAGGGCGATCAGCGATCCGGCCATGATCGCCTTGAGAACGTTGGGGACCAGATCGCCGGCGGCCGCCTCGCTGTGGATATCGGTCAGCGGCTGCCAGACGGTTTCGGAAAAGACGCCGGGATGGGACAGGACAAACGCGAAGCCCTAAGTCCCGGGTTCGTTGCGAGAACCCGGCCCCACATGCGGGCAACGCTGCGCAGCGTTGCCCGTCGCGGCCGCGTCAGCAGCGGCAGCATTGCGGTCAGCGTGCTCTCGGTGAAGCGCGGCTGGCGTCAGAGAATGACGATCATGACTCCGGTCGCATAGCCAGCGCTCGCCGCCGCTTCTTCCTGCTCGTCGGCATCGAGCTTGCTCTCGATCTCGTGCACCCCGCCGATCTCCGCGCGCCTAGCAGAGAAGGCGCACGAAATCGGCTTCGTGGCCGATGATCGCCACCGACGGGCATCCGCTCCCTCAAGCGGCTGCGGTCTCGGCGATTTTGGTTTCCTCGGCTTCCGCTCGATCCAGCTCGACTTCGCCCAGCTCGACCCCGACCGGCTCGACCCCGACCGGCTCGTCGGGGGTCTCGGCATCACCGGCGGCACGGGCGCCGATCGGCTCGGGCATCTTGATGTCCATCAGGCGGCGCAGCGTGTCGCGGCCGCGCGACAGGCGCGAACGCACCGTGCCGACCGGCACCTCGAGCACAACCGCCACCTCCTCGTAGCGCATGCCCTCGAGCCCGACCAGGAGCAGCACCTGACGCTGCTCCTCGGGCAGCCGCGCCAGCGCTCGGTCGAGATCGCGCAGTTGCAGCGACGCGCCTTGCGTCGATTGCACCGTCAGCATCGGCGCCACGTCCTCGACCGGCACGGTGATACCCTCGCGCACCGAGCGCCGCACATCATTCACGTGCTGATTATGCAGTATCGTGAAGAGCCAGGCGCGGAGATCGGTGCCCGGCTGCCACAGATGCGACTTGGCGATCGCGCGCACTAGGCAGCTCTGCACCAGATCGTCGGCGCGCGTCGCATCGCGCGTCAGGGCACGCGCATAACGGCGTAGACGCGGAATCTCCCTTTCGAGCAGACGACCAAAATCTTCCATCAAGCGAACTCCCGGAATGCGGGCTCCATCGGGTGGAGCGGTTGACCTGCGTTGTCGTGTCCGGGATTTTAGGAATCCCCCGTAACACGGGTATGAATGGAAGTCCTAAGTACTGTAAATTCTTGTAAACAGTACGTAATCGGCGAAACTACAGAGTGATTTCAAGACTAGCTAAACATTCAGGAGGTTTATTCCGTCCAGCACATCAAGGCGCGCGTCATTCCATCGCAGGAGCAACGGCGCAGGACCGGCCCAGGCCAGCTCTTTCGCTCCGCGGCGCCGTTGACCGAGACGGCCTCTCCACCTATTGTCCGCCGCCTCCCGGACGGGAGCCCGTAGCTCAGTCGGTAGAGCACTTGACTTTTAATCAAGGTGTCGTGGGTTCGATTCCCACCGGGCTCACCAGGGATTGCAAGGATTTACGCGATTTTAACGGGTGAAAATCGCGGCGAAACGCGTTCCGCGTAACAGTTCGGGTAACAACGCGGCCTAAGATGCGCCCGGCGCCCTCACCGTATGAGAAAAAGACCCCGCCGGTAAAGGCGGGGCTAGGTGGTTTGGGGAGTGCCTGCTCTGCGAGAGGGCAGGCAACAGCTAAGTAGCTTGATGCCGCGATCGGCAATCGTCCAAAGGGGTCGCCCCGCGCCGGCGATCGACGTAGGACGTCCGACGTCGCCGGAAAAGAAAAGCCCCGCCCGGCACTCATGCCACGCCTCCAGCCAACCGCTCGATATCAGCAACGGCGCTGGCGACGAGCTTCTCTTCGTCGTAAAGGTCGTTGGTTCGCACGCTGCCGCAATTGTCGCAGTGCGCGTTGTCGATCTCCATGGTGCCGCGCGGCCAGATCGCCGAGTTCGCGCTATGTGGGTGGCCAGGACTGGCGGAAACTCGCGGCCAAATTTTTCGCACGGCCGTCCTAAGCACTTCTTCGCTATTTGCTGTCATAATGAGGCAAGGCAAAGCGACCTGCCGGTGCGCGCAAAACCGCTACGAGAAACTCGATGAGTCACGGTTCCAAACAAGCCATTGAGGCAGATCCGGTACTCCGCACTTTGTGGGCATACTGGAACGAGCGGCGGGGACAAAGATCCATGCCGGCCCGCGAGGACATCGACCCGGTCGACATACCCGGTATTCTGCCGCACTTGCAACTGGTCGAGCCGGTCGATGGCCGATTCCGCTTCCGCCTCGCGGGCACAGCAATCGTTGCAGCCTACGGCGCTGAAATGACGGGAAAATATGTTGACGACTTCTTTCCGGGCGAGCGCGGTAAGATAGCCATACACAATCTTCAGCTCGTGCAGGATACCGGGCGACCGCTCTTCGCATGCAATAGGTACAGTACTTCCCTGGACGCTCATGTCATAGCCACCCGGATCATGCTGCCGCTGTGGACGGGTGGGGCTATTCCGGTCGGTATGACGTTGATGGGCACCACGTTCGAGTACGCCACCAGCTTTGCACAGCGAGCTGGGATCAACGGAGCCTCACTCCTAAGCTGCGCGGTCGCGGAATTCGTAACGGATTAATCAGAGGCGACCCGGTCTGGTCTGGCTGTTGTGGCACGCGAGGTCAGTATCGTGCCCCTGTAGGGTTGAGCGCCGGACGATCGGCCTCTCGCCGGCGAGGACTGGCAGCGCCAACAGCGGCGCGCCTCTAAACGCCACGCGCGCACGAGCATCAATCATTTTTTTCGGCTTCCCTGCCCAGCTGATCATCAGGGGGAGATAAGCTAAAGGAATCTGAGGAATTTTTCGCCTTACACACAGATCCTGTGCAAAACCCTGTGCATAGAGCCGCGGGCAGACCGATTACGTTAATCTTCACAGAAGTAGAACGACGATTGATGCTTTTTTGGGCAGCCGCTTTTAAGCAATTGATCTGACAAACTTTTGACGCGTGAAAGTTTCAACGAGGATCGGAATAGCGCCAGCTGCGTCATCGATTTGAGTTAGGGAGATCGCGAGGTAGTGAAACGGCTTCGGAAATATTCGCCCTGTGTATAGGGCGGCTTTACGGGGTCGAATGCCGGGCCGCGGCGGTAGGGGCGGAGCTGGATGCGAGGAAGAAAAGCCCGCCGTCGCGCGGGTGAACTCCGATGATTTTGTCAGCCGCGAGCCGGATGAAACAACGAGATCTCAGCACGGCGCCGACCAGCGAACTCGCTATCGCGATGATTAATCTCCGGTGTTAGGGAGCCGTAACGCCTCCTCCGGCAGAAATCGCCGGCGGGGATGGTCGGGATCAACGATCGGCGGGTGCTGTCCCGTCGCATGCGGCCCCACCCGGCGACCCTCTCGATGGCGCGGCTAGATTTCGGTTACGCCTGCGCTGAGGATAATCGCCGCTGCCTGCTTTACGGCTCCTCCGGGCTCGGCACTCTCGATTGCCTTCGTACCTCCCGCACGCGCCAGCTGAGACTTGGCTCGCTCCAGACGGTGAGCGCGCCGCTCGGGAGAGAGCTTGAACATGCGGTCGGCTTCACGCGCGACATGCGTCTGGCTTATTCCGAAGGAGCGGGTTCCGATCTTGAGCGTGAACATGATTTCTCCCTTGTGCCTCGGGCGGAGTTGTCGGAGACGCGACATCGAGGTCGCGGTTCCGGGAACGCGATCTCCTGTGCGGCAGTCCAAACAACCGTGTGCTGGCATACGGTTGTCCGCTTCGGCAACTTGCGCGTCCGCTGGCCTTGGCACCAAAGTGCGCTCTGCCGCGCCTCAGCGATCGTTAGGACGCCGGGAATATAAGAGCTAAGCTCGTGCAGCTTGTTGAAGCAGACCGCTCATCGATTGCAGCGTGAGGCTCGTCATGTATGCGCCAAGCGATCTCGTCCGAGACATGAGGAAAATAACATCAAGGACGGATGATCCGGCTGAGATCCTGCGCCGATTGCGCGATCCCGCCAGCCGTCTGGCCCTCTCGCGGCAGTGGTTGGAGCGACGCTTCTATGGGCTCAATGAAGCTCAGGGCTTCGACATTTATCCGTTACATGAAGAGGCCGACCACACGCTATCGGTGGTCGTAGCCTCACTCCTCCCCGGACACAGCCTGCCGCCGCATGACCACCGAACCTGGGCGTTGCAGGTTGGGATCGAAGGCTACGAGACGAATATCGATTGGCGAAGAACCGATGATGGCTCTCGCCCAGGCTACGCAGTGATTGAGGAGGCGGGCCGGACCATATTTGGGCCCGGCGAGGTCGTCAGTTTCATGCCGAACGACATCCACAGCGTCGTCAACGAATCCGATCCACAGCGTCGTCAACGAATCCGATCAGCTTTGCCTCTCGCTCAATCTATACGGCCTCAGCTACGGCTACACTCATTCGCGGCGCTTCGATCCCGCTGCCAGGACAGAGGGCCCGTTAATTGCGAGCGCGGGCGACTGAGTTACGGGGATGGAATCAGGACTTGGCGGTCCGACCGCGTTCCTCGTCTCCACGATAAGCGGCGCCTGATGGTCACGCGATGGTCACAACACGCGAGCTTTGCCGCACCCACACTATCGTAACGGGAAGTGGCGGGACGTCGAGGAACGGCCGCCCTCCCAGCGCGTTGTGACAGCGGAGGCAATATCCATGTTGACACCGGAAATCTACAGGCAACAGGCGGATGCGGCACGGCGTGCCGCCCGCAAGGCACGCTCGCCCTCGCAATATCTCATGCGACTCGCCGAGAATTATGATGCGCAGGCAGAGGCGCTGGAGCGGAGCTACGCCGGCGACCGGCCGTCGATCAATCGATCGGGACCGACGAGCCCGCCGGCGACGAATCCCTCTTCGGACAACAGCGCCGATTGAGATTGCCGGTCGCCGCTCGCTGCGGCGATTGCGAGAACGGTTGATCGCCGCTGACGGGCGGCGAGCAGCTTCGTTATCGATCGAAACTCAATATCATTCAATACCGGTCGCGAGGGGAGCGGAGGGGTTCCGTATCCAGTTCGCTGCTGGTCCCGCGAAGCGATGGGCCGGTGGCCTCACCCGGCCGTTTCACGTTTCTGGAACAGCCGCGCTAAGCCGGCCGTCTGCCGATGCCAATGCTTGATCGGGATCGCCGGGAAACCGCCGACCGTAGCGCCGGCCTCGATGTCGCGCATGACGCCGCTCTTGGCGGCGATCCGGGCGCCGGGACCGATCGTCAGATGATCGCCGATGCCGACTTGGCCGCCCATCATGACGCCGTCGCCGATGACGCTGCTGCCGGCGATACCGACCTGACCGCAGATGACGCAATGCTTCCCGATCCGCACGTTGTGGCCGATGTGGACGAGGTTATCCAGCACCGTGCCGGCGCCGAGCACGGTATCCTCGGTTGCGCCGCGATCGATCGCGCAATTGGCGCCGATCTCGACGCCGTCCTCGATGATGACCCGACCGAGCTGCAGCATACGCAACAGCCCCGTCGGTCCCGGCACGAAGCCGAAACCTTGCGCGCCGATGCTGACGCCGGTTTCGACCGTGACGCGCGCGCCGATCAGCGCGTGGCTGATCGTCGTATTGGCGCCGATCCGGCAGTCGTCACCCAGCCGCACGCCGTCGCCGAGCACCACATTGGGACCGATATGGCAGCGTTCTCCGATCGCGACGCGTCGTCCGACGACGGCGCCGGGATCGATCTGCGAACCCTGGCCGATGGTGGCGGTGGGATGAACGCGCGCCAGCGGGTCGATCCCGGCGGTGAGCGGCGGATCCGGGTAGAAGAGATGGCCGATCTGCGCATAAGCGAGACGCGGCTGCTTCACGAAGACGAGATTGCGGCGCTCGCCGGCATGACGGGCAAGATCGTGATTGGTCACGACGAAACCGGCGCGCGTCTGCGCCAACGCGCTGACGTGGCGCGCGTCGCTGAGGACGCTGATCTCGCCGGGCGCCGCGGCCTCGAGCGGGGCGATGTCGTGAATGAGCGACTCGCCCGCCTCGGGTTCCGGCGGATCGGCCTCGATCAGCCGCGCGATTTCGACGAGGCGGAAGGGTCCGGCACGATGGAAGAACTGCGGGTCGGGCATTGGCGGCCTTTACCTAGGCGATGATGACGCCATGAGACCACATTTTGCGCCGGAAGCGTGAGCAGAGACTCGCCGGGAGTTCGCGTGTCGCGCCAGCAGAGTGTCGGGAACCGCGAATTCGTCGTTAGGCGATCGCGCGGTAGACCAGCCAGCCCGCGAGGACGAGCAGGCCCCAAAGCCCTGCGGCCGAGCCGATCATGATCATCGCGCGAACCCGCAAGGGGTAGCGCCGCGCCGGGAGAGTCGAAGGCTGCTCGTAGGTCGTCGTCTGGGCAGTCAGGGCAGACATGAGCCGGGTCTCCACGAAGGTACAATTCGCAACTGTCGGACACAGCTGGTTTACGATTGGTTACAGATAAGGTTCCATATCGCGATCCAATTGCAAACAAGGAAATCGCAGCGTTAGAAATTTACCTCCTGGTAGATCTAGTTCCGATCTGCGCCATCGCAGGCTCTGCGTTGGTAGCGCAGATCAAGCTGCGGTAATCCGGGACGTTATCCGCCAAGCAGCGTTCTCTGCCGTCCTTCGCGAGGTGGAGAATTCAGATGACGTTTAACATTATCCTGTTGCAGCCGCTGGTTGCGCTCATTGCCGGCATCCTGATCCTCGCGATCCCACGCCTGCTGAACGTCATCGTCGCAATCTATCTCATTCTGATCGGGATCGCCGGTCTATGGCCGCATCTCCTGCGATGAGCGGCCCGCCGTCCCAGCCGCTGACCTATAGCGGCATCGACGTCACCGGCAGCGTCCTCGTCCCGATGCGGCAGTCAGCGCCAGCGGCGGCGTCGACGGCACGCTGATCGCGGGAAGCTGCGAGTCAGGGCGCCATCCGAAGCGCACCCTTCGCCGGCTCGCCGCCGATCTACACCGCCGCGCTGCTCGTCCTCGCAGGGGCGATGCGGCGACACCGCCGCCGCTGAAGCCGCTCACGATCTTCCGACGCTGCAGGCCTTGACCAGCTCGTATTTGTCGAGCCGGCCGTCGTGGTCGGAATCGATCGCGCGAAACCGCCGCTCCGCCTGCGCCAGGAAATCGGCCTCGCTCACCTTGTTGCGCAGCGAGAGATCGGCGCTCATCACGGGATCGATCCGGTCGACAGGCTCGCGCCCCGCCTCGCCGGCGACGCGCCGTCGGCCCGGCCGCTCGCCACCGGGCTCGCCCGTCGCGGCGGGCCGCGGCTGCTCCTCGCGAGCGAAGCGCGCGCGGTACTGCTGCAACTCCGGCGGAGTGACGAATCCGTCGTGATCGAGGTCCATCGCTGCGAATTGCCGGCGGGCATCGGCGATAAATTCGGCGCGGTCGATCATGCCGTCGCCGTCACGGTCGACGCGCGCCAGCCAGCGTCCCGTCGCCGCCTCGCAATCGGCCGGGCCGAGCGCGCCGCCGCCGATCGGCTCGCCGTTCGGGCTGTAGAGTAGCTCGCCCGGTAGGCGACGCTCGCCGTCGCCGCCGCAACCGACCAGCGCCCCGGCCAGCACGCAAGACAAGACCCAGCCGAGCACGCGCGGCAGTTTAATCATTCATGACCCCACTTCGCAGCGCGCGCATCATGGCGCCGCGCGACCGCACTCGACAAGACGATCCACCGCTCGCCGCCGCTATTGCAGGCGGCGGCGGAAGAACCAGGTGGCGCCGGACAGCGTCGCGACGGCGATGAGCAGCATCGGCCATAGGCTCTGCGCCACCTCCGACGCCGGCATGTCCTTAAGAAAGATGCCCTTGACGATGACGAGGAAGAAACGCGCCGGATCGCCCAAGGTCAGCATCTGCAGCCAGTCAGGCATGTTCTCGACCGGCGTCGCGAAACCCGACAGCAGCATCGCCGGCGCCATGAAGGTAAAGGCGCCGAGCACGGCCTGCTGCTGCGTCGCGACGAGCGAGGAGATGAAGAGCCCGACGCCGATCACCGCCGCGAGATAGAGCACCATTCCGGCGTAGAGCAGCGGCAGCGAGCCGGTGAACGGCACCCGGAAGGCGAGGACCGCGGCCAGCAGGATCGCCGTCCCTTCCCCCAGCCCGATGATGAGCGCCGGCACCGTCTTGCCGATCAGGATCTCGATCGGCCGCAGCGGCGACACGAGAAGCTGCTCGAAGGTGCCGAGCTCGCGTTCGCGGGCGACCGAGAGGGCCGTGACGATGACGCCGACCAGCATCGTCAGGATGACCATCAGGCTCGGCACCGTGCTCCATAGGCTCTCGAGGTTGGGATTGAACCAGGCACGCGCGACGAGGCTGCGCGCCGGCGGCTTATGGCCGTGCCGCTCCGAAAGATCGGCATTGAACGAATCGACGATCGTCAGCGCGTAGCCCTGGACGATCTGCGCTGCGTTGGAGCGCCGGCCATCGAGCAGGATCTGCACCGGCGCCGCGTTGCCGGCGGCGAGGCTGCGTGAGAAATCGCTGCCGATCTGGACGACCGCGATGACGTCGCGCGAATCCAGCGCCGGACCGATCTCGGCCATGCCCCGCAGCGCGCCGACCGTGCGGAAATAGGGCGACGCGGCGAAGCGCGCGACGAGCTCGCGCGAATCGACGCCGAGATCCTGGTTCAGCACGGCGATGTCGAGGTTGCGCACCTCCTGCGTGATCGCGAAGGAGAAGACGACGAGCTGCAGCAGCGGCGGGCCGATCAGCACCATACGGCTCTTGCGGTCGCGCCAGACGGCGAGCAGCTCCTTGCGGATGAGATGGGCGATGCGCTGCCACATCTTAGTCGAGCCGCGTGCGGGTGTTGCGCGCCGTCGCAGCGAAGAGCACGGCGGCGATCGCCGCCATCGACAGCGTGCTCGGGACGAGCACCGCGCCGACGTCGCCGACCAGGAACAGCGTCTGCATCGCCGGCACGAAATAGCGCGCCGGCAGGAGATTGGTCAGGAGGCGAATCGGCAGCGGCATGGAGCTGATCTCGAAGATCAGCCCGGACAGCAGGAAGGCCGGCAGGAAGGCGCCGATCAGCGCGATCTGGCTGGCGACGAACTGATTGCGCGCGAGCGTCGAGATCAGGAGGCCGAGCGCCAGCATGCTGGCGAGGAAGACCGACGAGACCAGCAGCAGCGCCGCGACCGAGCCGCGATACGGCACGGCGAAGACGAAGACCGCGGTCGCGACCGAGATCGCCATCGCCGCCATGCCGAGAACGAAATACGGCACGAGCTTGCCGATCAGCAGCTCGGCGATGCCGATCGGCGTCGACATGAGCGCCTCCATCGTGCCGCGCTCCCACTCGCGCGCGACGACGAGGGCGGTAAGCAGCGTGCCGATCAGCGCCATGATGACGACGACGAGGCCCGGCAGCAGGAAATTGCGGCTCTCGATGCTGGGGTTGTACCAGAGGCGCGGCACCAGCGAGACCTGCGCCGGAGCCGGTGCCGCCGACGCGATCTGCTGCTGCCGCAGCCAGTTGCCGAAGACGCCCTGGATGTAGTTCTGCACGAGGCCGGCGGTGTTCGGATCGCTGCCGTCGACGATGACCTGGATCGGCGCCGCATCGCCGCGCGAAGCGCGGGCAGCGAAATCGGCGGCGACGACGACGACGCCCTTGAGCCGCCCGGCGACGAGATCCGCGTCGCATTGCCGGCGGTCGCGCCCGCTCTCCAGCGTGAAATAGCGTGAGTTCGCGAAGGAGGCGGCGAGGCTTCCGGTCTCGGCATTGGGCTGCTCGACGACGAGGCAGAGCGCGACCTGGCGCAGATCGAGCGAGACGCCGTAGCCGAAGAGGAAGAGCAGCAGCAGCGGCAGGATTCCGGCGATGACCATCGCGCTCGGGTCGCGCAGGATCTGAAGCGTCTCCTTGCGGATCAGCCCGCCGATCCGCCGCGCTCGGCCGCTATGCGTTGCTGGGTTCACGACGCGAGCCGCGATTCATCGGCATCGACGAGCGCGATGAACGCGTCCTCGAGCGTCGGCTCCTGCGTCTCGCCGGTCGCGACGCTTGCCTTGAGATCGTCGGGCGAACCTTCGGCGATGACGCGACCGCGATAGACGAGTGCGACGCGGTCGCAATATTCCGCTTCGTCCATGAAATGCGTCGTCACCATCACCGTGACGCCGCGCTCGACCGTCGCATTGATATGCGCCCAGAACTCGCGCCGCGTCAGCGGGTCGACTCCCGAGGTCGGCTCGTCGAGGAAGAGCACGTCGGGCTCGTGCATGATCGCGCAGGCCAGCGCGAGGCGCTGCTTGAAGCCGAGCGGCAGCGAACCCGAATCGGCCTCGAGATAGGGCGTCAGCGCGAAGGTCGCAATCATCCGCGCGATCGCCGCCGCCCGTCGCTCGCCCTTCAGCCCATAGACGCCGGCGAAGAACGCGAGATTCTGGCGCACGCTGAGATCGCCGTAGAGCGAGAATTTCTGCGCCATGTAGCCGATCCGCGCCCGTCCCGCCGAGCCGGCGCGATAGAGATCGATCCCCGCGACGCTGGTGGTGCCGGAGGTCGGGCGCAGCAGGCCGCACATCATCTTGAAGGTCGTCGACTTGCCCGCGCCGTTGGGTCCGAGCAGGCCGAAGATCTCGCCGCGCTTGATCGCGAAGCTGATGTGGTCCGCCGCCGTGAAGCTCCCGTAGCGCTTGGTCAGCGCATTCGCGGCGACGACGATCGCGTCGCGCTCGCCGGCATGACGCACGCCGGCCAGCGCCGATTGATGCGTCGCCTTGGCGCCGAGCAGCGCGACGAAGGCATCCTCGAAACGCGGCGCCACCGGCCACACCGAGACCTCTTCCGCTACGCCGAGCGACGCCGCCGTCGGCGCCGCTTCACCTTCCGCGACGACGAGGCGGATGCCGCGTCCCTGAATGACGCCGTCGGCGATCTCCGGCAGCGTCATCGCATGCGAGAGCAGCTTGCGCCGTCCCTCGCCCGCCTCGGTGACCAGGAAGCTGCGGCCGGCGGCGCGCGAGGTCAGCGCGCCCGGGGTCCCCTGATAAAGCAGCTTGCCCTCGTTGAGCACGATGACATTGCCGCAACGCTCCGCCTCGTCGAGATAGGAGGTGCTCCAGACGATGCCGATCCCCTGGTCGACGAGCTCGTAGACCATCGCCCAGAGCTCGCGCCGCGAGATCGGGTCGACGCCGACACCGGGCTCGTCGAGCAGCAGCAGCTCCGGCTTGCGGATCAGCGTGCAGGCGAGGCCGAGCTTCTGCTTCATGCCGCCCGAGAGCTGGCCGGCGAGACGCTTCTGGAAAGGCTCGAGCTTGGTGAAGCCGAGCAGGCGTGTGAACGCCCTCGCGCGCTCGGCGGCGACGACGCCGCGGAGATCGGCATAGAGCGTCAAATTCTCATGAACGGTGAGGTCCTCGTAGAGACCGAAGCGCTGCGGCATATAGCCTGCGACGGTATGGATCGCCGCCGCCTCGGTTGCGGCATTGCGGCCGCAGACGGTGATCTTTCCGGCATCGGCGCGGAGCAGCCCGTCGATCAGCCGTAGCAGCGTCGTCTTTCCGGCGCCGTCCGGACCGACGATGCCGGTGACCTCGCCGCCCTTGACGACCGCACTCAGCGCGTCGATCGCGAGGGTCGCGCCGAACCGCTTGCTGACGCCGTCGAGCTCGACGAGCGTTGCCATCGCTAGCCTCCGAGGGCGAGGCGGACCGTGACCGGCATCCCCTGCCGCAGCCCGGCGTCCGGATTCTCGACGACGATGCGCAGCCGGTAGACGAGGTCGGTGCGCAGCTCGCGCGTCTCGACGCTCTTCGGCGTGAACTCGGCGACCGGCGAGATGAAGCCGATCGTGCCGCGATAGATCTTGCCCGGCGCCGAATCGGTGGTGACGTCGGCGCGCATCCCCGGCCGGATGCGGCCGAGATCCGGCTCGCCGACATAGGCCCGCACCCAGACCGGCGAAGTGATCGTCAGCGCGTAGACGGTCGTGCCCGGGCTGACGATCGCGCCCGGCTCGTGCGCCCGCGTCAGGATGACGCCGGCGCCGGGCGCCACGAGATCGCCGTCTTGCAGGCGCCGCTCGGCGATCGTGATGTTGCCGTCCTCGAGCGCCAGCTGGGCCCGCGCGGCATCGATGTCCTCCTGGCGCGGCCCGGTCTCGACGAGCCGCTTGGTCTGCTCGCCGACATTGAGCTGCGCCTCGGCCTGGCGCAGCGCGGCGGCGGCGTTGTCGTAGCTCTGCCGCGACGTATTCCCTTCGCGCACCAGCTGCGCCTGGCGCTGGAAGGTCAGCTGGTTGAGCTCGGTCGTCGAGCGATAGAGCGCGACGGTGGCCTGGGCTTGGGCAATCTCCTCGGGCCGCGAGCCGTGCTCCAGCTTGGCGACATTCGCCGCCTGCGCCGCCCGGCGCGCCTTGGCGACCGCGAGGTCGTTGACGAAATAGCTCTTGTCGAGGCTGGCGAGCAGCTGACCGGGAACGACGGCATCGCCCTCGTCGACCGTCATCGTCGCGATGCGGCCGTCGACCTTGAAGGCGAGGTCGACCTGGCGGACGTCGACATTGCCGAGGAGGAGCAGGCGCGCATCGTCGCGATGCGGCGTCAGATAATCCCTGCCGAAATACCAGCCGCCGCCCAGCACGGCCAGCAGCATGACCACGATCGCGATGCGTCGTCTCATGGCTTTTCCTCCCGTCTAAGCTCGGCGTCTTAGGGCGCCATTCCATGCATCAGCAGCTGCAGATGGCTGCGGCACAGCGCGGCCGTGTCGAGGGCCGCATCGTCATGAACCTCGAAGAGCCGCTTCCACAGCAGGGCGACGATCAGCGGCGCGACGACGCTGAAGAAGGTCGCGTCGACGTCGATCTCGCGGAACTCTCCGCGCGCGATACCGCGGCGCAGGATGCCGGTGATCAGCCGCCGGCCGCGGCTGATCACCTCGTCAAAGTAGAAGCGCGCGATCTCCGGGAAATTCCCCGCTTCGGCGATGATCAGCTTGGGGATTGCACCGACCGTCGACGACGGGATGATCTCCGCGAGGGTCAGCAGCAAGCGCTCGAGCTGCACCGGCGCCGGCAAATCCGATGCCGCTACGACCTGCTCGCCCGCCACGATCCGCGGCACGAGCGAGCGGCTGATCACCGCCTTGAACAGCTCCTCCTTGTTCGGGAAATAGAGGTAGATCGTCCCTTTCGTCACCCCGGCGCGGCGCGCGATGTCGTCGAGCCGGCAGGCCGCGAAACCGCGCTCGCCGAAACATTCGAGCGCCGCCTCGATGATCTCCGGCGTCCGCGCATCCTTGCGGCGGCGCCAACGAGTGGCTTGCGTATCAGCGGCCATGACGATTTTAATAACTGTCCGGTCAGTTAATAATCGTCTTGCTATATCAAACTGTCAAGCATCGCCCATCTCGAAGGCCACGTGCCTATGAAACCGGCAGTTGGATCCGCGCCTCTCTCCGGATACGGTGGAAATGCGGTCGTCCAATGCCGGTGCTGGCCATCGCGACGCGTGGCCTGAAATTTGCGACGGACGCGCCGTGGGGGGCCGACCGTGACGCACAATTTGGGCGCCGCTTTAGTCGCATCGCCGCAGGATGGCGGCATGGCAGCCGGTCCTTCGGCCAACGCCGCCACGCGCTCCGACCGGACCGCGCCGCTGGAATCCCCGATCCAGCCGCTGCTCCGCGACATCTACGCCAAGTTTCTCGACTCCCGCGACGGCGCCGTCGCGACCTATATCCCCGAATTGAGCGGGGTCGATCCCGAGCAGTTCGGCATCGCGCTCGTCACCGCCGACGGACATCTCTACGAGGTCGGGCAGACGCGCGCGCCCTTCACGATCCAGTCGATCTCGAAGCCTCTGGTCTATGGGCTGGTCCTGCAGGACCACGGCCGCGACGCGGTGCTGGAGCGGATCGGAGTCGAGCCGTCCGGCGAAGCCTTCAACGAGATCCGCTTCGACGACGACCGCAACCGCCCGTTCAACGCCATGGTGAATACCGGCGCGATCGCCGCGAGCTCGCTGATCCGCGGCGCCGAAGCCGCCGAGCGGGTGACCCGCATGCTCGACCTCTTCCGCGCCCTCAGCGGCGAAGCGGTCACGATCGATGAATCCGTCTATCGGTCGGAGCTGGCGACCGGTCATCGCAACCGCGCCATCGCCTATCTCGAGCTCAACAACGGCATGATCGTCGGCGACGTCGATACGCATCTCGATCTCTACTATCGCCAGTGCTCGATCCTGACGAGCGCCGCCAGCCTCGCCTTCATTGCCGCGACGCTGGCGAACGGCGGCGTCCATCCGCGCACCGGCGAGCGGGCGTTGGCGACGAAGCACGTGCGCGACGTGCTGAGCGTCATGACCACCTGCGGCATGTACGATTTCGCCGGCGAGTGGGAGCTGCGGATCGGCCTGCCCGCCAAGAGCGGCGTCGGCGGCGGCATCATGGCAGTGCTGCCGGGCCAGCTCGGGATCGGCGTCTTCTCGCCGCGACTCGATGCCCACGGCAACTCGCATCGCGGCATCCGCGTCTGCGAGGAGCTGTCGGACCGACTGCATCTCCATCTCCTCGCCGACCGCGGCCGGGCGCGCTCGGCGATCCGCCGCAGCTATCGCGGCAGCGACATCCGCTCGAAGCGCCGGCGGAGTCAGGCCGCCCGCCTTCTGCTCGACCGGCTCGGCACCGAGATCGCGGTCGTCGAGTTGCAGGGCAATCTGTTCTTTGCCAATACCGAGCAGGCATTGCGCAGCGTGCTGGAGCTGGCCGAGGTGCGCTGTCTCGTCCTGGCGCTCGGCCAGGTTACCGCGATCGATGCCGTCGCGGCGGGATTGCTGCGCGACCTCGTCGACCGGCTCGTGACGGCAGGCAGGATGGTGCGGCTCGCGGCCGTTCCGGCGTCTGCGCGGAAAGCCCTGGCGATCGGCCCCGCGTTCTACGAGGCCGACGTGACCTCGGCGCTCGAAGCTTGCGAGGATGCGCTGCTGCAGGCCGAATCCGAGGCGGCGGTGGGGGCGGCCTCGCATCTCGAGGATTTCGAGATCGTCGAGGAGCTTTCGCCGGCGGAGCTCGAAATCCTGCGTGGCCGCCTCTCACGCCGTGCCTTCCGGGCGGGCGAAACCATCATCACCGAAGGCAGCGAAGCCGACAGCCTCTATTTCCTCCTCGAGGGCACCGTCGACGTCTGCGTCGCCCGCGTCGGCGAGCCCGGGGTTACGCGGCTCGCCGCGATCGACGCCGGCAACGTCTTCGGCGAGGTCGCCCTCCTCGGCAAGCCGCCGCGCACCGCCGACGTCACCGCGATCACCGCCGCCACCGTCCTCGAGCTGACGGCGGCGGCCTTCGCGGCGCTGTCCCACAAGCATCCCGGGATCGGCGCCAAGCTCGTCATCGGCGTCGCCCGCAGCCTCTCCGTCCGGCTGCGCCGCGCCAATGCCGCGATTCAGGCTCTCGAAGGATGAGTCGTCGCCAAAAAAAGCCCCGCCAGGGCGGACCATGACGGGGCATCGCGAGAGCGGCGGTTATTTGCGATGACCGCGTTGCCGCGAAGTCCCGCCATCGTCGGTCGTTCCGGCGCCCAATTCCGCGCCGGTCGTCGGATTGCTTGACGGATCGGAAGCGCTACGGGCGGCGACCGCCTGCATCGCTTTCTTCTCCGCCGCGGTGAGCTTCACGGCGGCCAAGCCGTCGCCGCCGTCCACTGCCGCCTGGGCATCTCGGTCGCTGACCACCTCCCAGAATTCCTCGTTGTTCCAGGGCCCGACGGTGTCGCCCTCGCCCTGCGACATGTTGAAGTATTTGCTGGCGAACTCCGGCTTGCCGGGAAGTTTGCCCGGCGGGAAATTCTCCTCGATCGAATAGAGCGCCTTCTCGAACTGCTTTTGAT
>JAQGID010000041.1 GCA_028291405.1 Rhodospirillales bacterium | reverse complement strand
GCCGGGTGGAAATAGATCTCGCTGACGCCATCCGGCAGGACCGGCAGCAGCCGCAGCAGCCGCGCTTCGGTCATCCCTCCAGTCCAGGCGAGGCCGAAGAGATGGTCGTTGACGGCGAGACCGGCGTAGCGCAGGCGATGGCGCAACAGCCGGATCCAGATCGCGAGGCCGGTCTGCGCCAACGCCGCACCGACCGAGCGTTCCTCGCCGGCGCCGCGGAGCGCAGCGAAAGGCTCAGCCGGCACCCGCATCGCCTTCAGCCCGTAGTCGCGCCCGATCGCCATGATCATTCCCGCGACCGTAGGGTGCAGATGCATGTGTTTGTGGGCATTGGCATGGTCGAGCGGTAGGCCGGTCGCCCGGAAAGCCTCGAACTGGGCACGAATCTCGGCGGCGAGCTGGCGCCGTACCCGCGGCAGCAAGAAGAAACGGAAGCCGGCGCGTACCATGCGATCATCGAAGAGACCATGTTCGTCGACGAGATCCGGGACCATCGCCGCAGGCAGCATCGGCTTGCCGTCGACCAGCACGACATGCAGCCCGACGCGCAGGCTGGGCACGAGGCGCGCGCGCTGCACCGCATCCGCGGCGGCCGGCGCGGCGACCATCAGGCTGGTGCACGTAAGCACACCATCCCGATGGGCCGCCTCGACCGCATCGTTCACCGCAACGTCCAGGCCGAAATCGTCGGCGCAGACGATGATTCGCCTCAACTCGCCAGCTGCCGGTCGCGCAGGAAGTGGAAGAACTCGACGCCTTCGCGGAGCCGGCGCTTCATCATCGTCGGGCTGCGCACCATCTCGTTGACGATCGAGACGATCTTGCCGGTGCGGAAGTAGAAGCGTTTGTAGAAGACCTCGACCGAGGCGAAGATCTCGCTGTGCGACAGATGCGGGTAGTTGAGCGGCGCGATCTGCACCCCGTTGTCGTCGATCAGCTCGGCATGCTCGATGTCGAGCCAGCCATTCTCGACCGCCTGCTTGTGCAGGAAGGTGCCGGGATAAGGCGCCGCCAGCGACACCTGGATGGTATGCGGGTTGATCTCGTTGGCGAAGCGAATCGTCTCCTCGATCGTCTCGCGGGTCTCGCCGGGAAGCCCGAGGATGAAGGTTCCGTGGATGACGATCCCGAGATCGTGGCAATCCTTGGTGAACTTCTTCGCGACCTCGATCCGCATCCCCTTCTTGATGTTGTAGAGGATCTGCTGGTTGCCCGATTCGTAGCCGACGAGGAGCAGCCGTAGACCGTTCTCCTTCAGCACCTTGAGCGTCTCTCGCGGCACGTTCGCC
This sequence comes from Rhodospirillales bacterium, assembly GCA_028291405.1. Taxonomy (GTDB): domain Bacteria; phylum Pseudomonadota; class Alphaproteobacteria; order ATCC43930; family CGMCC-115725; genus URHD0088. The sequence goes on along the minus strand of JAQGID010000041.1, from coordinate 15,181 downwards.
TTGGCGTTGCACGACCAGGTGACGCCCATCTTGCCGAGCTCCCGGGCGATCGCCTCGGCGCGCGGCAGATCGTCGGTGAAGGTATCGTCGTCGAAGAAGAACTCCTTGACCTGCGGAAAGTCCTTTTTCGCCTGCGCGATCTCGGCGGCGACATGCGCCGGGCTGCGCGTCCGGTAGCGGTGGCCGCCGACCGTCTGCGGCCACAGGCAGAAGGTGCAGCGCGACTTGCAACCGCGACCCGTATAGATCGAGATATACGGATGCTTGAGGTAGCCGATGAAGTAGTCCTCGATCTTGAGATCGCGCTTGTAGACTTCTGTCACGAAGGGCAGCTGGTCCATGTCCTCGAGGATCGCGCGCTCGCGGTTGTGCACGATGGCGCCGGATTCGTCCCGGTAGCTGATGCCATCGACCTCGTTGAAGGCGCGCCCTTCGGCGACCTCCTTGATCGTGAAGTCGAACTCATTACGGGCGACGAAATCGAGGACCGGCGCCGCCGCGAGGCTCTCGCCGGGCTCGACGGCGACCTTGGCGCCGACGAAACCGATCTTGAGTGCCGGGTTGCGCTGCTTCATCGCCTGCGCGACCTTGACGTCCGAGCCGAAGGACGGCGTCGAGGTGTGCATGATGATGAGCTCGTACTCATTCGCCAGCGGCAAGACCTCGTCGAGCGTCGTGCCGGACGGCGGTGCGTCGATGAGGCGGCTGCCCGGAACCAGCGCGGCTGGCTGCGCCAGCCATGTCGGGTACCAGAATGAGCGAATCTCGCGCTTCGCCTGATAGCGCGATCCGGCGCCACCGTCGAACCCGTCGAACGACGGCGGTTGCAGGAAGAGCGTCTTCATCATGCGCGGGAATCTCCATCCGTAACGAGCCGCCCATCCGCCGAGATGCGAAAGGTGCGGTTGCGCCAGGCCACTTGGTTGCCGAGGAAACTAGCGACAAACACTCCAAAGGACAACAGATCGCGTAGCGGCACCAGCCATAGGTCTGTCGGGCCGAAGCCAAGAGTCCGATCGATCAGCCGCACCGTGGCCAATCGGCACACCAAGACAAACGCCAGGAGGCCGAGCGTCCAAGCGCTCAGCCCATCGAGCAACGTGGTCACGAGTGCAAGGGCTATTGCATGGGTAAGGACCGAAGCGGCAAAGCCGAAGGGCGCAAGCAACCGGACCGTGCGCGCCCAACGCAGCTCATGATGCAGCAGGGCACCGAGACCCGGCTCGGCAATGACGGTATCGACGAGATGATTCGATAGGACGATTCGTTTGCCGACACGCCGAACGGCGACACCCAGCGCATAATCGTCGGCAAGCTGGTCGCGCAGCGATGCAAAGCCCCCGATCGCGTCATAGGTATCGCGTCGCAACGCCATCGTCGCGCCGAAGCAGGCATTGCCCGGCCGCATCAACTCGCCGATCACCGCCCCGGGCAAAAAGGCGTGGTTGACGAACATCGCGCCGAGTTGCGACCAGAAGCCGTCAACCGCACGTCCCCGATAGAGGCACGTGACCAACCCGACCGCCGGATCCGCCAAGGGTGCCGTCACCGTCGCGAGATAATCCGGCGCGACGTGCATGTCACTGTCCGCAATGACGAAAACATCATTCTTGGCCAAGGCCATCATGTTCTCGAGATTGCTGACCTTGAAATTGTTTCCGACGATCGTCGGATCGACGACCAACGAAAGGTCCCGGCTTGGGAACTCGCCGATCAGCCGCTCGACCACAGGAATCGCACGGTCGTCCGAGTCGCGGACGCCGAACACGATCTGGTAAGCAGCGTAGCGCTGCTCGCAGAACGAGCGAAGGTTCTCGTAAAGCTGCGCATCTTCGCCGTGTAGGGGTTTCAGAATTGTGACTGGGACCCCCGACCCCACAGTCACCGGCGGACGTTGCACGAAGCGCCCGACCGCAATGGACGCGGTCAGGAGAAACAACGCGCCCATGAGGCTGACTGCTGCCACGGCGCCGATGAGAACTATCATTTGCTAAATCCGAACACTCGATTTACCTATGTTAGTTCCCAATCTAAGCACTTGCGGCGGAAGGCACCAGTTGCCTGGCCGCTCTGGCCTTCAATCGAGCGTTAAGGAATTTGTGTTGCCTTCGCGACGACGCTTTGTCAACCATAGGCCGCGTGATCGCGTCGCGGTCATAGGGCAAATCTAGGAAAGTGCAGGTAAGAAAAAAAGTGGCAGGACTCAGCCGCTGGCGACACGCCATGCTCCTCGGAACGTTGATTGGATTAGGAATCTCCGGATGTGCCACAACGCCGCAGGATCCTGCCGCGCGAGCCGCCTTCAATGAGGCGAACGATCCGCTCGAGCCGCTGAACCGCGACATCTTCGAGTTCAATCGGGTCTTTGACAAGGTGCTGCTGAAGCCGGTCGCGCAGACCTATCGCACCGTCTTTCCGGAGCGATTCCGCGATTCGCTGCGCAACGTGCTCGACAATCTCAAGCAGCCTGTGGTCTTCGCCAACGACGTGCTGCAGGGTGGCTTCGCCCGCGCCGGCACCACCGCGGCCCGCTTCTCGCTCAATTCGACGTTCGGCCTTGCCGGGCTCTTCGATGTCGCGACAGACTGGGGCGTCCCTGCCCAGACAGGCGATTTCGGCCAGACTCTCTATACTTGGGGATTGCCGTCCGGCCCCTATCTCGTGATTCCGATAATCGGGCCGACCAATCCGCGCGATGGCATCGGCAATGCCGTTGACGGCTACGCCGATCCCTTCCGCTTCCTCGCGAACCAGAATGGCGCATCGAGGGCCAATTTAGCGCGCTTTCTAGCTGACGGCGTCGATCTGCGAAGCCGGCACATCGAGGATCTCGACGACATCGAGAAGAACTCGATCGACTACTACGCGCAGATTCGCAGCCTGACCCGACAGCAGCGGGCGAAGGAGCTTGGCAGCGCCAAGGCCGCCTCTGCAGCAACGCCGATCAGCACCGATCTCTACGCCGACCCCGCCGCCGCACCAGCTGCCGGCAAGGCGAAATAACGGTAGAGAAGACCGAGGGCGAACGCGACCGCTTACGTCAAGACGCCGTCTTGAGCTCGGCAACCCGACGCTTGAGGAGCTGGAGCAATCCGGCGGCGCCGTCCCGCCGGATGACCGAGGTGAACTCGGCCCGCCGGGTCGCGAGTTCGCTGATCGTACCGCTGAGATAAACGTCGATGATCTGCGGCTTACCGTTCGTCTCGCGCATCAGATAATTGAGCGCGACCGGCTCGCCGCTGCTTTTGATCAGTTTCGTCTCGACGATCGTCCCGGCCTCGGCGCTGGACGATTTTGGCGTCACCTCAAGCTTCTCTCCGGAGTAACCGTCGAAGCGATTGGCATAGGTCGCGACCGTATAGGCGCTGAAGGCGTCGGTCAGCTTCTCCTGGTCATCGGGCGACAACGACTGCCATTGCGGACCGATGGTGAGCCGCGTCATCAAGGGCAGGTTATAGGCGCGCTCGATTGCGGGCTGCAGTTTTGCATAGCGGCCCTGAAATCCGAGCTTGTCGGCATCTTTCATGACCGAGAGGAGCGTTTCGTAGAAGTCCTGCACTACCTTTACCGGGGAGGACATCTCTTCGCAGTGGCCCGCAAACGGCGCGAAAGCGAGGGCGAAGATCGCAAGCAGCGACAAGTTTTTGAGGATTTTACGCATAGTCACCCCATCTCATGAACGGCGGGGCCGGGTCAAGATCGTCATGGCGGAGTGGCAGTTCGGCAACGCTTGCCGCGGCATTGCAAAGACGGCGGCCAAGCCGGTGGCGAGAACGGGCGTTTTGCTATATGTAATCTGGCGAATTGGCTGGAATATTCCGGCCGGGCGGTTGAGAGGCGATTGCATGCGGGTGGTTCTGGCTCAACCGAGAGGCTTCTGTGCCGGGGTCGAGCGGGCGATCGAGATCGTCGAGCGGGCGCTTGAGAAATATGGTCCGCCGATCTACGTCCGGCACGAGATCGTGCATAACCGGCACGTCGTCGAGCGCCTGCGCGCGAAAGGCGCGAAATTCGTCGACGAGCTGGACGAGATTCCGCCGGGTAGCGTGACGATCTTCAGCGCGCACGGCGTCGCTAGCGCCGTCGAGGACGCCGCCGCGGAGCGCGGCTTGCCGGTGATCGACGCCACTTGTCCGCTCGTCTCCAAGGTGCACAGCGAAGGCCAGCGCTATGCCAATCAGGATCGCGAAATCATCCTGATCGGCCATGCCGGACATCCCGAGATCGAAGGTACGATGGGCCGCATCAGCGGTCGGGTCCATTTGATCTCCAAGCCCGACGAGGTCGAGCGACTCGAGGTGTCGAATCCGGCGCGCCTCGCCTTCATTACCCAGACGACGCTGAGCGTCGACGACACGCGATCGGTGATCGACGCGTTGAAAGCACGCTTTCCGTCGATCGTCGGTCCCGACACCAAGGACATCTGCTACGCAACGCAGAATCGGCAACGGGCGGCGCGCGACCTCGCCCGCATCGTCGATCTCGTGCTCGTCGTCGGGGCGCCGAACAGCTCCAACTCCAACCGACTGCGCGAGATCGCGGCCGACCACGGGGTGCCCAGCTATTTGATCGAGGACGCCAAGGCTCTTGATCTGAAATGGCTGGAAGGCGTCGAAGCCGTCGGCATCACGGCCGGCGCCTCGGCTCCCGACGAGCTCGTCCAGGACCTCATCGGGCGACTCCGCGAGATCGTCGGCGAGGTCGAGCTGACGGTCCTGCCCGGCGTCACCGAAAACGTTCGTTTCCGCATGCCGGCCGAGTTGGCCGATGCGGCGCAATAAGACGCATCGGCGCGACCGGATGCGTCCCTTCCCGAAATTTCCCGAGTCCAAGGGGGTTTGAGTGGCTGTTCCTCTGCACCAGAAGATGCGCGTCGGCGCCTACGTCACCAAGCAGCACCTCATGGGCGTCAAGCGCTATCCGCTGGTTCTGATGCTTGAGCCGCTGTTTCGCTGCAACCTCGCCTGCGCCGGCTGCGGTAAGATCGACTACCCCGCCGAGATTCTCAACCAGCGGCTCAGCGTCGCGGAATGCCTCGAGGCCGTCGACGAATGCGGCGCCCCGGTCGTCTCCATCGCCGGCGGCGAGCCGCTGCTGCACCGCGAGATCGACAAGGTCGTCGAGGGCATCATCGCGCGCAAGAAATTCGTCTATCTCTGCACCAACGCGCTGTTGATGGAAAAGAAGATCGACCTCTTCAAGCCGAACCCGTATTTCGTCTGGTCGATCCATCTCGACGGCGACAAGGAAGACCACGACAAGTCGGTCTGCCAGGACGGCACCTACGACCGCGCCGTCGCCGCGATCAAGCTCGGCAAGGAGCGTGGTTTCCGCGTCAACATCAACTGCACCCTGTTCTCCGGCGCCGACCCGGTCCGCTACGCCGCGTTCTTCGACGAGGTCATGGCGATGGGCGTCGACGGCATCACGGTCTCGCCGGGCTACGCCTACGAGCGGGCGCCGGACCAGGCGCATTTCCTCAGCCGCCTAAAGACCAAGGAGCTGTTCCGCGACATTTTCCGCCTCGGCGACCGGGCGAAGAAATGGTCGTTCAGCCAGTCCTCGCTTTTCCTCGACTTCCTCGCCGGCAACCAGGAGTACCACTGCACGCCGTGGGGCAACCCGACCCGTACCTACTTCGGCTGGCAGCGTCCCTGCTATCTCGTCGGCGAAGGCTACGCGAAGACCTTCAAGGAGCTGATGGAAGAGACCGATTGGGACGCTTACGGCACCGGCAACTATGAGAAATGCGCCGACTGCATGGTGCACAGCGGTTATGAGGCGACCGCCGTCATGGATGCGGTGACGAACCCGCTGAAGGCGCTCAAGGTCGCGATCGCCGGCGTCACCACTGAAGGCGACATGGCGCCGGAGATTTCGCTCGAGAACCAGCGGCCCGCCGAGTTCGTCTTCTCGCGGCATGTCGAGACGGCGGTTGCGGCCATTCGCGAGCAGAACAAAGGCCGCAAGCGGGTCGCCGCCGCCGAATAAGCCTCAGACGGCTTGCAGCAACGAAGGCCGAGCCGCCGCGGCGGCTCGGCGCAGGGCGCCGAGGGCACGGCCGGCATCCCATGCCAGGTGGATAAGGCCGGCGATCTGTCCCGGCTGTCGCGCCACCGACCACAAGATCCGAGCGAGATCGGCCGTGCCGTCCTGACGGAGCGTGATCAGCGCGGCAGGCGGCAGATCGCGGTTTGCCGAATCGGCGATAGCGCGCACGGCGATGAAAGGCAGGCCGCGGAGCCCCGCGGCACGGGCGACCGCGAGGCTTTCGAGATCGACCGCCAGCGCCCCGGTCCGAGCGAAGAGCGCAGCTTTCGCTGCCGCCGAGACGGCCGGGGTGCGTCCTCCGAGGAGAGTGCCGTCGAGCGCGCCGGTCAGGCGGCGGATTCCCGCGGCCCAAGCCTGGTCGACCGGCAGTCTTCGCCCATCGGGATCGATGATCTGGCTGGGGACGATCAGCGCGCCGGGGCGGAGTTGTGGTGCGAGGCCGCCGGCGAGGCCGAAGCTGATGAGTCCCTCGGCACCGTGCTCGAGCGCCTCATCGAGAGCGAGGCTGGTCCGCTCCGGTACGCCGCCGGCGCAGACGATCGCAAGGCCGGCGCGACGCGCGATCGCCGCCTCGGCGCGAAGGCCGGTGACGGCGATGACCGCCATCAGAGCCCGTGGATCGGCCGGGTCGCGTTGCTTTCGAGCAGGTTGCGATAGCGCGCCAGCGCCCACAGAGGGAAGAAGGCGCGGTAGCCGTGATAGCGCAGGTAGAAGACGCGCGGGAAGCCGACGGCGGTGTAGAGCGCCTCGTCCCACAGACCGGCGTCCTGCTGCGTCTCGACGAGGTAGCGGATACCCTTCGCCACGGCCGGGCTGCGGATCTCGCCGGCGGCCATCAGCGCGAGCAGCGCCCAGGCGGTCTGCGACGGCGTGCTCTCCTTGCCCTCGCCCGCCGGCTGATCCTCCCAATAGGAGGCGCCGTCCTCGCCCCAGCCGCCGTCCGACCGCTGGTGGGCAATGAGGAACTCGACCGCGCGCTGGACCTCCGGCGACGCCGGATCGACGCCAGCGGCATTGTAGGCGGTCAGCACCGACCAGGTGCCGTAGATGTAGTTGGTGCCCCAGCGGCCGAACCAGCTGCCGTCTTCCTCCTGCTCGCTGCGCAGGAAGGCGAGGCCGCCGCTGATCCCCGCGTGGCGCTCGTCGAAGCCGAGTTGGCCGAGCATCCCGAGGCAGCGTCCCGTGACATCCGCCGTCGGCGGATCGAGCAGTGCGCCATGGTCGGCAAAAGGGATGTGGTTCAGATAGTAATAGGTATTGTCGGCATCGAAGGCGCCCCAGCCGCCGTTGCGGCTCTGCATGCCGACGACCCATTCCGTCGCGCGCTCGATCGCCGGGCGGTAACGCTCGCGGTCGGCGCGGTCGAGCGCCATGACAACGACCGCGGTATCGTCGAGATCGGGGTAATGCGGATTGGCGTATTGAAAGGGCCAGCCGCCTGGCCGGATCTCCGGCCGCTCGAGGGCCCAGTCGCCGCGCAAATCGAGCACCTGGCGCTCGACGAGCCAGTCGAGGCCGCGGCGCACTGAAGTCTCGGCCGTCTCGCCGCCGGCTTCGAGCAGCGCATGCGCCGCCAGCGAGGTGTCCCAGACCGGCGACAGGCAAGGCTGGCAATAGGCGCGGTCATCCTCGAGCACGAGCAGTTTGCGGATCGCACGCTTGGCGGTGACGACGTTCGCGTGATCCCCGGCGTAGCCGAGCTCGTGATACATCACGAGAGCGTTGGCCATTGCCGGATAGATGGCGCCGAGCCCGTCCTCGCCGTTGAGCCGCTCGTCGACGAAGGCGACTGCGGCGGCGATCGCCTTCTGCCGGGCGCCCTTCGGGAAATACGGCTCGGCCCGGCGCAGCACGCGGTCGAGCTGGGCAAAGACGACGCCCCAGAACGATTGGTCGGCATGCGACAGCCAATCGGTGATCAGCAGCGGCGGTGTCCGGAAAAGCTCGCGGATCTCGATGCCCCGCGGGTTCTTCGCCTTCGGCCGCAACGCCATCAGCACGAGCAGCGGCACGATGACGGTACGCGACCAGTACGAAATCTTCTTGAGGTGAAAGGGAAACCATTCCGGCAGCAGCATGATCTCGACCGGCATCACCGGCACCGCCTGCCAGGGCACCGCTTCGAACAGCGCGAGCAGGATGCGGGTGAAGACATTCGCCCGCTCCGCCCCGCCGCGCGCAAGGATCGCGCTGCGCGCGCGCACCATGTGCGGCGCATCGGTCGGATCGCCGACCGCCTTCAGCGCGAAATAAACCTTCACCGTCGCGCTCAGATCGAGGGCGCCGTCGTGGAACAGGGGCCAGCCGCCGTGCTTGCCCTGGATCTCGCGGAGGTAATTTGCGATGCGGCGCTCTTCCTCGACGTCGATCTCGCCGAGGTAGTGCTGCAGCAGGATGTACTCGGCCGGAATCGTCGCATCGGCTTCGAGCTCGAAGGCCCAGTGCCCATCGGCGCGCTGCAGTGCCAGCAGCGCCGCGGCGGCGCGCTCGATGCCGTCTTGCAGCTCCGTCGTCGGAACCGGATGGAATACCGCGCCTTCTCGGCGTTGAACTTGCATCGTGCTTGTCATCTCGGCTTTATCAGCGCGCTCAGGAACCGCACCATTATGCCACCAGCCGGCTAGATTGCGTAACTTCTGCGCCATTAACCGTCAATAGATTTCCACAAATCCGCTGGACAATCGCCGCCGCCGTCTCGCCGGATCGGACGGCGCCCTCGATCGTCGCCGGCAGGCCGGTCCGCGTCCAATCGCCGGCGAGGACGAGGTTGCGCCAGCGCGTCGCCGCCGGCGGGCGCAGCCGCTCCTGCGCCGGCGTCGCGGCGAAGGTCGCGCGCTTCTCCTTGACGATGCGCCATGGTGGCAATGTCGTGTCCGTCAGCCGATAGGCGCATGCGACGTCTTGCCACAGTCGCAGAGCGAGCGATTCGGCGGGCTGGTCGACGATCGGATCGGCGGCGCTGACCGTCACGGAGAGGATTCCGGGCTTGCGGAAGATCCATTCGGCCGTGCCGCCGATGATGCCGATGAACGGCGGCGAGGCAGGATCGGTCGCGACGCGATAATGCGCGTTGACGATGGCGCGGAACTCGGTCGGCGCGGTGATCTCCGGCAGCAGCCGCGCCGCGACCGGCGCCGTTACCGCGACGATCACGGCATCGCCGGGGTCAAGCGCGACGACGCCGTCATCGAAGTCGAGCGCTATGGCGCGTTCCTCTTCCAAGGCGATCTCTCGGAGTCGCGCTCCGAAGCGGATCGTCGCGCCGTGACGCGCGAGATAGGCGAGCGCCGGATCGACCAGGCTTTCCGAGAGCCCGTGGCGTGGCACCAGCGGGCGCAGCGCCTTGCCGCCGGCACCGAAGCTTTCGACTAGGAGATCCCACAGCAGCGCCGCCGAGGCGGTGCCGCTTTCGGTATTGAGGGCGGCGACCGCGAAAGGCTCCAGCAGCCGGCGGTAGAGCACCGATTTCGTATCGAGCCGCTGTGCCACCGTCGCGTTCTCGCGCGACCGCGCCAGCGTCGCGAGGCGGAGGTAATCGCTGAGCGCCGTGCCGGGGACGCGGCGGGCACGGTCGAGGATCCACCACGGGATGCGCCCCTCGCCCGGCGCCAGGACCCAGCGCGCTCCGTCGGCGAAATCGACGAAATCGAAGCGCGACGCCGGCGGCCCGACCATCGTCTCGAGTCCGCCGATGCGCTCGAGGTAATCGAGGGCGGCACGATTCGCGGTCAGCAGCAGGTGATTGCCGTTGTCGAGGCGGCAGCCGAGCTCGCCGTCGAAATACGAGCGGCAGCGCCCGCCGGCGTGGCGCCCGGCCTCGTAGACCACGACCTCATGCCCCTGCCCTGCCAGCCGCACCGCCGCCGAAAGCCCGGCCATCCCGGCGCCGACGATGTGGACGCGCGGCATCAGAACAGTCCGTGCCGCAGGACGAGCCACAGCTTGACCGGCGTCGGCGTGCGGATGGGTTTCGTGACATCCTGCCAATCCGCCTTGACGAGGCGGTCGAAGGTGGCGCGATAGACCGCCTGCATGATCGCCGCCGGACGCATGGCGCGGCGTGAGCACTGGCGCATCGCCGCGGTCGCGGCCTTGTAATGGCCCTCGGCGATGCGCGCGAGGTCGCGGCAGACGGCGGGGAGCGCCGGATGGCGCATGACGGTCGCCGGGTCGTCGGAATGAATGCCGTGCATCTCGAGGAGATCACGCGGCAGGTAGAGCCGGCCGCGCTCGGCGTCCTCGGCGATGTCGCGCAGGATGTTGGTCAGCTGCAGGGCGCGGCCGAGCGATTCGGCGACGCGGTCGGCGGCAGGCGAAGCGTCGCCGAAGATGCGGACCGAGAGATGGCCGACGGCGCTCGCGACGCGGGCGCAATAAAGATCGAGCTCGGCGAGCGACGGCGCCCTTATGTCGGCGACGGCGTCCATCTCCATCCCGTCGATGATCGCAATGAAATCCTGGCGGCGCAGCGCATAGTTGCGGATCGCCGGCAGCAACGCCCGGCTGACGGGATTGGTCGCGCGGCCAGCGTAGAGCGCATCGATCTCCTCGCGCCAGGCGGCCAGCCCGTCGCGCTTCTCGGTGAGTGTTCCCGGTTCGTCGGCAATGTCGTCGACCTCGCGCGAAAAGGCGTAGATCGCGAACATCGCGGCGCGGCGCGGCGGCGGCAGGATGCGCATCGCCCAATAGAACGAGGTGCCGGCCGCCTTGACGCGGTCCTCGATGGCGGCCGCGGCATCCGCCCCGACATCCTCGCCCGACACCGCCGCCTGGCTCATGCCCGCTTCCTCTCGACGAGACCGCGCCATAGCCCGATGCCGAGCGCGGCGGCGAAATCGCCCTTGCCCAGCTTGACGCGGGTCGCCAGCGGATCGCCGGTGCGCAGCAGCTTCGACAGCCGCTTGGCGAGGGTGACGATGACGGCGCATTCGCAGCTCAGCCCGAAGCTGCGAATCTCGCCCGGCAGCGCCTCGGCGGTGGCGATCAGCCGGTCGGTGCCGTCGAGCAGCCGGTCGAGGACGCGGCGCATCGCCGGGCTGAGACGCTTGCCGGACAGCTCGGGAATCGTCGCGCCGCAGGATTCCAGATCCTGGCGCGGCAGATAGACGCGGTCGATGTCGCGGTAATCCTCGCCGCAATCCTGCAGATGGTTCAGCACCTGCAACGCCGAGCACAGCGCGTCCGAGGCGGGGTAGGATGCGACGCTCTCGCCGTGCAGATCGATGAGCTGGCGGCCGACGGGAGAGGCCGAGTAGCGGCAATAGTCCATCAGATCGGCCCAGTCCTCGTAGCGGAGCTTGATCGCATCGAGGCGGAAGGCGCGGAGGACGTCGTGGCAATGCTGCGGCGTGACGCCGGTCTCCTGAAGGCTGCGCCGCATCGCGGTCGCGGTCGGCGAATCGTCGCCGGCGGCGCCATCGAGGATCTCGCCCATCCGGTCGAGGCGCCGGACCTTCTCCTCGGCCGGCAGCACTGCGCTATCGGCGATGTCGTCGGCGGCGCGGGCGAATTTGTAGAAGACGTGGACGTGCGGCCGAAGGTCTCGGCGAATCAGGAACGAGCCGACGGGAAAATTCTCGCCGGCGGCGTTCTTGCCCGAGGGCGCTTCGATGGCCGCGCTCACAGGAGCACCCGCGGGTTGTCGCGCTGCTGTACCCGACCCTTCCACTCGCCGCCCTTCCCTTGCCAATGCCGCCGCGCCGAATCGATGGTGGCTGCGAGATAGATAGTGGCGATCACCGGCAGCAACGGTGCAATGACCAGCGGCTGGCGATAAAGCCGCAGGATCGGCACAAAGGCAATCGTCATCGCGAGCCAGGCGAGCGCCGCGGCGACCGCTGCTGCGCCACCTGTGAAGGTCAGCACCGGCGGTGCCAGATAGGTCACGGCAAGGCCGAGCACAGTGCTGCCGAGCAGCCACGGCGAATAATGCAGCTGGGTATAAGCAGTGCGCGCGATCATCCGCCAGATATCGGCGACTGCCGGATAGCGGCGCAGGCTTTGCGTCTGCCGCGTCAGGCCGAGCCAGATCCGGCCGCCCTCCTTGATCTTCGCGCCCAGCGCGCAATCGTCGATCATCGAATTCTTGATACTGGCGATGCCGCCGATCCGTTCCAGCGCGCTGCTGCGCACCAGCATGCAGCCGCCGGCGGCGCCCGCCGTCTTGCGGCGAGGATCGTTGACCCAGGCAAAGGGGTAGAGCATCTCGAAGAAGAAGACGAAAGCCGGGATCAAGGCGCGCTCGGCGAAGGAGCGGCAGCGCAGCAGCACCATCAGCGAGGCGAGGTCGAGGCCGGCGGTTTCGGAGCGTGCGACCAGCTCGCGGAGGTTCGTCGCGTGATGGGCGATATCGGCATCGGTGAGGAGCACGTATTCTGGCGCCGCCTTGCTCGCCGCGACATGGCGCAGCCCTTCCGAGACCGCCCAGAGCTTGCCGGTCCAGCCCGGCGGCAAGGGCTCCGCCGCGACGATCGTCAGCCGCTCGGCGGCGCCGCATTCGCGCGCCGCTTCCCGCGCGATCGCCGCGGTGCCGTCGGTGCTGTGGTCGTCGACCAGCACGATCGTGAACTCGCCCGGATAGCGCTGGCGAAGCAGCGAGGCGATGGCGGTGCCGATCCCCGCCGCCTCGTCGCGCGCCGGCACGACGGCGACGACGGCGGGCCAGCGCGGCGAGGATTCCGGCGCCTGCCGCGGCATCTCGCACCAGAAACCGCCGCGCGCGAAGATCAGGACGAGCCAGATCGCGAGCGAAAGGAGCGCGATCGCCAGCGCGACGCCGGTCATCGCAGATACCCCGCCCCGCGGAACCACTCGAGCGCCTCGGCGAGGCCCTGGCGCACCGGGCGCGGCGCGTAGCCGAGCTCGCGCTTCGCCTTCTCCCAGGAGAAGAACATTGTCTTCCGCGCCATCCGCAGCCCGTCGCGCGTCACGAAGGGCTCCTTGCCGGTGAAGCGTGCCGCCAACTCGGCGGCGAGCGCGATCGGGAAGAGCGGCCCGATCGGCAACTGGATGGTCGGCGGCTTGCGCCCGGAGAGCATGGCGACCTCGGTGAGGATCTGCCCCAGCGAGAGATTCTCGCCGCCAAGAATGTAGCGCTCGCCGATCTTGCCCTTCTCCGCGGCGACGAGATGCGCGGCGGCGACGTCGTCGACATGGACGAGGTTGAGGCCGGTATCGACGAAGACCGGCACCTTGCCGGTCGCCGCCTCGACGATGATGCGACCGGTCGGCGTCGGCTTGACGTCGCGCGGACCGACCGGCGTCGAGGGGTTGACGATGACGGCCGGCAGACCGCGCTGCGCCACCAGCCGCTTGACCTCGATTTCGGCGAGGAATTTCGACTGCTTGTAGGGTCCGACCATATCGGCGTAGCGGCTCGGCGTCGCCTCGTCGGCGACGCCGCCCGGCAAGATGCCAAGCGTCGCGACGCTGCTGGTATAGACGATCCGCCCGACGCCGGCGGCGAGCGCCGCCTCCATCAGCGTGCGCGTGCCGTCGACATTGGCGCGGAACATCGCCGCCGGGTCGCGGACCCAGAGCCGGTAATCCGCGGCGACATGGTAGAGCTCGGTGCAGCCGTCGAGCGCCGCCACCAGCGATCCGCCGTCCTCGAGCGAGCCCTCGCGGCTCTCGACGTCGAGGCCCGCGATGTTGCGGCGGTCGCTGCCCGGCCGCATGAGGACGCGGACGCGGGCGCCGGAAGCGACGAGCAGCCGCGCGACGGCGGAGCCGACGAAACCGGAGGCGCCGGTGACGAGGGCAGTGCGGGACTCGGAGGTCATCGGGAGGCGCAGCTCATGCAGCGCGATTGCCCAAGAATGCGGCAGAGGCGAACCTGGCTCCTGTAAAAACAGGCGGGATACAGGCCGACCGGACCGACGAGTCGCGCTCCGGAAGTTGGACTGGAGATTTTGCTGGCTCTAGATGCACGACGGCGCGACTCCTCGAAAACCCATATTGTTCATTATATGACCTTATTGCAAATTTTCAAGACCTTTGTGCCGGTGGCCCGCTTGGTAGGCCTCTTGTGGGGTGCTCGGATCCCAGGGTCGTCATTGCGAGGAGCGAAGCGACGAAGCAATCCAAAACGGTGTCGCGGTCATGGATTGCTTCCCCCTCGCTTCGCTCGGCGTCGCAATGACGGTGCACCAGGTATCCGTCGCTTCCCCGCGTCACTCGAATCCGAATTCGCGCTCGCGTCTCAATATAATTGTCCGGCCTTCTTCACCATCGAAAAGCGGCGCCGCCCGCATCTTGCTCCGACGACAGCATGGCGACAGCGCGCTATGATTCGGCAAGGCCGCTTCGACGGGCCAATTCAGCGGGAGGAAGACATGAACCGGCTCGTCCTCGCGGTTGTTGCCTTGATGCTGGTCGGAGGCGGCGCGGAGGCGGAGATGGTCGAGCGCAGGATCGAATACGATATCGACGGGCAGAAATTCGCGAGCGTGCTCGTCTATGACGATACGGTCGCGGGCAAACGGCCGGCGGTGCTGATGGAGCCGGATTGGGCCGGAGTCGGCACCAAGGCGATCGCCCAGGCGCGCACGGTCGCCGGCAAGGATTACGTCGTCCTCGTCGCCGATCTCTACGGCGCCGGCTATGCGCCGAAGGATGCCAAGGAGATGCAGACGACGTCCTTCGCGGTGCGCAACGACGTCAAGCTGTCGCGCGCCCGCGGCGGCAAGGCGCTCGAGGTGATGCTGGCCGAGGGCCAGAAGCTCGGCATCGTCGATCCCGCAAAGGTCGCCGGCGTCGGCTTCTGCATCGGGGGCGGCATGCTGCTCGATCTCGCGCGCGGCCGCAGCGATCTCAAGGCGGTCGCCGTGTTCCACGTCACCTTCCCGCAATCCGCCGATCCCGCCGGCGAATCGAAGCTCGCGAGCAAGGTGCTGGCGCTGCACGGCGCCGATGACCCGGTGACGCCGCGGGCGGCGATCGGGGCGCTGGAGGACGAACTCGACGCGGCGAAGGTCAGCTGGGAGGTCGTGCTGTTCAGCGGCACGGTGCATTCCTTCACCGACGTTACCGCGACCGACCCGACCACCGCCAGGGTGCAGCGCTACGATCCCCAGGTCTCCAGGCGCTCCTACGCGGCGATGCGCGAGTTCTTCGCCGACGCGTTATAGCG
>JAQGID010000046.1 GCA_028291405.1 Rhodospirillales bacterium | reverse complement strand
CCCACAGGAGCATCGAGCCCTCGTGGTTGCTCCAAACGCCCGTCACCTTGTACAGCATCGGCTTCATCGAATGACTGTTCTGGGCGACGTTGAGCAGCGAGAAATCCGAGGTCACGTAGGCGTGCATCAGCGCCAGGAAGGCGGTGAGGACCAGCACCAGCTGCGCCACCGCCGTGTTGTCGGCCAGCGCCATGAACGGCACCCGATTGCGCGACGCCCCATAGAGCGGCAGGCTCGACTGCAGCAGCGCCAGCAGCAAAGCCAGGACAAGAGCGTAGTGGCCGATCTCGGCGATCATTTGCGCGCCTCCGCGTTGCCCGATGCGCTGGTCTCTTGCCAATGCCCGGACCGCTTTAGCGCATCGGCGACCTCGGGCGGCATGTATTTCTCGTCGTGTTTGGCGAGCACGTTCGAGGCGAGGAAGCTGCCGTCGCGCCGCAGCACTCCTTCGGCGACGACGCCCTGGCCCTCGCGGAAAAGATCGGGAAGCCCACCGGTGAACGTCACCGCCACGGTGTTGCTGCCGTCGGTGACGCGGAAGTCGATCGTCTTCCCGTCCGCCTCGCGCTTGACGCTGTGCTCCTCGACGAGGCCACCGATGCGCAGCTGGCGCTCGAACGGCACGTGCTTGGTCTTCAGATCGCTCGGGCTGTAGAAGAAGACAAGGTTGTCGCTAAAGGCGGTGAGGACGAGGAAGGTCGCAAGGCCGAGCGTCGCCAGCCCGGCCAGGACGGCGGTGAGCCGGCGGCGCTTGCGGGTCATCGCGCACCTCGGCGGCGGCCCGGCCGTTCCTGCTGCAGCGTCTCGAGCTGCCGCAAATTGCGCCAATAGGCGCGCAGGCTCTGCAGCGCCATCCCGCCGAGCACGATCAAGGCGACGGCGTAGGCCGGCCAGACGAAGGCCGCATAACCGCCCATTGCGAAATAGTGCGTCAAATTCTCCATGCGCCTACGCGCTCAAGATGGATACGAGCCGGCCGGCTTTCCGCCGGAGGCGTCGAGCTGCGCAAAATCGTCGGCGCCGGCCAGGCGCAGCGAGCGCAGCTTGCGGGCGACGATCGCGCTGCGGATGCGTACGAGCCAGAGCCAGAAGAACAGGATTGTGAAGGCGATCGCCATGACGAGGAGCGGCAGCAGCATCGACAGCACGATCGTCGGGCCGCCGAGCCGGAAGACGCTCGCCGGCTGGTGCAGCGTGTTCCACCAGTCGACCGAGAATTTGATGATGGGCAGATTGACGACGCCGACCATCGCGAGGATCGCGCCGGCGCGGGCGCCGCGCGTCGGGTCGTCGAAGGCGTGCACCAGCGCGATATAGCCGAGATAGAGGAAGAACATCACCAGGACCGAGGTCAGCCGCGCGTCCCACACCCACCAGGTGCCCCACATCGGCTGCCCCCAGAGCGAGCCGGTGACGAGGCAGACGAGGGTGAAGGCCGCGCCGAGGGGCGCTGCCTCCTGCGCCGCGATCTCGGCGAGAGGATGGCGCCAGATCAGCCCGGCGGCGCTGGCGAGGGCGAGATTGGCGTAGACGAAGAGCGCCATCCAAGCCGCCGGTACATGGATGAACATGATCCGGACGCTCTCGCCCTGCTGATAGTCGGGCGGCGCGACGAACAGCGCCAGGACTAGGCCAACGACAAGCAGGAGCGCCGTCAGCCAGCCGATCGCCGGCAGAACGGCGGCGCTGATGCGCATGAAGCGGGTCGGGTTGGCGAAGCGGTTCATAGCCCGTTGTTCTAGCGCAAACCGAGGTCGCAGCGCACGTTAAAGACTCCCTACTCTAACGCCTGCCGGATCGCCGCAGCGCCGGCGAGTGCAGTCATCGGCAGCGCCGCGAGGGCGATCGCGGCGAGAACCAAGAGATGGGGTGTCGCACCGAGACCGGAAACCGCCCCCTCGACGGCGGCGGCGCCGAGGATGAGCACCGGCACGTAAAGCGGCAGGACGAGCAGCGAAAGCAGGACGCCGCCGCGCCGCGCCCCGAGCGTCAGCGCGGCGCCGATCGCGCCGATCAGACTGAGGCTGGGCGTCCCGAGCGCCATCCCGAGGACGAGTGCGCCGTAGCCCGCCGGCGCGATCCCGAGAAGCAGCCCGAGGAGCGGCGCCGTCACGGCCAGAGGAAGGCCGGTCACCAGCCAATGCGCGAGGCATTTCGCGAGCACGACGAGCTCGAGCGGCAGCGGTTGCAGGGCCAGCGCCTCGAGGCTGCCGTCCTCGTAATCGGCGAGAAACAGCCGATCGAGCGAGAGCAGCGCTGCCAGCAGCGCCGTCACCCAGACGATGCCGGAGCCGATCCGCGCCAGCAGCGCCGGCTCCGGCCCGACGCCGAAGGGGAAAAGAATGACGGTCAGCACAAAGAAGGCGACCACCATCGCCGCGTCGCCGCCTTGCCGCATTGCGAGGCGCAGATCGCGGTAGACCAACAAAAGAAAGCTGCGGCCGAGGCTGACGGATTGGGTTGCGAACGCCATCTTTTCCGAAGATTGGTCGAGGACGATCCTGAATACCACATCGCGGCGGGGCGGTGTCCTCGCCTCGTCCTAGCCGCGGAAAGTCGTCCAGCCCATGCTGAAGCCGCTCGTCATCTTTCTGTCGCTCGTCGCGGCGCCGGCCGCGGCGGCCGGGTGGGACAAGGCGCAATGGGGCATGACGGCGTCGCAGCTTGCCGCCGCCTACGGCGCGAGCGCACACGTTCTGCAGCCGCCGATCGAGTTCGGCGACAGCTATGCCGAGGTGGTGCTGACAGACGTGGCGTTCGCCGGCGAGACCTTCCGTGTCTATTTCCAGATGGACAAGCGAACACGGCGTCTCGCCCACGTCCTGCTCGAACGCCGCCGGCAATATGCGACGCCGGCGATCTTCGCGAAGGTCCTCGCGACGCTCGGCGATCGATACGGAAGCGCCGCCTTGGGCTGCGACCGCGGTAGCTTCGTCGACCGGTTCTGGCAGGCGTCCGACGAGACGATCGAGGCGAGCTTTCTCGGCTTCGCCGGGCCGACGCTCGACTACCTGCCGGACCAGTACGACGATCCGCGGCGGCCGCTCGCCGAGCAGGTGCCGCTGCAGAACGTATCGCCGGACCGCCGTCTGGTGGTGCGGTATTCGCCCGCGACCCCGATCCCTAAAAGCTGCAAATAGCGCGCCGTCAGCTCGGCAAATGGACGCGGGCGCGGAGGCCGCCCTGCGGCGAGGCTTCGAGGGTCAGCTCGCCACCGTGGCCGCGCGCCACGTCGCGGGCGATGGTGAGACCGAGGCCGACGCCGCCGGTCGTGACGTTCCGCGAGGAGTCGATGCGGAAGAAGGCGCGGAAGACTGCCTCGCGGTACTCGGGCGCGATGCCGGGCCCGTCGTCGTCGACCAAGATGTCGATGCCGTCGCGGCCGGGCAGCGCCGTAAGCCAAACGTGGCTGCCGTGGCGTCGGGCGTTGCTGACGAGGTTGGCGATACAGCGCTTCAGCGCGTTGGGCCGCAGCAGCATCGCGTAATCGGGCGGCGCCGTGAGCGAGATCGAGCCGTTGTCGCGGCGGTTCTGCGCGACGATCTCCTCGAGCAGCAGCGGCAGGTCGGCCTCGACCGGCACCTCGGCCCCCTCGCCGCGCGCAAACTCGAGATAGCCCTGCACCATCTTCTCCATCTCGGAGACGTCGGATTGCAGCTCATCGATCGCCTGCCCCTCGCCGAGCAGCGCGAGGGCGAGCTTCATCCGGGTCAGCGGCGTCCGCAGATCGTGGCTGACGCCGGCCAGCATCTCGGTGCGCTGGCTGATCTGGCGCTGGATGCGGTCGCGCATCACGAGGAACGCCGCCGCCGCCTGACGGATTTCGGTCGCGCCCTCGAGCTTGAAGTTCGGCACGTTGCGGCCCTTGCCAAGACTCTCCGCGGCGTAAGCCAGGCGGCGCAGCGAGCGGACCTGGTTGCGCATGAACATGGTGGCGACGCCGAACAGGATCAGCGAGGAACCGACCATCCACAGCACGAAGACATAAGTCGTCGAGGTATAGAGCCGCTCAAGCGGGACCGCGACGTACAGCACGCCGGACGGCAGGAGCACGGCAACGCTGAGGCGCCGCGGATCGGCGCTCGGCAGGACACGATAGGGTCGTTGGATGCGGTCTCGCAAGGCGGCGTGCAGCGCCTTGTTGCCGCCGACACCCTTCGCCGCGTCGGGCAGGCTGCCGTCCGGCTCGAAGCTGAAGTTCAGCTCGGTGGTGGCGCCCGCGACCGCGAAGAGCCGTGCGGTGGCACCCTGCTCTGCGAAATCGCCCATGCTGTCGATCACCAGCGCGATATCGCCGGCGACGCCGGTCGATAGACGCCGCTCCACGGTCGCCCAATGGCGATCGTAGAAGATCCAGGTGGAGATCACCTGCAGCAGGATCAGCGGCATCACGATGATCAGCAGCGAGCGGCCGAACAGCGAGCGCGGCAGGACCCGCTTGATCACGTTACGCGGCGGCGCAACGCTGGCGGCGCGCCGGGTCTGGCCGGGCGCCGACGCCGGCCGCCCGTCAGTCAGGCTTGAAGACATAGCCCGTCCCCCGCACCGTCTGCAGATAGCGCGGGAATTTGAGATCGTGCTCGATCTTGCGCCGCAGCCGCGTCATCTGCACGTCAACGGTCCGGACGTTGCCGCTGAACTGCGCCTCGGTCGCCAGCTCCTCGCGCGACACCGGCTCGTTCGGCCGGTCGATCAGCGAGAACAGCAGCGCCGCCTCCGCCGTGGTCAAATGGATCAGCTCGGCGCCGCGATAGAGCTCGGTGCGCTCGACGTCGAAGCGAAAGGCGCCGAAGCGCAGGTAACGACTGGGCGCGGTCTCCCGGGCGCCCGCCGTGACGCGCTGCAGCACGTTCCGGATGCGCAGCACCAGCTCGCGCGGCTCGAACGGCTTGACGAGGTAGTCGTCGGCGCCGCGTTCCAGCCCGGCGATGCGGTCCTCCGGCTCGGCCATCGCCGTCAGCAGCAGGATCGGGGTGCGGCTGGTCGAACGCAGAGACTGCGTCAGATCGAGGCCATTCTCGCCGGGCATCATGACGTCGAGGACGACGAGATCGAACTCCATGCTCGCGAGCTTGGCGCGCGCCTCGGCAGCGTCGCTCGCCGTCGTCACGCGGAAGCCGGTGCTGGCGAGGTAGCGGCGCAACAGCTCGCGGATCCGCGCATCGTCGTCGACGACCAGGAGATGCGGTTCGGCCTGCTCCATGATCGCACTATACCGTGCGCCGTCAGGCCTGTCGTTACCGTCGCCCGGGGGCCGGCCGGCCGGCCTCGAAACGGGGGCGTTCGAAGCGGGCGCGGTCGTCCACGCTGCCGATGATCCCGAGCATCACCTTGCGGAACCCTTCGACGGCCTGGGCCCCGGCCTCGCGATAGGCATTGGCGACTCGCGCCCGCTGCGTCTCCGAAAGCTGCCGTTCGAGCTCGATGCCCTTGGCCGTGAGCTCGAGCAGCCGTTGCCGCCGATCGCGCTCGCCGGCGCGCTGCTTGACGAAGCCCTGCTCGACGAGCTGGCTGAGGACGCGGCTCAGGCTCTGCTTGGTGATCTTGAGGATGCCGAGCAGCTCGGTGACCGTCATCTCGGGGTGGCGGCCGACGAAATAGACGACGCGATGATGCGCCCGACCGAAGCCGTATTGCGCCAGAATCGCATCCGGTTCTGACGTGAAGTCGCGATAGGCGTAGAACAGCAGCTCGATCCCCTGGCGGAGCTCGTCCTCGCGGAGAAAAAGCGGGTTTGCGGCAGTTTTTATGTCAGACATGTTGACTTATTTTTGGTCGAATGTTACGAGCTGGACCATCATCACGACACATTCTAACGTGTCGCATCTCTAGAGAGATATTTGAGGAATTCGCCCATGTCCATCCTTCCCTTCGACGACCGCGACGGCGTCATCTGGCTCGACGGCAGGCTGGTGCCGTGGCGCAATGCGCAGATCCACGTTCTGACGCATGCGCTGCATTACGCCAGCTGCGTCTTCGAAGGCGAGCGGATTTATGACGGCAAGGTCTTCAAGCTGCGCGAGCATTCGCAGCGCTTGATCGATTCCGGGCGGATGCTGGGTTTCGAGCTGCCGCTGTCGCTCGAGGAATTGATGGACGCGACGAACGAGACGGTCGAGGCGACCGGCATCCCGAACGGCTATGTCCGGCCGGTCGCCTGGCGCGGCCCGGAGCAGATGGGCGTCGCGGCGCAGGCCACCAAGATCCACGTCGCGATCGCGATCTGGGAATGGCCGTCGTATTTCTCGCCCGAAGCGCGCGTCAAGGGCATCCGCATGAAATGGGCGAAATGGGCGAGGCCGGCGCCGAATACCGCCCCGACCGCGGCGAAGGCGGCCGGGCTTTACATGATCTGCACGCTCGCCAAGCACGATGCCGAGGCCGAGGGCTATGATGATGCGCTGATGCTCGACTGGCGCGGCCAGCTCGCGGAAGCGACCGGCGCCAACCTCTTCCTGGCGATCGACGGGCAGCTGCATACGCCGACCCCAGATTGCTTCCTCGACGGCATCACGCGCCAGACTGTCATCGGTCTCGCCCGCGACAATCAGATCAAGGTCGTCGAGCGCGCGATCTGGCCGGACGAGCTCGCCCAGGCGAACGAGGTGTTCATCACCGGCACGGCGGCCGAGATCACGCCGGTCGGCGAGATCGGCGACTATAGCTTCACCCCGGGGCCGGTCACCAATCGGCTGATCGGCGCGTTCGACAAGTTGGTCGGAAGGGCTTAATCCGCGCACACGGCTTCCTGGGCTCCTCTCCCCCGCCGAGACCTGCGGCCGGGGAGAGGAGTTCATTGGCCCTGCTCGTCGCGCCACCGCCGCGCGGCATCCTCGTCGGCGTCGCGCGCCGCGACCCAGCGGTCGCCGGATCCGGTTTCCTCGAGTTTCCAAAACGGTGCCTGGGTCTTCAGCCAGTCGATCAGGAAGCCGCAGCTGGCGAGCGCCGCCTCGCGGTGCGCCGCCGCGGTTAGGACCAGCACAATGCGGTCGCCCGGCTCGAGTCGCCCATAACGATGGATGATCAGCGACGCGTCGAGGCGCCAGCGCCGGTGCGCCTCCGCCTCGATCTCGGCGAGCTTCGTTTCGGTCATCCCGGGATAGTGCTCGAGGGTCATCGCCCCGACCGTCGTGTCGCCTGCGACGTCGCGCACCAGCCCGATGAAGCTCGCGATTCCGCCGATCGCGTGGCGGCCGGCAGTGAGCGCCGCGATCTCCGCTCCGATGTCGAAATCCTCGCGCTGGACCCGGATCAATTCGTCAGCCTCCGGTGACCGGCGGGAATAGCGCGACCTCGTCGCCCGGCCGCAGCTTGTGATCGAACTTGACGTAGTCCTGATTGACCGCAACGCGCACGACCGAGAGATCCTTGAGCGCCTCCGCAAAGCCGGCGCCGCGACCCTGCAGCCAGCGCAGCAATGCGCCGACGTCGCGGACCTCAGGCGGCAGATCGATCTGTTCCTCGGCGATTCCGATCTTGGTCCGCAGCCAGGCGAAATAGAGAAGCTTCAAAGGACCAACTCCGTTCAAGGACATTAGCTTGAGAGTGTGTGAAAATAGAAAATAGAAATAGGCACTTTTCGCTGCGAAAAGAAGAGCGACGGATCACACCGGGTGGCGGTTCGATGCCGGGAACCGCCCAATCTGGCACCTCGGATGCTTGGGAACCGGGCCGATCCGGGAATGTTGGTCTTGCAGGAGGAATAACCTCGGAGACCGCGATGTTTTCATCGCGAGCTGTCACGGTGAGGAAAACCATGCGTCCGGTGGCGCAGATTATCTATATACCCGTTGCCGCCCTCATGCTCGTCGCCGCTTCTGGCGGCGCAGCGGACGCACACCGCTGCGACGTCTTCTTGCCGGACGGCCGTATCATCCGGTCGGAGCGGGCGTTCGACGGACAGGGTCGCACTTGCGACGAGTTCTTCTCGGGACGCAGAGGCCGAGGAGATGCTTTCTTTGCGACGCGTCGACACTCGATCGATGATCGTTTCGCCCGGCCCGAGTTCGAGTTCCGCCAAACGGCGCCCAGATTCGAGCGGCGCCCAATGCAGCAGCCGCGAATCGGCTTCACGACCGGTAGCATCGGGCCATTCACGACCTTCTCCAATTCACCGCCGCCCAGACGCCGATAGTCGAAAGGCGCCATCGTGCCGGGCCGAGGCAGAGAGGCACAGTGGCGAATCAGTCGAGCAGCTCGCGAAACGGCAGGAACTCGACGGGATCGCCGACGGCGAGCTTGGTCACCGCCTCCGAGACGACGAGCAGCCCGTCGGATTCGACCATCGAGATCAGGATGCCGGCGCCGTCGCGCGGGAATTTGCGCGCGAGCCAGCCGGCATCGCTGCGCTCCAGCCGGACCCGAAGATACTCGCGACGGCCCAGCTTCTTCTTGTAGTCGAAGCCGGCGCGCACGGTGTAGCCCCGCGACAAGATGTCGGTGGCGCCGGCGAGGCGGAGGATCAGCGGCCGCGCCAGGGTCAGGAACGTCACCATGACCGCGACCGGGTTGCCGGGGAGGCCGACGAACGGGACGCGGCCGATCTGGCCGAGCGCGACGGGACGGCCGGGACGAATCGCGAGCCGCCAGAAATGCAGCGCGCCTTGCGCCTCGACGGCCGCCTTGACGTGATCTTCCTGGCCGGTCGACATGCCGCCCGAGCTGACGACGAGGTCATGGTCGGCGGCGGCGGAGGCGAGCGCGGCACGGATCGCCGCGCGGTCATCGGGCAGGATCCCGAGATCGCTGACGGCGCAGCCCAGCCCGCGCAGCAACGCCGCGATGACGTAGCGATTGGCGTCGTAGATGGCGCCGGGCGGCAGCGCGGCGCCGGGCTCGCGCAGTTCGTCGCCGGTCGAGACGATCGCGACGCGCAGAGGGCGGTAGACGGAGAGCCCGGCGACGCCAAGCGATGCGGCGACGCCGATCTCCTGGGCGCGCAGCCGGCGTCCGGCGGGGATCGCGACATGGCCGGACATGATGTCCTCGCCGGCGCGGCGACGATTGGCGCCGAGCTTGATGCCGGGGCGCAGCCTGACGCTCCCGGACTCCTCGATGCAGTCCTCCTGCATCATCACGGTATCGGGACCGTCCGGCATCGGCGCTCCGGTAAAGATGCGGATCGCCTCGCCGCGGTGCGCAACGCGCCCCAGCGGATGACCGGCCGCGGCCCGCCCGCCGACGGGCAGGACCGTCTCCGCCTCGGCGGCGAGATCGGCATGGAAGAGCGCGTAGCCGTCGACGGCGGCATTGTCGTGCGGCGGCACGTTGCGCGACGCCACCACGTCGACGGCGAGGACGCGGCCGAGCGCGGCGACGAGCCCGACACTCTCGCTCTCGGGCAGCGGCAGAACCCGGCTGCGGAGGATTTCGAGCGCCGCCGCCTCGGTCATCAGCTCGCCGCCGAAGGCGAAGCAATCGTTGCTGAGTTGGGCCATCAGGCGGCCGCGAGGCGGAAATGCGCGAGGACGAAGTCGGCGATCCCCGCCGTGTCGTCGAGCCGCAGGACCGGGATCGTCAGACCGGCGAGCGGCGTATCGGCCGCGACGGCGACGACATCGGGATCGTCATGACAGAGCAGCGTCTTGCCGACGCTGGCACGGTGCACCTCGAGCTTGGGGTGCGGATGCGCCTTGTAGCCCTCGACGATCACGAGATCGACGGGCGTCATATGAGTCAGGAGCTCGTCGAGGCTCGCTTCAGGCGCGCCGCGATGCTCGTGCATCAGCGCCCAGCGCCGCGTCGAGCTGACCATGACCTCGACGGCGCCGGCGTTGCGATGCTCCCAGCTGTCCTTGCCGGGCTGGTCGACGTCGAAACCGTGATGCGCATGTTTCAGCGTCGAGACGCGCAGTCCGCGGCGGTTGAGCTCGGGCAGCAGGCGGACGAGGAGGCTGGTCTTGCCGCTGCCGCTCCATCCGGCGAGGCCGAAGATCCGCATCCCAGCCTCAGAGCACGCGGCTGGGCTTGATGGCCTTGATAGACGGCGGGCGCGGTGCCGGACGCTCGTCCGTCATATGCGGCAGCCCGGCGTGAAGGTAATCGTAACCGGTGACCAGGGTGAGTAGCGCCGCGATGCAGAGCAGCAGCTCGCCGATTCCCTGGACCGGCAGGAATCGCGGCCCCGCCTCGCCGACGAGCAGAAACCCGATCGCCGTCATCTGGATGCCGGTCTTCCATTTCGCGAGGCGCGACACCGGAACGCTGACGCGCAGCCCGGCGAGATATTCCCGGAGGCCGGAAACCAGGATCTCGCGCATCAGGATCACGAGCGCCGGCAAGATCGTCCAGTCGGCGATGCGGCCCGTTGCCGCCAGCATGAAGAGCGCGGCCGCCACCAGCAGCTTGTCGGCGATCGGATCGAGGAAGCGGCCGATCTCTGATTGCTGCTCCCACAGGCGGGCGAAATGGCCGTCGAGCCAATCGGTGATGCAGGCCGCGATGAAGAGGCCGCAGGCGAGCCACTGCGACCAGAAATCCGGCAGATAGAAACTCGCGACCACCACCGGGATGACCGCGATCCGCGAGATGGTGAGCAGGTTCGGCAGGCTGGTCAGCATGGGTCCCGTCCCGCCCCGCCAGCTTTATGCGAGACGCAATTCGCCATTCTAGCCACTGACGTGGAAATGCTCATAAATCTTTTTCGCCACTCCCTTCGAGATTCCCTGGACGCGCTCGAGCTCGGCGAGCCCGGCACGCGCCACCATCCGCGCCGAACCGAAATGCAACAGCAGCGCCTTCTTGCGGCGAATCCCGATACCGGGCACGTCGTCGAGCAGCGATTGCCCGATCGCCTTGGCGCGTTTGGCGCGATGCGTGCCGATCGCGAAACGGTGCGCCTCGTCGCGCAGTCGCTGCAGGAAGTAGAGAACGGGATCGCGCGGCTCCAGGCTGAACGGGGCGCGTCCCGGCATGAAGAACCGTTCGCGGCCGGCGTTGCGGTCCGGCCCCTTGGCGATCGCCGCGACGCAGACGTCGGTGATGCCGAGCTCGGCGAAGACGGCGAGCGCGATCGAGAGCTGGCCGGCGCCGCCGTCGAGCAGGACGAGATCCGGCCAGCCGCCGCGCTCGTGATCCGGATCCTCCTTGAGGGCCCGCGCAAAGCGCCGCTGCAACACCTCGCGCATCATGCCGTAGTCGTCGCCGGGCACGAGCGGGACACTTGCACTCGCCTCTCCCGTTTGATCCTCCCCCCTTGAGGGGGAGGTCGGCAACGCGTTAGCGCTGACGGGCGGGGGGTTGCCGGCCGGCGACATCATCGCCGGGACATCGGCCAAGGAATTTTCTTGGCGCTCCGCGCCGGTCCCCCCACCTGACCGAAGCCCTTGGCTTCGGACATCCTCCCCCTCAAGGGAGGAAAGGTCGAGCGCCACCGATGCCCCTGCCCCATCGCCGCGGATGTTGAACTTGCGATAGGCATTCTTCATCAGCCCGTCGGGACCGGCGACGATCATCGCGCCGATCGCATTCGTGCCCTGGATATGGCTGTTGTCGTAGACCTCGATGCGACGGGGCGGCGCGGCGAGGCCGAAGACCTGAGCGACGCCGTCGAGCAGCGTGCGCTGCGTCGCGCTCTCCGCCAGACGGCGGCCGAGCGCCTCGCGCGCGTTGTTGAGGGCGTGCTTGACGATCCGCGCCTTGTCGCCGCGCCGCGGCACGAGCAGCTCGATCTTGCGGCCGGCCTGCAGCGACAGCGCCTCGGCGAGCAACCCCGCCTCGGCAACCGGCTGGCTCAACAGGATGAGCTTCGGCGGCGGCTTGTTGTCGTAAAACTGGCCGATGAAGGAGGACAGCACCTCGTCGAGCGGCAGCTGTCGGTCGTGGGTCGGGAAATAGGCGCGGTTGCCCCAGTTCTGTCCGCCACGGAAGAAGAAGACCTGGACGCAGGTGTGGCCGCCGTCCTGGTGCGCCGCGATGACGTCGGCGTCGCCGACGCTCTCGATGTTGATGTCCTGCTGCCCCTGGACATGCGTCAAGGCGCGGATCCGATCGCGAATCATCGCCGCCGCCTCGTAGTCGAGTTCGGCCGAGGCCTCCTGCATGCGCTGCGCGAGCTCGGTTTGCACCTCGCGGCTATGGCCCGTGAGGAAACTGCGCGCCTCGCCGAGGAGCAGCCCGTAGCTCTCGGGATCGATCCGCCCGACGCAGGGCGCGCTGCAGCGCTTGATCTGATAGAGCAGGCAGGGCCGTGAGCGGGTCGCGAAGACGCTGTCGCTGCACGACCGCAGCAGGAACGCACGCTGCAGCGCAATCAGCGTGCGGTTGACCGAGCCGGCAGACGCGAAGGGGCCGAAATAGTCGCTATCCGCCGCCCGCGCGCCGCGGTGCTTGGAAAGCTTCGGAAACGCATGTCCGCCGGCGAGTTCGATATACGGAAACGACTTGTCGTCGCGCAACAATACGTTGTAGCGCGGCATCAGCTGTTTGATCAGATTGATCTCGAGCAGCAACGCCTCGACCTCGGTATGCGTGACGACGATCTCCATCGACGCCGTCTCGGCGATCATGCGACGGAGGCGGTTCGAGAGGTCGGCCACATGCGTGTAGTTGACGACGCGGTGCCGGAGGTTGCGCGCCTTGCCGACATAGACAGCGTCACCCTTGGCATCGAGCATGCGATAGACGCCCGGCAGTTGCGGCAGCGTCTTGACGATCTCGCGGATGACCGCGATGCCGTTCGTCAGGCTGCCGCGGCGCCCGCCCGCGCCGTCGGTTTCGTCGGCCGCGGGCGTCGGCTCGGTGACGGATAAATCGGTGTCATCTGTCATCATCATCACCAGCAAAGATGACGTCCCCCGGTATTTCCTTCAATGAACTCTTGGCATGGCGCAGCGCGGTGTTCGCGCGCCTGAAGCGCCGCTCCGGGATATCCACGGGACCTGTGGAAAACTCTGTTGAAAAGGATGGTGCTGTGGCATTCAGCGCGCGCCAATCCAAGCGATCTCTCGGTTTGCACAAAATCTGTGCAAATTTACCAATCCATTGAAAACGCTCGATTTAATCGATGTCAAGCGTAAACAGAACTTCAATTCATTGTAACAATCGGTGAATGAACGGATTCAGCCCGACTCGGTTAACCTCTTACGACCTCCTGTGAACAACTGGCAATCGACGAATGCCCGGCGCGCGCGACGAGGAATTTGTGAGGCGAATTCCAACGCTTAGCGCGCATGCTCGAAATGTTACGTTCCGGAGGCGGTCTGAATGCCTTCGCAGCGGCGTACGCGAACCGCCGCTCACTCTTCGGGAGTTGGCCGTGCTGCCTCCTGTGCCCAGCCGAGATGCTGGCCGCCGTCGAGTGCGATCATCTGTCCGGTCAGCGAGGGTGCCGCGATGATGAAGCGGACGGCCGCGACGATCTCCTCCGGCGACGTGCCGCGGCGCAGCGGCAACTGGGCGCATTGCCGGGCGAATTGCTCGGGCGTCTGGCGCACGCTCGGCAGCGCAGGTCCGGGCCCGATCCCGTTGACGCGAATGCGCGGCGCCAGCGCGAGCGCCATCGTCTGAGTGAGCGTCCACAGCGCCGCTTTGCTCAGCGTGTAGGAGATGAAATAGGGCGTCAGCTTCCACACCCTTTCGTCGAGCATGTTGACGACGACTCCGCCTTCCGCCGCGGCCGGCAACTGGCTGGCGAATTCCTGCATCAGCACGAAAGGCGCACGCAGATTCGTCTCGAGATGCAGGTCCCACGACTCGCGGCTCGCGCCGAGCGCCGTGTCGTTTTCGAAGACCGAGGCGTTGTTGACGAGACAGGAGAGCGGGCCGAGCGCCGCCGCGGCGCGATCGACCAATTGCCGGACCGCCGCCTCGTCGCGCAGATCGGCTGCGAGCGCGACCGCCGTGCCACCGTCACCGGCAATCTCGGCGACCACCGCTTCCGCCGCCGCGCGCGAGCCGTGGTAGTGAACCGCAACAGCCCAGCCATCGGCGGCAAGTCCCAGCGCGATGGCGCGGCCGATGCGCTGCCCGGCACCGGTGACGAGCGCGGCTCGGGCCGGGACGCGTTGCGAATCGATCAAGGCCGGGTACGCCTCCCCTTCTTGCGGGCACGTACCTTGGCGAGCGTGATCTCACGCGCCGACGAACCGGCGCGGCCGCCGCTCGAACGGCCCGCAACCGGCTGCGGCGCCTCGCCGCCGACCGACGGGCCGAGCGTCACAGGCACGCCGAGCTCGGCCTGCTCGAGCCGGCGAATCTCGTCACGCAGCCGTGCCGCCTCCTCGAACTCGAGATCGGCGGCCGCGGTGCGCATCCGCTTCTCGAGATCGGCGATGACGGTCTTGAGGTTCTGGCCCTGATAGTGCAGCGCCTCGCTCTCGCCGAGTCCGATCGTGACATGATCCTGCTCGTAGACGCTCTCCAAGATGTTCGAGATGCCGCGGCGGATACTCTCTGGCGTGATGCCGTGCTCGAGATTGTAGGCGCGCTGCTTGTCGCGCCGCCTTCCGGTCTCGTCGAGCGCCGCCTGGATGCTGTCGGTGATCCTGTCGGCATAGAGGATGGCGCGACCTTCAAGGTTGCGCGCCGCGCGGCCGATCGTCTGGATCAGCGCGGTGCGCGACCGCAGATAGCCTTCCTTGTCGGCGTCGAGCACGGCGACGAGGGCGCATTCCGGAATGTCGAGTCCCTCGCGCAGCAGGTTTATGCCGATAAGCACGTCGAAGACGCCGAGCCTGAGGTCGCGGATGATCTCGATGCGCTCCAGCGTGTCGACATCGGAATGCATGTAGCGGACGCGCAGCCCGGATTCGTGGAGGTACTCCGTCAGGGCCTCCGCCATTTTCTTGGTCAGCACCGTGACCAGCACGCGCTGGCCCTTGGCGGCGCAATCGCGGCACTCGGCCATCAGATCGTCGACCTGGTTCTCGACCGGCCGGATCATGCAGGGCGGATCGATCAGCCCGGTCGGGCGGACGACCTGCTCGACGAAGACGCCGCCGGTGCGCTCGAGCTCCCACGGGCCGGGCGTCGCCGAGACGAAGACCGTCTGGCCGCGCATTGCGTCCCATTCCTCGAACTTGAGCGGCCGGTTGTCCATGCAGGACGGCAGGCGGAAGCCGAACTCCGACAAGGTCGACTTGCGCGCGAAATCGCCGCGGTACATGGCGCCAAGTTGCGGCACGGTGACGTGGCTCTCGTCGATGATGACGAGCGTGTCGTCGGGCAGGTATTCGAAGAGCGTCGGCGGCGGCTCGCCAGGGCCGCGGCCGGTGAGATAGCGGGAATAATTCTCGATGCCGGCGCAGCTACCGGTCGCCGCGATCATCTCGAGGTCGAACATGGTGCGCTGCTCGAGCCGCTGCGCCTCGAGCAGCCGGCCCTTGGCGTAGAGCTCCTCAAGCCGCACCTTGAGATCGACCTTGATCTCCTCGATCGCCTGCAGCAGCGTCGGCCGCGGCGTCACGTAATGGCTGTTGGCGTAGATCACGACCTGCTGCAGCGAGGCGACCTTCTCGCCGGTCAGCGGATCGATCTCGTGGATCGCCTCGATGTCGTCACCGAACAGCGAGATGCGCCAGGCGCGATCCTCGTAATGCGCCGGGAAGATCTCGATCGTGTCGCCGCGCACGCGGAATGTGCCGCGCACAAAATTCATGTCGTTGCGCTTATACTGCAGCTCGACGAACTGGCCGAGCAGTTTGGTGCGGTTGACGCTCTTGCCGACGTCGATGGTGACGGTCATCGCCGCGTAGGTCTCGGGCGAGCCGATGCCGTAGATGCACGAGACCGAGGCGACGATGATCGTGTCGCGCCGCTCGAGCAGGGCGCGCGTCGCGGCGTGCCGCATGCGGTCGAGCTGCTGGTTGAGCGAGGATTCCTTCTCGATGTAGGTGTCGCTCCGCGGCACATAGGCTTCGGGCTGATAATAGTCGTAATACGAGACGAAATACTCGACGGCATTGTCCGGAAAGAAGCTCTTGAACTCGCCGTAGAGCTGCGCCGCCAGCGTCTTATTGGGTGCCAGCACGATCGCCGGACGCTGCACGCTCTGGATGAGATGCGCGATGGTGAAGGTCTTGCCCGAGCCGGTGACGCCGAGCAGCACCTGCTCGCGCTCCTGCCGCGCCACGCCTTCGATCAGCTCGGCGATCGCCTGCGGCTGATCACCCGCCGGCTCGAAGTCGGAGGAGATGGCGAGGCGCCGAGGGAGATCGGCGACGGGGAGCTTCACGCTGAGGCTGGGCATCGCGCTAAGATAATGTCAAAGGCCGCGAGTTGCCAGTGCACCGGGCTGCGCCGGCGCGATTGCCGTGCCGAATATCCGCCTGCTACTGCTTCGGCGCCTGCCCCTCGCGGATCGGCACCCGACTATCCCGCTGGCAGGTGCGCACATAGGCGTCCCGCTTCGCGAGCCCGTCCGCGGTGTCGTCCGGGTACAGCTCGCGCGCCGTCTTCGTGCATTTGTCCATCGTCGACCACAGGCTCTTGGACGTCAGGCTGGTGCCGCTTGCTGCCCTCGCCGGAACGGCGGAGCCGGCGGCAAGCAAGAGGGCGGCCGAGATTGCCGCGATACGCAGACTCGTCATGACTCCTCCGTTTCTCCTCGCGACATGCCGCCCTCGATATGGGCCGCCTCGCTCTTCGAGGCAAGCGAGAGACGACCGAATCCGCTCATTCGAACGCCACCTTGCAGGGCGCCATCGCCTCGCAGCGCTGCGCCAAGCTCACCGCCATCGTGAACCAGCCGACCTGGACCTCCATGCGCAGCGGCATGACCTCGCCGTCGTCGCTGAACAAGACGTCCATCGCCCGCGGCCCACTGTCCGGCTGGCCCTCGGGATCCTTGTCCTTGAAGCCGGCGACCGGCAGCAGCACCAGTCGAAGATGAAGGACGCGCTGCTCGACGCCACCGATCCTCGCCGTTTCGCTCGTCAAACCGAGCTTCTCGACATCGAAGCGGCGCTTGCCGTCATAGACGGGGATGGTGAATTTGCCGCGCTGCGCCAGCCCGGTCAGGATCGCCTCGCGCATGCGGTTCAGCGCGGTCAGCGGATCGACGACGCCGGTGCGGTCCTCGACCGCGATCTGCGGCTTCTCCGTGCTGTCCTCGGCGCCTCGCTCGGCGATGAAAGAGGCGCCGTCCCGCAGAAAATGCATGCTGATCCGCTTGTCCTTGCGCGAGCGCAGATCGTAATACGCGTCGTAGCGACTGGGCGCGGCAAGCCCATCGGCGGCGACCGCACCCTCGCTGATGCCGCGCGCGCGGAAGCGGGTGAACCAGCGCGGCGCCCCCTCGGTCTTGATATCGATCTGCGAGCGGAACTCCACCTTTCCTTCGTCCAGCCGGAGATGGATCTCGGCGGCGGGCAGCCCGGCCCAGGTCGCGGTGTAGCGCAGCGTGACCGGCTCGCCGGCGGCCGGCAAGGCAACAAGCAGACCGATCGCGAGCGCCGTTCGGAAAATCCAGGACATCGTTCATTGTACCACGGCCGTGGAGCCGGCGGGCAGGCCGAGAGCGGCGCCGCTTTCTCGCGTCCGGATTTGCGGAAAACCACGGCGTGACGTTAACGCTTCGATTGCGGCCAGCGGAGAACGTCGGACATGAGCTATGTCACCAAGGTCCTGCAACCGGACGAGACCGTGATCTACAAGACCGGTTTGCACTGGCGCGTCTACGTGCCGGCGATACTGCTCCTCGTTCTGACCGTCGCCCTCGGCATCGTCTCGCAGCGGGTCGCGACGGAATATTCGGGCGTCGTCCTCATCGTCGCGGCGATCTCCGCGGTGGTCACCCTCGTCGCCTGGCTGCGCGGCTTCATCGAGCGGTTCTTCACCGAGCTCGCGGTCAGCGATCGGCGGATCATCTACAAGCGCGGCATCCTGCGCCGCCATACGATCGAGATGAACATGTCGAAGGTCGAGAGCGTCGACGTCGACCAGAGCATCCTCGGCCGAATTCTCGGCTACGGTGCGGTCACCATCCACGGCACCGGCGGCGGCACCGAGACCCTCGCCAATATCGCCGACCCGCTCGCCTTCCGCACCCACGTCACCGCCACTTGAACCGCACAGGTCAGGCGGATGGCAGGCCGAGGACCTCCATCAGCTCGCGCCATTCGCGTTTCGAAAGGCCGCTGGCCTCCTGGGTCACGCGCTCGCCGGCCAGCATGCGGCGGATGAGGCCGAGCCCGGTCGCCGAGATTTGTGCCGAACCCATGCGGTAATCCATGAAGGCAGCATAAGTGTGCGGAACCCAGCGCTTGAGCGTGTCGAGCATCGCCTCGGCATAGACGCGGATCTCGTATTGCGCATGCGCGTCGGCGCGCAGCCGCAAGAAATGCATCAGATTGTAGAGATCCGTCTTCCAATACCACTCGGTATAGGTATTGAGCGTCAGGTTCATCCGGGCCAATTCCCGCGCCAGCCCCGAGCGGTCGGCGTCGAGCGGCGCACCGGCATCGTCCTCGTTGAGCATCCAAGCGTAGTTGCGGTAATTGCGCACGGCATCCTCGCGCAGCAGGTCGATCACCTTCGCCGCCTGGGCCTCGTCGAGGACGGCGCCGCGGCCCTGGCGATTGGCGCTCGACTGGATCCCGAGCTGGCCGGGCGCCGGGATGTAGAACTCGTCCTGCACCTTGGAATAGCGCGCGCTGTATTCGTTGACGTTCGCGGTGCGGTGGCGGATCCATTGCCGCGCGACGAAGATTGGCAGCTTCACGTGATACTTGATCTCGGCCATCTCGAACGGCGTCGAGTGCCAGTGCCGCATCAGGTAGCGGATCAGCCCCGCGTCCTCGAGCAGCTTCTTGGTGCCCTTGCCGTAGGAAACGCGGGCCGCCTGGACGATCGCCGAATCATCGCCCATGTAGTCGATGACGCGAATGAAGCCGTGATCGAGCACGGTAATCGGCTCGTAAAGAATCTCCTCGAGAGACGCGACGGTGGCACGCCGCGTCGGCTGCGCCGTGCCGCGCAAGGCGTCGATCTCGGAGCGCTGGTCCTGGGTGACGGGCATTCGATATCCTCGGCGAGACGAAAGCGCGATCCTACCATCGCCCACGAGCCGCGGCGACCATCGCGGCGGTCGCCTCCCGTGAAATCAGAGCCGGATCACGACCTTGCCGATGAACGCGCCGGACGCTTGGTAGGCGAAGGCCGCGACCGACTCCTCGAAGGCGAAGACGCGGTCGACGATCGGCTTGATCCGGGTCACCTTGATCGCCACCAGCATCTGCTCGAACATCGCGCGGTCGCCGACGAAGATCCCGTGCAGGCTGGCGCGCTTGCGCATCAGCGGCTGTGGGTTGGTATCTCCTCCGGGCCCGGTCAGGACGCCGATGAGCGCGACCTTGCCGCCGGTCGCGAGCGATTGGAACGAGCGCGCCAGCGTGCCGGCACCGCCGACCTCGACGACGCAATCGGCGCCGCGCCCGCCGGTCAGGCGCAGGACCTCCTTCTCCCAATCGGGCGTCCGCTTGTAGTTGATGCCGTCCGACGCTCCCAGAGCCACGAGTCGCGCCAGCTTCTCGTCGCTCGACGAGGTCGCGATCACGCGTGCTCCGGCCGCGATCGCGAATTGCAGGGCGAACATCGAGACGCCGCCGGTGCCGAGCACCAGCACCGTGTCGCCGGGAACCAATTGCCGTCCGGCTACCATGAGCGCGTTCCACGCGGTGACGCCGGCGCAGGGCAGGCAGGCCGCCTCCTCGAAGGAATAATCCGGGGGCACCGCGACGAGGCCGTCCTCGTAGAGCACGACCTGCTCGGCCAGCACGCCGTCGAGCGGCGAGCCGAGCGGCACCGGCGGCGCGGAGCGGGGTCCGGACGGCGGAATTTGCGAGAAGGTCGCCGCCACCCGATCGCCCGGCTTGAAGCGGCCGGTGCCCTCGCCGACCGCGATGATTTCGCCCGCAGCGTCGGAGAGCGGGGTCATGTCGTGGTCGGGCGTTCCGCCGAAATAGCGACCGGCGACGATCGACTGATCGCGGTAGTTCAACGAGGCGGCGCGGATGCGGACGACGACCTGGCCGTGGCCGGGCCGCGGGTCGGCTCGCTCGACCAGCCGCAACTCGCCGCTCGACTTGCAGCCGACCGGCATGATGAATGCGCGCATCTTATCCTCCCCGACGTCGCCGCTTGCTTCTCACGCTCGATCCGCAACGGCAAGACGAAAAGACCGAACGCTTGATACGGGTGACCGAAGCCCCTATCTTAAAGAGGCCTGGAAACAGGTTATGGCGCTAAACTGGTG
This sequence comes from Rhodospirillales bacterium, assembly GCA_028291405.1. GTDB lineage: Bacteria > Pseudomonadota > Alphaproteobacteria > ATCC43930 > CGMCC-115725 > URHD0088. The sequence continues at coordinate 32,935 of JAQGID010000046.1, read as the reverse complement.
CTCAAAATAGATGTTCCGGACCCGGCTGCGATGCCGGCGCCTCCACCAAATTTCTACCGCTATGGGGGCGAACAGGATCGACGGGCATGGCAAAGGGGCATTGGGTGCTCGGCATGATACCGCCGTTATCGGGTCACACACTACGTGCCAACGACAACGTTGCACATGAGGCTCTCGCGGCCTAACTCCTAACGGAGTAAAAGCCATCGAGTAACTCGCGGTTCGGGGGGCACCGGGCAACAGAAGCCCCCCACTTCTCATACTGCGAGCCCGCATTTGCCCTAATTTGACCGATGACCGGTGACGGTGACGGTGATAATCTGAGATATGGGGAAAGATATTCTGAAATATGACGAAATGGTCGAGACCGCGCTGCGCGGCGTCGTCCGCGAGGCGCTGTCGCGCGCTGCGCAACATGGCCTGCCGGGCAACCACCATTTCTACGTCACCTTCAAGACGCAGGCGATCGGCGTCGAGGTGCCCGACTATCTTCGCGAGAAATATCCCGACGACATGACGGTCGTGATCGAGCACCAGTTCTGGGACCTCACGGTCGGCGAGGATACGTTCTCGGTCACCCTCTCCTTCAAGAACCGGCCGGAGCGGTTGACCATCCCCCTGGCCGCGATCACCGCTTTCGCCGACCCGTCGGTGAAATGGGGCCTGCAATTCCAGGAGAGCGTCAAGCCGAGCGATATCGCCGGCAAGCCCAAGCTTCCGGCCGCGAAATCGCCGGCGCTCGCCGCCAAGGACGATTCGGCAGCGGGCAAGCCTTCGGCGAGCGAGGAGAAGAAGCCCGGCGAGGTCGTCGCCCTCGACGCGTTCCGCAAGAAGTAACGGTCCCGGGAGGGCCTCCCCTGGGACCCGAGGAGACGATCTCCACTTCCCCGAGCGCGCCGCACGGACTCACCCGCCGTAGCCTGCTCGCCGGCGCCGGACTCATCGGCGCCATGACGCTCACGGGCGCGATCGCCGCTCGCGGCACCGGCCTTCCGACGATTCGGCTGCGACTGCTCGAAACCTCCGACCTCCACGGCTGCATCTACGACTACGATTATTTCCACGACAAGCCGGACGCCACCGTCGGTCTCGCGAAGATCGCGACGCTCGTCGATGCCGCCCGCCGCGAAGCGGCGAATACCCTGCTGCTCGACAACGGCGACCTCATCCAAGGCAACCCACTGGCCGATTACGTCGCGCTGCGCGAGGGGCTGCCGCCCGGCGCGATCCACCCGATGTTTCGCGCAATGAATCTGATGGGCTACGACGCGGCGACGCTCGGGAATCACGAGTTCAACTACGGGCTCGAATTTCTCGAGCGTGCCCTCGCCGACGCAGCATTCCCATACGTCAGCGCCAATGTGACACGGGCCGATGGAAGCCCGCTCGTGCCGCCTTGGACCGTGCTCGAGCGCGACCTGCTTGCCGACGACGGCACCCGCCAGCGCGTCAGGATCGGCATCATCGGGTTCCTTCCGCCGCAGATCGTCGTCTGGGACAAGTCGCGCCTCGCCGGACGCGTGACGACGGCCGACATCGTCGAGGCGGCGACGCGACAACTGCCGGCATTGCGGGCGCGCAGCGACATCATCGTTGCTCTCTGTCATTCAGGCATCGCGACAGCACCGCGCCAGGGTGGCGACGAGAACGCCGCGTTCTACCTGGCGTCCCTGCCCGGCATCGACGCCATCCTGACCGGCCATTCGCACCGCATCTTTCCCGGCTCCGATTATGCGCGACGTGCCGGGCTCGATCCCGTCCGCGGCACGCTGAACGGCGTCCCGGCGGTGATGCCCGGCTTCTGGGGCAGCCATCTCGGCATCGTCGATCTCACCCTCGAACGCCGCGCCGAACGCTGGACCGTCGCCGCCTCGCGCAGCACGACGCAGCCGATCTATCGTCGCGACGGCGGCAAGCCCGTCGCCCTCGCGGAAGCAAAGCCGGCGATCATCGACTCCGCTGCGGCCGAGCATCGCGCGACGGTGGCCTATATGGGCCAGCCGATCGGCCGGACGACGGCGCCGCTGACCAGCTATCTCGCGCTGGTCATCGACGACCCGTCGGTCGAAGTAGTCAATCTCGCACAGCTTTGGTATGCCAAACCGCTGCTTGCCGGAACGCCGCACGAAGGGCTGCCGCTACTCTCCGCTGCGGCGCCGTTCCGCGCCGGCACCTTCGGCGGTCCCGATGCCTATACCGTCATTGCGGCGGGCCCGATCGCGCTCAAGAACGTCGCCGATCTCTACCTCTACCCCAACACCGTCCAGGCGGTGCGGGTGAGCGGCGCGGTCGTCCAGGAATGGCTCGAACGCGCCGCCGGCATCTTCCTCGAGATCGATCCGGCGGAGCGGCACGTCCAGGATCTCGTGAACCCGCGCGTCCCGGCTTATAATTTCGACGTCATCAAGGGCGTCACCTACCGCATCGACGTCACCCAGCCGGGCCGCTACGATTCGGCAGGGCGGGTGGTCGAACCCGACGCACGGCGGATCAAGGATCTGCGCTGGAACGGCAAGCCGATCGACCCGGCGCAGGAGTTCATCGTCGTCACCAATAATTTCCGCGCCGCCGGCGGCGGCAGGTTTCCCGGCCTCGACGGATCGAGCGTGATCCTCGACGCCCCGGATACGAACCGGGACGCGGTGTCGCGCTATATCGAGGCACAGGGCAGCATCGATCCGAGCGTCGCCGGGACGTGGCGGCTGACGGGCAACGGCAAGGCGCTGACCGTGGGTTTCGAGACGGCGCTCGCCGCCGCGGCCGATCTCGCCGGCCATCCGGAGATCCGCATGGCCGGCGACCTCGGCAACGGCTTCGCCCGCTTCGAGATGACGATCGCGTGAGCTGCCCACCGTCTTGCCGTGCCCGAGAGAACGGCTAAAGTGCTTCGCTTCGACCCATTGATGAACCATGCGGCATGCAGACTCCCGACCGCATTACGATCGAGACCGGCGACATTACGCAAATCGCCGCCGACGCAATCGTCAACGCCGCGAATTCATCGCTGCTCGGCGGCGGCGGCGTCGACGGCGCGATTCACCGTGCCGCTGGACCGGAGCTTCTCGCCGAATGCACGACACTCGGCGGCTGCCCGACCGGTGAGGCGCGGATCACCCAGGCCTATCGCCTGCCGGCACGCCGAGTCATTCACACGGTCGGCCCGGTGTGGCGTGGTGGCGGCTACGGCGAGCGCGAGGCGCTGGCGAGCTGCTACCGCAACTCGTTGGCCCTCGCCGTTGCGCATGGCTTGCGACGGATCGCGTTTCCGGCGATCTCGACCGGAATCTACCGGTTTCCGCTCGACGACGCCGCCGGTATCGCGCTCGCCGAGACCCGCGCATTCCTCGCCGGCGAAACGGCGATCGAAGAAGTGATCTTCGTCTGTTTCAACGAGGCCACGCTGATAGCCTTTCGCCGCGCGGCGCGGCATGGCTGACGCATGGCGGTCAACGCCAGCCTTACTCGAGGCGCTTGTCGTCGAGCTCCTTCTCGGTCTTCTCGCGCTCGCGCTGCAGGCTCGACTTCTCCTCCTTGGTCCGACCGAACTTCCGGCGGTTTTCCCCGGCACGAAGCTCGGCCGCGTTGCGCGCACGTTGCTTGCGGAACTGGTTGAGATTGACGATCTCTGCCATGGTCGGCCCCTTCGGCATCGGCGGGCGCGTCGCGCCGCCGCGCGGTTCAGCGCAAACAGTCTAATGCGACACGGCGCTCCTGCAAAGTTCCGGAAGCTAATGGTCGACGAGGAGAGTGTGTGCGTAAGCTGATCGCCGTCGGAGCAACGCTGCTCGTTCTGGTCGGCGCCCTGTTGGTGGCGCCGCGCTTCGTCGATCCCGCCGCCTATCGCGATATCCTGATCGCCGAGATGCACCGCGCCATCGGCCGCGATATCGAGATCGCCGGGCCGCTGACCTTCGCGCTGCTGCCGACGCCGCACCTGACTGCCGCCGATATCCGCGTCGACGCGGCGGACACGAAGCGGCGGAACGGCGGCAAGTCCGAAATGCTGCATGCGGCTTGGCTCGAGGCACGGCTCGCGCCGCTGCCGCTCCTCGCCGGCCGCATCGTGCTGCGCAACGTGACGCTGATCGATCCGGTTCTCGATCTCTCCGGCGAAAACGCGGCAGGCGGCGATTGGCGGCAAAGCATCGCGAGCGACGGGCTGGCGATCGACACGCTGCAAATCGTCAACGGCACGGTCCTCTATCGCGCTGGGGCCGCGAGCGAACGGGTCGACACGATCGCCCTCGAGCTCAAGCGCGGACCGACCGGCGCGCTGCACGCGACGGGCAGTTTCCGCAGCCGCGGCCTTGCGCCGAGTTTCTCGCTCGCTCTCGACCGCAGCGACGGGCCCGGCGGTTTCGCCCTCGCGCTGACGCTCGCACGGCCCGCGGGGCGGATCGAATTGTCGGGCGAGACCGCCAGGACGGCAGATGGCAGCTATTCGCTCGACGCATCCGTGAAGGCGACGAGCGAGGATCTCGCCGCCGTTCTGACGCGGAGCGGATTGAGCCAATGGTCGCCCGGACATCGGCTCGAGGGGACGGCGCATGTCAAGGCCGATGCCGGCCAGATTCGTCTCGACGATCTGACGCTCGCGCTGGACGATGCGCGCGGCGACGGATCGCTGGTCCTGCCGCTCGCGGGGACGCACGGCGTAGACCTGTCGCTCCGGTTCAATCGACTCGATCTCGACCGGCTGGTCGGCGCCGCGACGATCGACCCCTCGACCGCCATGTCCCCGCCGCCGTGGCTGCGCGTCAAGCTCGACCTCGCCGCCGCCGCGCTCGGCTGGCGCGGCGGCGTGATCCGCGACGCCCGGCTGCAGGCGAGTGCCGCCGAGGGCGCCGTTGCGATCGAGCGGCTTGCCGGGATCCTGCCCGGCAACTCGGCGGTCACGCTCGACGGTCAGCTCGCCGTGGCGAACGGCCAGCCGGAGTTCCGCGGCACTCTCGACACGGGCACCGACAATTTGCGCGAGCTGCTGCGCTGGCTCGGCGTCGACGCGACGAGCATCCCGGCCGATCGCCTGCGCAAGGCGACGCTGACGAGCCGCTTCACGACCCATCCCGACCGGGTCGACATCGGCGACCTCGATCTCACGGTCGACGCGTCGCGCCTCACTGGCGCCGCGACGCTGGCGTTGCGCCAGCGCCTCGCCGTCGGCGCGCGGCTCTCGATCGATCAGCTCAACCTCGATGCCTATCTGCCGAGCGCCGCGACGGGCACCGCCCTCCTCGCCGGATTCGACGCCAACGTCGACGCGACGATCGCGACGCTGACCTGGCACGGCCAGCCGGCCCGCGGGCTGCACGCGGCGGCCATCCTGCAGAACGGCGAGCTGACGCTGCGCGAGGCGAGCATCGCCGAACTCGCCGACGCTTCCGCGACGGCGAGCGGGCTGGTCACCGGCATCGGCAGCAAGGATCTCGCCTGGCGCGCCACTGTCTCGGCAAAGGGGACAGAGCTGTCGCATGTCATCCGCCTGATCGACCCCGAGATTGCCTTTGCCTGGCGCCTCGGCGGCGCCTTCAGCGTCAGCGGCGATCTCGCCAGCGATGCCGGCGCGACGGCGATCGACCTCGGCGTCACGGCACTCGGCGGCACGCTCCACCTCAGCGGCGAGATCGGCGGCAGCGACGCGCCCGATCTCGACATCGCCTTTGAGGCAAGCCACCCCAGCCTGTCTCGGTTGGCCCGCACGCTTGGCATCGCCTACCAGCCGGCGGGCGGCGATCCTGGCGCGGTGACCGCCGCCGGCAAGCTGCGGCGTGCACCGGCCAAGCTGTCGCTCGACGATCTCGCCGTGTCGCTCGGTGCGCTGACCGTCGGCGGCGCCGCCGATCTCGACCTGGCGACGGCGCGACCGAAGCTCGGCGCGACGCTTGTCTTCGGCGATCTCGCGATCGACCGCTTTCTGCCGGCACGGCAGACGGCACTGCTCGACCTGCCGAGCTTCATTCGGCTTGCGGCGGCCGGGACTGCGCCCGCCTCGGGCTGGTCGACGACGCCGATCGATCTCACGTCGCTTGGTCTCGTCGACGCCGATTTCGCGCTGCGCGGCGACCGGCTGAGCTATGGCGCGGCGGCGATCGCGCAGCCGCAGGCCATGCTGACGCTGCGCGACGACACGCTCGAGATCGGCGGGTTGAGCGGCACGATCTTCGGCGGCGCGCTGACCGGCAAGGCCAGCCTGGCGAGCGTCGGCAACCGCGCGGCCGCCAAGCTCGCGCTCCAGGGTGCCGATCTCAACTCGCTGCTCGGAGCCGCAATCGGCGCGACCCCGCTCGCCGGTCGCGGCGATCTCGACCTGAGCGTCGCGACGCAAGGCGGCAGCCTCGCCGAGCTGGTCGGGGGGCTGAATGGCACGGCGAGGCTGACGAGCAACGGCGGGACGCTGTCCGGGATCGACCTTCAAGCGCTGACCGCTCGGCTCGATGGTACCGGCCCGACCGATATCTTCGCGCTGACCCGCGGGTTGTCGGCAGGGAAGACGCCTTACCAGAGTCTGGGCGGGAGCTTTCGGATCACCGATGGCATCGTCCTCAGCGACGATTTCGCGCTGGTCGCCGGCCATGCCACGGCGCGCGCCAGGATCGCGATCGACCTGCCGGGCTGGTCGGTGCAGAGCCGCATCGAGTTCCACCTGACCGACCACGGCGATGTGCCGCCCTTCGCCCTGACCCTCGACGGCAGTATCGATGCGCCGCGCAAGGTCTTCGACATCAATGCGATCGAAGCCTATCTCACCCACCGCGGCACGACGGCCTCGCCTTAGCCGGCCGCCGACGCCTCGTCCAGCGGCAGCTCGCCGCGGCGGCAGCAATCGAGGACGAAGAGGCGCAGCGCGCTGGAGAGGTTGCCCGGCTGGGCGGAGTCGCGGGCGGCATCGATCTCGGCGACGAGCCCGTTCACCGAGACGCCGCGCGTCGTCGCCAGGGCGCGCAGCGCAGACCAGAATTCCGCCTCGAGCGAGATACTGGTACGGTGGCCGGCCAGAACGACCGATCGTTTCTTGATCTGTGTTGCCATCACCTCTCGAACGCCGGCGCGGCCGCTTCGTCCTTAATCGGCGGATTCCGGCCCGAGCATGGCTTCCGGCCGGACCCAGCGGTCGAAGTCCGCGGGCGCGACGAAGCCGAGCGCACGCGCCGCCTCATGCAGCGTCGTCCCGTCGCGATGCGCCTGCTTGGCGATCTTCGCCGCCTTGTCGTAGCCGATATGCGGGCTGAGCGCGGTCACCAGCATCAGCGAGCGGTCGAGCAGCTCGGCAATGCGCGCCCGATCCGGCACGATGCCGACGACACAATGCTCGGTGAAGCTGGCGAAGGCGTCGGCGAGGAGGCGGATCGAGCGCAGCACGTTCGCGATGATGACGGGCTTGTATACGTTCAGCTCGAGGTGACCCTGGCTGCCGGCGATGGTGGTCGCGACGTGATTGCCCATGACCTGCGCCGCGACCATCGTCAGCGCTTCGCACTGGGTCGGGTTGACCTTGCCCGGCATGATCGACGAGCCCGGCTCGTTCTCCGGCAGGCGCAGCTCGCCGAAGCCGCAGCGCGGACCCGAAGCCATCAGCCTGATGTCGTTGGCGATTTTCATCGCGGACACGGCGAGGACGTTGAGGACGCCGGACAGCTCGACCAGCGCGTCATGTGCCGCCAGCGCCTCGAATTTGTCGGCAGCCGGCACGAAGGATTGGTCGGTCAGGCGCGCCGCCGCGGCACAAAACTCGGCATCGAAGCCGGCGAAAGTATTGAGGCCCGTGCCGACAGCGGTGCCCCCCTGGGCCAGCGGATAGAGCCGCGGCAGGCAAGTCTCGACACGGGCGATCCCGAGGCGGATCTGGGTCGCATAGGCGCCGAACTCCTGGCCGAGCGTCAGCGGCGTCGCATCCTGGAGATGCGTGCGGCCGATCTTGACGATCTCCGAGAATTCCGCGGCTTTCGCCGTCAGCGCCTCGTGCAGCCGGCGCAGCGCCGGCAGCAGGCGATGGGCGACTTCCTCGACCGCCGCGATGTGCATCGCCGTCGGGAAGCTATCGTTCGAGGATTGTCCAAGGTTGACGTGGTCGTTGGGATGTACCGGCCGCTTGCTGCCGATGACGCCGCCGAGCAGCTCGATCGCGCGGTTGGCGATCACCTCGTTGGCGTTCATGTTGCTCTGCGTCCCCGAGCCGGTCTGCCAGACCACCAGCGGGAAATGCTCGAGCAGCTTCAACGAGGCGACCTCGGCGGCGGCGGCGGCGATCGCCTTGCCGAGCCCCGGATCGAGTTTGCCGAGGGCCATATTCGCCTCGGCCGCCGCCTGCTTGACGATCCCGAGGCCGCGGATCAGCGGCGCCGGCATCACCTCGCCGCCGATCCGGAAATTCTCCAGCGAGCGCTGCGTCTGGGCCCCCCAATAGCGATCGGCGGGCACCGCGACCTCGCCCATGGTGTCGCTTTCGATCCGCGTCGCCTCGGAACTGGTCATCGCCGCCCTCTCGCTGGTCACCTGATACCGGGATATGTGGCGAGGCGACAGAGGTTCAATGCGGGACGGCAGGACGCCCACGCGTTTCTGCCACCGCGCCGCTATTCAACGAGCTGGCGCATGAAGGGCGGCATGTTGCGGTTCTGGCGCTGGCGCAGAAGGTCGACGAAGGTACGGCGCTGCTCGTCCGAAAGTGTCGCGAGGAAACCGCGCAGCGCATGCGCGAGATCGACCTGGTAACGACGCCGGTTGTCGGCCGATGCCCCGGCGAGCCGATCGAGCAGCGCCTCGTCGGGGTTCGCTTTCGCCAGTTCGCCCCACGCCTGCTCGATGAGCGGCTTATTGGCTTCGCGCAGCTCTCTCGTGCGCTGCCGGGCGGTCTTGATGAACTCGTCGAAGGCGGCGCGCTGATTGTCGTCGAGCGAGAGCTGACGGGCGACCAGCCGCGCCCGCTCGGGCGGCGTCATTTGCGCACGCAGCGCCTGGGATTTCAGCCAGAAGGCGCCGCCGATGAAGAAGAAGTTGAGCGCGAGCGACAGCGCCAGCAAGATCAACGGCAGTCGCGAGCGCCATCGGCGGGGCCGCGGCGCCGCGGCGATGGCCTCCGTCACGTGCCGCTCGCCTCGCCGGGCTCGAAGAAACCGGCCGGTGGGTCGAGCAGCTCATCGGCGGCGCCGGCTGGGGCGACGGCGCGCAGCTCGAGCGTGGTCAGGCTGCCGTAGGCATCGTTGCCGAGTGCGAAGCCCAGCCAGCTGACCACCGCGAGGCTGGCGGCGAGGCTGCCCCAGCGCGCCGCGAGGCGCCAGCTCGTGCCGCCGGCGGCCGGCCTGCGAAACGGTACGATCGCGTCGCTTGGCGCGGCGACCAGCGCCTCGGCCCGAGCGATGACCCTCGCCAAATCCGGATCCGTGTCTTCGACCGGCGCCAGCGTCGTCGCGGCGGCGACATCGGCGGCCAGATCGGCATCCTTGGCAAGGAAGGCTGCAACCGCCGCATGTTCGGCGCCGGCGAGCCTGCCCTCGGCAAAGGCGGCCAACGTCAGCCCATCGGGCAAGGCCGTTGCGGCACGGCCGCCGTCGGCACCGCTCTCCGCCGCCTTCCACATGCGCCACAGCGCCTGGGCGTCAGCCATGCCTTCCGAGATTCCCGTCATCGTCTTCGCTCCTTCTTATCATTCTTTCGCCGTAATCGCGAAAACATCCCCGCCGACCCAGTGGCGAACCGCCGCTAAGGCTGGACCGGCCCGAAATGCGCGCGCAGCCGCTGCAGCGCCTTGTGATGCATGCTGCGCACGGTCTGCGCGTCGATCTTCAGCGCCGCCGCGATCTCCGCGACGTCCATCTCCTGGTCGTAAAGCATGGTCAGGATCTCGCGCTGCCGCGGCGACAGCAAATCGGCCGGATACTTGAGATGCTCGATGGGTTCGACCGCGGCGACCGCGAGGGCCGCCTCGGGCACCGAATCCATCGGCACCCCTTGGATTCGGCGGCGGCGCTGCGCGTCGCGGGCCGTGCTGCGCGCCACGATGGTCAGCCAGGTCGTCAGGCCGGCGCGCGCCGGATCGTAGGTCTTGAGCAGCCGGTAGCCGTCCTTGCACAGGCGGACGAAGACTTCCTGGACGAGATCCTCGACATCGCCGCCGTCCTGCGTGACGCCGCGCACCGCCGCGACGATGAGCCCGGCGTAGCGGCGGACGAAACCGTTCCACGCTCCCTTCTCGCCCCGGATCAGCGCCGCGAGATCGCCGCCAGAAGGGTCAAACATCAGTCATTCACGAAAGGGGGCAAGGTCCTTGCTCACGATTGCTCGCCGGCTTCGCGACGGCGCCGCGGGGCAGGCTTGCGGCCGCGCAACGCGGCATCATAGGCGCGCCCTGCCCAGACCAGCAACTCGTCGCCGTCGTCGAGGAGATCGAGCGGCACCGCGTGATAGGACGTCACGACCGCGGGACGGCCGTTTCGCGCATAGGAGAACGGCGCCATTCCGGCCGCCTCGTAGTCGCCACGGTTGACCTCGTCGGTCTTGAAATGGAGCGTCTCCCGGAGGATCAGGCCGAACATCACGCCGTCGCGGAACAGCCCGATCCCGCCGAACATCCGCCGCGCCGCAACCGCCGCCCAGGGACGCAGCAAGTCGACGATATGCGCGATCTCGGACGAATCGGGGGTGCGGGGGGCCATGTCGGCACACCTCCTTCCGCTACATCAGCTTGGCGAAGAAGTCGTTGCCCTTGTCGTCGACGACGATGAAGGCCGGGAAGTCGACGACCTCGATGCGCCAGATCGCCTCCATGCCAAGTTCGGGGTACTCGATGACCTCGACCTTCTTGATGCAATCCTGCGCCAGCCGCGCCGCCGGGCCGCCGATCGAGCCGAGATAGAAGCCGCCGTGCTTCTTGCAGGCTTCGCGCACCTGGGCGCTGCGGTTGCCCTTGGCCAGGGTGACGAAGCTGCCGCCCGCCGCCATGAACTGCTCGACGTAGGAATCCATGCGGCCGGCGGTCGTCGGGCCGAACGAGCCCGAGGCCATGCCAGTCGGCGTCTTGGCGGGGCCGGCATAGTAGATCGGGTGGTCTTTGACATACTGCGGCAAGCCTTCGCCGCGGTCGAGCCGCTCCTTCAGCTTGGCATGGGCAATGTCGCGCGCGACGATCAGCGAGCCGGTCAGCGACAGCCGCGTCTTGATCGGGTACTGCGAGAGCGTGCGGCGGATCTCGTCCATTGGCCGGTTGAGGTCGATCGCGACGACGGCGCCACCGAGCTTGGATTCGTCGATGTCGGGAAGAAACCGCGACGGGTCGGCCTCGAGCGCCTCCAGGAAGACGCCCTCGGCATTGATCTTGCCGATGATCTGGCGGTCGGCCGAGCAAGAGACGCCGATCCCGATCGGCACCGAGGCGCCGTGGCGCGGCAGCCGGACGACGCGGACGTCGTGGCAGAAATACTTGCCGCCGAACTGCGCCCCGATGCCGCTCGAGCGGGTCATTGCCAGGACCTCCTGCTCGAAGCCGATGTCGCGGAAGGCCTGGCCATACGCGTTGCCGGATGTCGGCAGATTGTCGAGGTAGCGGGTGCTCGCCAGCTTCACCGTTTTCAAATTCATCTCGGCCGAGGTGCCGCCGATGACGACCGAGAGGTGGTAGGGCGGGCAGGCGGCGGTGCCGAGCGTCTTGATCTTCTCATCGATGAAGGCGGCCAGGGCCTTCGGGTTGAGCACCGCCGGAGTCTGCTGAAAGAGGAAGGTCTTGTTCGCCGAGCCGCCACCCTTGGCGATGAAGAGAAAGCGGTACTCGTCGCCGTCCTCGGCGTAGATGTCGATCTGCGCCGGCAGATTATCGCCGGTATTGACCTCGTTGAACATCGAGAGCGCCGCCTGCTGCGAATACCGCAGGTTGGTCTCGGTATAGGTGCGGCGGATGCCGGCCGCGAGCGCCGCGGCATCGCCGCCGCCGGTCCAGATCCGCTGGCCCTTCTTGCCCATGACGATGGCGGTACCGGTGTCCTGGCACATCGGCAGCACCTTGCCGGCCGCGATATTCGCGTTCTTGAGGAGATCGAAGGCGACGAAGCGATCGTTGTCCGAGGCCTCGGTGTCATCGAGGATGTTGCGCAGCTGCTGCAGATGGCCCGGTCGCAGCAGATGCTGGCAGTCGACGAAGGCCTCCTTGGCAAGCAGGGTCAGCGCCGCGTTATCGACGGTAACGATCCGCTCGCCGTTCAAATTCGCGGTTCCGACATGCTCGCCGGTTAGCCTGCGATACGGGGTCGTGTCCTCGCCGTGCGGGAAGATGTCGTGGAAATTCGCCTCGGACATGGGTCAAGTCTCCTCGGCGCGGCAGAAACAACTTTCGCGCGACGGCGTCAAGGCGGAGCGGCGATCGGTCCTCGCGTCGGGAACCATGGCCATGGCAGCTCGTTGGAAAAAAACGAAGGTCGATCGGCCGCGAGCCTCGATCCATTGCAATCGAGTCCGGCTCTCGCCTCTTACGGAGAATTCCTCTATGACCGGAAAGGGATCTCAGCGCATGGCGGATTGGCCCGAGGAGTCGCGCGAGCCGGCCCGGCTGGTCATCGACCGGTATGGCGAACCGGACGAGGTCAGCGAAAGCGAGCTGATCTGGTACAAGCCGGGGCCGTGGAAGCGGATCGTCGCCTCCAAGGCCTTTTACCAGCATAATTTCCCGGCACCTCACATCGACGCCGTCGAATCCGTCATCGACTATCGGGTACCGGTGGAGAAGGTCACGCCGCTTGTCGCTTTTGACGGCAGCGTGGTTGTTGAGCGAACCGCCGGCGAGGTATCGGCGCGCTGTCATGACGAGCAGGCAAATTTTCTCGCCCTCAACCTGATGCACGACATCGTCATCGGTGCGAAGGACGTCGAGCAGGCGCGAGCGTATTATGCGAAGGAGTTCCTGGACTACCGGCGCAAGAAGCCGACGCCCTACATGGAACGGTTGCACTTTGCCCCCGGCGATCGGAGCGCCGCGGACCCGGATGTCCCAGTCTTGTCGGACGCAGATCTCGCGGCCGCCGCAAAGGAAGGCGAAGCGGCCGGCTAGAGCGTCAGGCGCCCTGCCCCCAGTTCATCTCCAGCCCACCATCGATGGTGAAGGTCTGGCCGGTGATGTAGTCGGCGTCCTCCGACGCGAGATAGGCCGCCAGGCGCCCAATCTCCCAAGGCTCCGCCGCGCGCCGCAACGGAATATGCAGGAATGCCTCCTGCCGCGCCTGCTGATCATCGATGCGCTGCTGCGTCAGCGGCGTCCGCACCAGGCCCGGGGCGATGTTCACGACGTTGATGCGGTGCGGCGCGAGCTCAAGGGCCAGGCTGCGGGTGAGATTGCGCAAGCCGCCCTTGGCGGCGCCATAGGCAGCATTGCCGGGACTGGGGATCTCCTCATGGACCGAGCTGATGTTGATTATCTTCCCTTTGCCGCCGGCGTCCCGCCGCTGGGCGACGAAACGGCGGCAGCAGAAGAAGGGACCGTAGAGATCGGTCCGAAGAATATCCTCCCATTCCTCGGTGGTGGTTTCGGCAACCTCGACGCCGGGGCCACCGACGCCTGCGTTGTTGACCAAGATGTAGGGCGTTCCCAGCTTGGTCTCCGTTTCTTCGAAGAGCTTGGCAACGCTCGGCTCTTTCCGCACGTCCGTATGGCTGACGATCGCGCGCCGGCCTGCCGCCTCGACGCGCTGGCGCGTCTCCTCGGCGCCGCCCCGGTCTTCCAGGTAGACGACCATGACGTCGGCGCCTTCCTTGGCGAACTCCTCCGCGATCGCCTGGCCGATGCCGGAATCCGAACCCGTGATGATGGCAATCTTGCCGTTCAGCTTTGCCGTCATGATGTCCCTCACGCTCTTTTTTTAGAAACACCGAGGCCACGATCGAGTTCTGGCAACATCATGGCGCCGATTAATTTCAACGTCACGGCGACGATTCGTCCGGTCGAAGTCGTCGCGATTGGGAGCGGAACGGCGCCATCCGCTCCTCGTTGAAAAGCTATCGGAGCGCGAAGCGCCTCTTTCCCACACATCGATCGGAGAATTGCTGATGGAAATCCGCAAAGTGCCATACGGTATTGTCTTCAAAACGCGTGTCCGCGACGAGAGCATCGGAGGCGAGAACCCGTTCCGATGGCAGGACGTCCGCAGCGAGGAGATCTTCCAGGGACGCCGCGTCGTCGTGTTCTCGCTGCCGGGCGCGTTCACCCCGACCTGCTCCAATCGCCAATGCCCGGCCTTCGACGCGATCTATCCCGAGATTCGCCGGCTCGGCATCGACGAGGTCTATTGCATATCGGTCAACGACGCCTTCGTCGTCTACCAGTGGGCGCGGCACCTTAAGATCAAGAACGTCAGGTTCATCCCCGACGGCTCGGGCAAATTCACCGGGCGCATGGGAATGCTGGTCAACAAGGAGCATCTCGGCTTCGGCTATCGCAGCTGGCGTTACACGATGGTCGTCGACGACGGAGCGGTCGAGAAATGGTTCGAGGAACCCGGCATCAACGATGCGGGCGAGGACGACGATCCTTACACCGTCACCGATCCCGATCATCTGATCGCGTACCTCCGGGAGGCGCAGCGCACGAATGACGCCGCCTGACCGTCGCATCGCCCGGGCCTCACACGCGAACGATCTTACCTGGATTCATGATGTTGTCGGGATCGAGCGCCCGCTTGATCGTCCGCATCACATCGAGCGCCTCGCCGTGCTCGGCTTCGAGATAATCGATCTTGCCGTAGCCGACGCCGTGCTCGCCGGTGCAGGTACCGTCCATCGCCTGGGCACGGGCGACGAGGTTCGTGTTGATCCGGTTGGCCTCGGCGACGTCTTCGGGATCGCTCGGGTCGAGCAGCAGCGTCAGGTGGAAATTGCCGTCGCCGACATGGCCGACGAGCGGCGCCAGGATGCGCGAACCCTGGAGGTCTCGCTGGGTCTCGTGGATGCATTCGGCGAGGCGCGAGATCGGGACGCAGACGTCGGTCGCCCACAGATCCTTGTTCGGCGCCAGGGTCTTGTTGGCATAGGCGGCATCGTGGCGCGCCTGCCATAATTTCGAGCGGTCCTCGGGTCGCGTCGTCCATTGGAAGTCGTTGCCGCCGTGCTCGGCGGCGATCGCCTGCACCATCTCGGCCTGCTCGGCGACGCCGGCGTCGGTACCGTGGAACTCGAGCCAGAGGGTCGGCGCGACCGGCAGGCCGAGCTTGGAATGGTTGTTGATTGCCTGCATCTGGAGCTGATCGGCGAGTTCGATGCGGGCGACCGGAATGCCGCTCTGGATCGTCAGGATGACGGTGTCGACGGCGGCATCGACGCTGGGGAAGGAGCACATTGCCGAGGAGATCGCCTGCGGGATGCCGTAGAGGCGCAGCGTCACCTCGGTGATGACGCCGAGCGTCCCCTCCGAGCCGACGAAAAGCCGCGTCAGATCGTAACCTGCCGCTGATTTCCGGGCGCGCCGCGACGTCCGGATGACGCGGCCGTCGGCGAGAACCACGGACACGGCCAGCACGTTCTCGCGCATCGTCCCATAGCGGACCGCATTGGTTCCCGAGGCGCGCGTAGCCGTCATGCCGCCGATCGAGGCATTGGCGCCGGGGTCGATCGGAAAGAAGAGCCCGGTATCGCGGAGATGCTCGTTGAGCTGCCTGCGGGTCACGCCCGGTTCGACGGTGACGTCGAGATCGGCGACCGAGACGCGCAGGATGCGGTTCATCTGGTTGACGTCGATCGAGATGCCGCCGCGCAGCGCCGCGACATGGCCCTCGAGCGAGGTGCCAGCGGCATAGGGGATGACCGGCACTTTGTGCGACGCGCAGAGCTTGACGATCTCGGCGATCTCCTCGGTCGTTTGCGCGAAGAACACCGCATCAGGCGGGACCGGCGGATGATAGGACTCGTCCTTGCCGTGCTGGCGCCGCACCGCCTCTGCGGTCGAGAGGCGGTCGCCGAAGCGGGCCCGCAGACGGTCGACGACGAGCGCCACCGCCGACGGATCGGCCCGATCGTTGCGCAGCATTTGGACGGACATTGCCTCGCCTTCCGCGGGGAGAGTTGCGCCGCGACGGTACTGCGCATCACCGCTGAGAGCAACGCGATGCACCCGGATCGACCTGCCGCCGATCTCGGCCGCCGGCGAGCGCAAACCTGGTATACCAAATGCACAATACAAGAAGCCTTGACGGAAGGTCAGCCCCACTGCCATATTGTGCGGCGCAACAGATTACGACCTGGAGAACGCCATGACGACGATGACAGCCGGCCTCACCCTCGCGCAGCTTCTCCGGATCGAGCTTCGCCGATTTCTTGACACCATTCTGAAAGCCGCCGCGAGCGACGCGTCGGACGAACGCTTCCATTGGGGCCGCGGTCTCTAAAATACGCGGTCTCTGATAAGGGCCTTCGCTCTGCCGATGGCGGGCCGGTCAAGGCTCAGCTGATCCGATAGCGGCGGGAAAGCCAGTGCTCCGCCGCCTCGGATTGCCGAATTGGGGGAACCGCACGCGGAACTCTGCCCGGCTCTCGCACGTTTCCCGCGCGATGTTATCCTTGCCCCGCCTCCTCGCCATTGCCTTCGTCGCCTTGCCGCTCGCGGCACCGGCGGTTGCGCAGCAACGTCAGCCCGCCGATCGTCAGGCCAAGATCCAGCAGGATGCGCCCGACGATATCGCCCGGGATCAGGCGGATCCCGGCAAGATCATGCACCGCGTGTTGCCGTTCCTCGACGGGCAGACGATGCGGTACTACGACGGCGACCACCAACTCGAGGCCTATGCGCGACGGCGTGGCCTCTCGATTCGCTTCTACGACCCCAGCGACAACTATCTCGGACGGGCGCAGCGCGTCACCCAGGAGATCACCCGCTATTACGGCGCGGATGGGAATTATCTCGGCCGGCGCGTCAACCAGAAGCAGACGCTGGCGGCGAAAGTGACCGCGCCGCGCCCTGGCGAGGGTCCCGGCCCCGCCGGGATAAGCCCCGGCAACCCGGTCGCCGCCGGCAATTAGGACCGAAGATTTCAGTCCGATCTCTGGCGCCGCACGATCATCATCCGTCGCGCAGGCAAGGGCGTACGAAGGTTGCGATTTGGCGCAGGGATGAGCGGGCCGATTGTACGCGGCGCCGCGCCAGCCTAAGTTTATAAGCTCCTGGTGTTGCTTTCGGCGCGGCCGGCTCCGCCCGTCGCCCGGACGAGGTCCTGCATGGCGCTCGCGGCACGATTTCTCGATAACGTCTCGCTCGACGACAAATATTCAGTGACGCGCGGCCGGGTCCTGTTGACCGGCACCCAGGCGCTGGTCCGGCTGCCGATGATGCAGCGTCAGCGCGACGCCGCCGCCGGGCTCGAGACTGCATGTTTCATCTCGGGCTATCGTGGCTCGCCGCTCGGCGGCGTCGACCAGGCGCTCTGGAGCGCCCGGAAATTCCTCGAGCAGAACCGCATCACCTTCCAGCCCGGCGTCAACGAGGACCTCGCCGCGACGGCGGTCTGGGGCTCGCAGCAGGTCGGGTTGTTTCCCGGCGCCAAATACGACGGCGTCTTCGCGATGTGGTACGGCAAGGGGCCGGGCGTCGACCGCTCGGGCGACGTGCTGAAGCACGGCAACGCCGCCGGCAGCGCCGCCAAGGGCGGCGTGCTACTGCTCGCCGGCGACGATCACGCCTGTAAATCGTCGACGCTGCCGCACCAGTCTGAATACGCCTTCATGGACGCCTCGATCCCGGTGCTCAACCCGGCCGGTGTCCAGGAGATCATCGATTACGGCCTGCTCGGCTGGGCGATGTCGCGCTACTCCGGCTGTTGGGTCGCCCTCAAGACGGTGACCGAGACGGTCGACAGCTCGGCCTCGGTGATCGTCGATCCCACCGCGCCGCGCATCGTCCTGCCGGAGGATTTCGCGATGCCGCCGGGCGGGCTCAACATTCGCTGGCCGGACGCGCCGCTCGAGCAGGAATACCGGCTGCACAAGTGGAAGCTTTACGCGGCGCTGGCCTTCGCCCGGGCCAACAAGCTCGACCGGATCGTCATCGACAGTCCGCGGCCGCGTCTCGGCATCGTGACGACCGGCAAATCCTATCTCGACGTCCGCCAGGCCTTCGACGATCTCGGCATCGACGAGGCGCACGCCGCGGCGATCGGCATCCGCCTCTACAAGGTCGGCATGAGCTGGCCGCTCGAGCGCGAGGGCATCCGCCAGTTCGCCGAGGGGCTGGAGGAGGTGCTGGTCATCGAGGAGAAGCGCGCCGTCATCGAGAACCAGTTCAAGGAGCAGCTCTACAACTGGCGCGAGGACGTCCGGCCGCGCATCGTCGGCAAGTTCGACGAGAACCGCGACTGGATCATGCCGTCGACCGGCGAGCTGACCCCGGCGCAGATCGCCCGCGTGATCGCCCAGCGCATCGCCCGCTTTCACTCCAGCTCGCGCATCGCCGACCGCCTCGCCTTCCTCGAGGCGAAGGAGCGCCAGCTCGCGACGCACGCCGCGACGCTGGAGCGCGCGCCGCATTTCTGCTCGGGCTGCCCGCACAACACCTCGACGAACGTGCCGGAGGGCAGCCGCGCGACCGCCGGGATCGGCTGCCACTACATGGCGGTCGCGATGGACCGCGAGACCGCGACCTTCACCCAGATGGGCGGCGAGGGCGCGTCGTGGATCGGCCAGGCGCCCTTCACCGAGACCAAGCACATCTTCGCCAATCTCGGTGACGGCACCTACTTCCACTCCGGCATTCTGGCGATCCGCGCGGCGATCGCCTCGGGCGTTAGCATCACCTACAAGCTGCTCTACAACGACGCGGTCGCGATGACCGGCGGCCAGCCCGTCGACGGCACTCTCACGGTCGCCGATCTGACGCGCCAGCTCGACGCCGAGGGCGTCCGCAAGATCGTCGTCGTCAGCGATGCGCCGGAGAAATACGCGACGCGCGCCGGTCTCGCCGCCGGGGTCGAGATCCACGATCGCAGCGAGCTCGATGCGGTGCAACGCCAGCTGCGCGAGATCGCCGGCGTCACCGTGCTGGTCTACGATCAGACCTGCGCCGCCGAGAAGCGCCGCCGGCGCAAGCGCGGCAAGCTCGAAGATCCGCAGAAGCGGGTCTTCATCAACGAAGCCGTCTGCGAAGGCTGCGGCGATTGCTCGACGCAGTCGAACTGCCTCTCGGTCGTGCCGGTCGAGACCGAGCTCGGCAGCAAGCGCGCGATCGATCAGTTCAGCTGCAACAAGGACTATTCCTGCGTCAACGGCTTCTGCCCCAGTTTCGTGACCGTGCACGGCGGCACGCTGCGCAAGCCGGAGCGCGCTGCCATCACGGCGACGGCATCCGACCCGTTGCCCGAACCCGACCTGCCGTCGCTGGCGGAGCCCTACGGGCTGCTGGTCGCCGGCATCGGCGGCACCGGCGTCGTCACGATCGGCGCCCTGCTCGCCATGGCGGCGCATATCGACGGGCGCGCCGTCACCGTCCTCGACATGACCGGCCTCGCCCAGAAGGGCGGCGCCGTCTTCAGCCACGTGCGCTTCGCCGAGGCCGAGGGCGCGCTGCACGCCGTCCGCATCGCGTCCGGTGACGCCGATCTCCTGCTCGGCTGCGACCTCGTCGTCGCGGCGAGCGCCGAGGCGCTGACGAAGCTACGGCTCGGCAAGTCGCGCGCCATCGTCAACGCGCATCGCACCATCACCGGCGCCTTCACGCGCGACCCCGATCTCGCCTTTCCGGCGCAGGAGATGCGGCGTCAGATCGTCGAGGCGACCGGCGGCGATGCCGCCGAGTTCCTCGATGCGACGGCGATCGCGACACGTCTTCTCGGCGATTCGATCGCGACCAATCTCTTCCTGCTGGGTTTCGCCTTCCAGAAGGGGCTGGTCCCGGTCTCGTCGGCGGCGATCGAGCGCGCCATCGAGCTGAACGGCGCCGCGCTCGAGTTCAATCGCATGTCCTTCGCCTTCGGGCGCCGCGCCGCTCTCGACCGGGTCGCGTTCGAGCGCGCCGCGGCACCCCAGTCGGAGCGGCCGATCGCCGTCGGGCTCGACGCGATCGTCCGGCGCCGCGTCGAGCTTCTGACGTCGTATCAGGATGCGGCGTATGCCGCGCGCTACGAGGCCATGGTCCGGCGCGTCGAGGCGGTCGAGCGCGAGTGCACCGGCCGGCACAGCCTGGCAGAAGCGGTGGCGGGCTCGCTCTATCGGCTGATGGCCTACAAGGACGAGTACGAGGTCGCGCGGCTCTATAGCGACGGCAGCTTTAGGCGCCGCCTCGCGGAGCAGTTCGAGGGCGACTACACGCTGCAATTCCATTTGGCGCCGCCGCTTCTCGCGGCGCGCGACCCGCGGACCGGGCGTCTCAAGAAGCGCCGCTTCGGACGCTGGATGATGCGGAGCTTCGCGCTGCTCGCGCGGCTCAAGTTCCTGCGCGGCACGGCCTTCGACATCTTCGGATACAGCGAGGAGCGATGCACCGAGCGGCGCCTCATCGGCGAGTACGAAGCGGTGATCGAGGCGCTGCTGAGCGGGCTCGACCGCGACAACCACCGGCTTGCGGTGGCGATCGCCCGCCTGCCGGAAGGCATCCGCGGCTTCGGCCATGTCAAGGCGGCGAACCTAGCCGCAGTCAAGGCCGAGGAGGCCCGCATGCTGGCGCTCTTTCGCTCGCCGACGATCGGAGCCGCCGCCGCCGAGTAGCGGGCCGGCCCTCAGCCCGGGACGGGTTTCTGATCCGCCGGCGCGTCGACGCGGTGAAGGCCGAAGGACTGCATGCAGACATCGAACTCCGGATCGGAGAGGGCGAACCGGTCAAACTCATCCTCGAGCGGCAGATTCATCGCCGCCGCCGCCCGCTGGGGGCGGAACTGCTGGTTCTGGCACGCGCGATACGCCTGCTCCATGTCGGCAGCGGAAAGCGTTCTTCCCTGCCCATCCTGCCATGTTGTCTCCGTCGTCTGCGCCTTTGCCATCGATACTCGCGTCGACGGCTCGGACATTTGCGCGCAAGCGGCGATGCTCAGCACGATCGGCATAATCATCCAACGCATGGATACCTCCTCGCCCTGGGGGCCATGGAATTGTCGGGGCGTCGCCTGCCAAGTCGGAACGCGACACCTTCCCGCAGAGACATGGGCGCGACGGCGACATACTCGACATGCGTTCTCGTCATAGGCCGATGCCTAAAACGAATTGGGGTCGTTCGCGGCGATCTGCCGCTTGACCACGGCGGCGGCGCGGCAGTAAAGTGAGCGAACGTTCACTCATTATATCAAGCGATGCGCGACGGCACCAAAACGCGTGAGAGGATCGAGACGACGGCCTTGCTTCTCTTCGTCGAGAAGGGCGTCGCCGGGACGACGATCCGCGACATTGCGCTCGCCGCCGACGTCTCAGAGGGCGCGCTCTACCGTCATTACGCTGGCAAGGACGAGCTCGTCTGGACGCTTTTTTCTCGGCATTACGGGGCGTTCGCTGCGACGCTCGATGAGCTCCAGGCTGCGGCCGCCGGGCTGCGCGCCAAGCTCGACGCGATGGTCGCCGGATTCTGCCGGCTCTTCGACAGCGACCGCACGCTCTTCCGCTTCCTTCTGCTGGCGCAGCACGGCCAGGTCGAAAAGCTCACGCCGGCGATGGCGAATCCGGTCGAAATCGTCCGCGCCGCAGTCGCGTCGGGCGTGCAGCGGCGCGAGATCCCACTGATCGACCCCGACCTCGCCACCGCGATCGTCATGGGAATCGTGCTCCAGACTGCCACGTTCCAGATCTATGGTCGGCTGCGCGGCACGATGACCGCCAGGGCCGCCGCCCTCTCGGCCGCCTGCTGGCGCGCCCTGACGCCCGATGCCTGACGCATTCCGACGGGAGACCCGCCCCATGCCGCACGCCCAATTCGCACTTCTCGGGACGCGCCGCTTCCTGCCGTTGATGGTCACCCAGTTCCTCGGCGCGCTCAACGACAACCTGTTCAAGAACGCGCTGGTGATCCTGGTGACCTATCGCCTCGCCGCGGCGGCCGGGCTCAACAGCCAGATCATGGCGACGCTCGCCGCCGGGCTCTTCATCCTGCCGTTCTTCCTGTTCTCCGCGACCGCCGGGGTGATCGCGGACCGCTTCGAGAAGCAGAAGCTGATCCTAGTGATCAAGGCGGCGGAGATCGTCTTCATGGCGATCGCCGTCGCCGGCTTCGTCACCGGCAGCGTCGGACTGCTTTTCGCCGTGCTGTTCCTGATGGGCGTCCACTCGACCTTCTTCGGGCCGATCAAATACGGCATCCTGCCGGCGCATCTCGCGGTGGACGAGCTGCTCGGCGGCAACGGGCTGATCGAGGCCGGGACCTATCTTGCGATCCTGCTCGGCACGATCGCCGGCGGCATCCTCATCCTGATGGATTTCGGCATCGCGGCGATCTCGACCGCGCTCCTCGCGGTGGCGGTCACCGGCTTCGTCGCGGCACTCTTCATCCCGCGCGCCGCGGCCGAGGCGCCGGCATTGACGCTCCGCTTCAACATCTTCGCCGATACCGCCGAGATGCTTCGCTATGCGCGACAGCGCTCCGACCTCTTCCTGGCGATCCTCGGCATCTCCTGGTTCTGGCTGGTCGGCGCGACCTTCCTGTCGCAGTTCCCCAACTTCGCCAAGGACGTCATCGGCGGCGACAACGCGGTCGTGACCCTGCTCCTCATCGCCTTCACGGTCGGCATCGCGATCGGCTCGCTGATCTGCAACGCGCTGCTCAAGGGCAAGGTCAGCGTCCGCTTCGTGCCGCTCGCCGCGCTCGGCATCAGCCTCTTCACGATCGACCTTTTCTATGCCAGCAGCGCCGTACCCCCGCACGGCGATGCGCTCGTCGGCATCGCCGGCTTCCTCGCGACCTTCGACGGCTGGCGCATCCTCGTCGACCTCATCCTGGTCGCCGCCTGCGGCGGCATCTTCATCGTGCCGCTCTATACCCTGCTGCAGACGCGCACCGCGTCGAGCCACCGCTCGCGCATCATCGCCGCGAACAACATCTGGAACGCGCTCTTCATGGTCGCGGCGGCGCTCGCGACGATGCTGCTCCTCACGCTGCATTTCACCGTGCCGCAAGTCTTCCTGACGGTGGCGCTGCTCAACCTGATCGTCGCCGTCCGGATCTGCCGCCTGCTGCCAGGCGCTCTCGTCATGACCGCCACGGCGGCGCTCTTCCGCCTGCTCTATCGCGTCGAGGTCAAGGGCATCGAGAACGTCTCGAAGGCGGGACCGCGCGCCGTCATCATCGTCAATCACGTCTCCTTCCTCGACGGCGCGCTGATCGCCGCCTTCGTGCCCGGCCGGCCGACCTTTGTCGTCGACACGAGCGTCGCGAAGCGCTGGTGGGCGCGGGCGCTGTTCCGCCTCGTCGAGACCGTCACAGTCGATTCGCGCAGCCCGATGGCGACGCGCAAGCTGATGAAGCTGGTCGGCGAAGGCCGCCGCTGCGTCATCTTCCCGGAGGGGCGCATCACCGTCACCGGCGCGCTGATGAAGATCTACGAGGGCCCCGGCATGATCGCCGACAAGGCCGGCGCGCCGCTGCTGCCGATCCGCGTCGAGGGTGCGCAATACACGCCGTTCTCGCGGCTCCGCGGCAAGGTCCGGCTGCGCCTCTTTCCGCGGATCACCATAACCATCCTCGAGCCACGCGCCATCGTCGTCGACCCGGCGCTGCGCGGCCGCGTCCGGCGCCAGACGATCGGGCTCGAGCTCTACGACATCATGACGGATCTGATCTTCGAGACGACTAACCATCGCCAGAGCCTGTTCGAGGCGATGCTCGACGCCCGCACCGTGCACGGCCGCCGTCAAATCATCATCGAGGACATCGAGCGCCGCACGCTCACCTACGACCGGCTCGTCGCCGGCAGCTTCGTCCTCGGTCGGCGCCTCGCGCCGTTGGCGCCGACCGGCGGCCGGATCGGCGTGCTCCTGCCCAACTCCGTCGGTCTCGCCGCGACTTTCTTTGCCCTGCAGGCGACCGGGCGCGTCCCCGCCCTGCTGAACTTCGCGAGCGGCGTCGCAGCGATGCAGGCGGCCTGCCGGGCGGCGACGCTCGACACCGTGCTGACCTCGCGCCGCTTTCTCGCCGCGGCGAAGCTGGAAGCCGCGGCGGCGACGCTCGCCGAGAGCGTCCGCCTCGTCTATCTCGAGGACATCGCGGCCGCGATCGGCATCGTCGAGCGGCTCCGCGGCCTCGCCGCCGCGCGCTTCGCCCGCAGCGTCTATCGCCGACGCAGCGGTAGCCCCAGCCCCGACGATGCCGCCGCGGTGCTCTTCACGTCCGGCTCGGAGGGAACGCCCAAGGGTGTCGTCCTTAGCCACGCCAACTTCCTCGCCAATCGCCAGCAGCTCGGCGCCGTCCTCGACTTCAATCCGAGCGATTCGGTCTTCAACGCGATGCCGCTCTTTCACTCCTTCGGCCTGACGGGCGGGTTGCTGCTGCCGGTGCTGGCGGGGGTCAGGAGCTTCCTCTATCCGACGCCGCTGCACTACCGGATCATCCCCGAGCTGGTTTACGACACCAACTCGACGATCATCTTCGGCACCGATACCTTCCTCGCCGGCTATGCCCGCGTCGCGAACGCCTATGATTTCTACAGCGTTCGCTACGTTATCGCCGGCGCCGAGCGGGTCCGCCCCGAGACGCGGCGGGCGTGGGGCGAGAAATTCGGGCTGCGCATCCTCGAAGGCTATGGCGCGACCGAGACGGCGCCCGTGCTGACGATCAACACCCCGATGCACTACCGCGCCGGCACCGTCGGACGCTTCCTGCCGGGCATCCGGCATCGCATCGATCCCGTGCCGGGAATCGCCGAGGGCGGCCGCCTCGCCGTCGCCGGCGCCAACATCATGAAAGGCTATCTCCGCGTCGACTACCCCGGCGTCTTCGAGACGCCGCCGGCTGGCTGGTACGACACCGGCGACATCGTCTCGCTCGACGCCGCCGGCTTCGTCACGATCCTCGGCCGTGCCAAGCGGTTCGCCAAGATCGCCGGCGAGATGGTCTCGCTGGCCGCCATCGAGGAGGTCGCGGTCCAGCTCTGGCCGGATCAGCACCACGCCGTCGTCGTCCAGCCCGATGCACGGCGCGGCGAAGCGCTGGTCCTCGTCACCGACCGGGCTGAAGCCGACCGTGCCGCGCTTCTTGCGGCGGCGAAGAGTCACGGGCTCGGCGAAATCGCGGTGCCGAAGGCGATCGTCGTCATCGAGCGTCTGCCGCTGCTCGGCACCGGCAAAGTCGACTATCCGGCCGTCGAGCGGCTGGTTGCCGAGCGCGGCGCAGCCGCCGCCGCGGCCGATGTCAGCGTCGCCGGCTGATCAGCCGGGATCGCCGAACGTCACCAACGCCTTCGATGCAGCGGCGCTCGGCGCCGGGATGATCTTGCGGAAGGGTGCGCTGCCGCCAGGCGGCAGGCTCGGCCAGGCGACGGTGAAATTGACGGATTGGAGATCCTTGCCGTCGCGGTCGCGCAGCACGATCCGCAGCTTGGGAACGGCGCGGGCGATCTGCGAGAGATTGGCGACCTCGCCGACGATGACAAGCTGAGGCACGCCGTTCTCGATGCCGCGGCTGTAGTTGATCTTGCGCAGCTCGAGGCCGACCGCCGACACGTAAGACGTCGGCTTCTGCGCCGAAGCCGGGTTTGCGGCGGTCGTCTCCGCTCCGCCGGGGCAGTCGATCCGCAGCGTGAAGAGCTTGGCGCGCTCGCCGATGTCGGCCGGCGACAGCATCGCGCTCGACGGCGCCGTCGCGTAGTCGACGCCCTTGCCGTCGAGGAAGAGGCGCGCGACGTCGCTCTTCACCGCGAAATTGATGTTCTGCGGAATGTCGCCGCTCGATTGCGCGACCTTGAGCCCGTTGAGCTTCGAGCTGACGACGCCGACGAGATTGCCGGCGAGATCGAGCAGGGCGCCGCCGCTGCTGCCCGGCTGGACCGGTGCGGTGATCTGAAGATAGCGGATGTCGTCGCGCAGCCCGGCGAGCGCGCTGACGCCGCCGACCGTCACGTTCGCCTCGGACGCGAGGAGCCCGGGCAGGGGGAACCCGACCGCGACGACCTGGTCGCCGGAGCGGATGCCGCGCCCGTCGCGGAAGACGGCGAAGGCGGCCGGCTTGGACGCGGCGCGCAGCAGGGCCAGATCGTCGGCGGGATCGCGCGCCAGCAACCGCGCGCTCTCGCCGTCGTAGCCGGCGCCCTTCAGCCGGATCGCCGAGCATTCGGCGATGACATGGTCGTTGGTGAGGATGTCGCCCGCGGCGCTGACGACGATACCGGAGCCGCTGCGCGCCTCGCCGGCGACGGTCGGGGCGGCGAACAGAAGAGCGCCGATCAGTGCGACGAATGCGGCAGGGCTGCGCATGGATTGATCCCGCGGCGGTACGATCCGGCGATCATCCGACGATTTGATTAAAAATGCGCTAGCGCGGGCGGCACTTGGCCGCAGCAGCTCGCCGTGCCTACACTCGCCGCGGAAGCCAGGCTGCAGGCCGGCGACAACCGACCAGGGAGGAACGTGGATGAAATTCGGCCTTTTCTACCTGCCGACATATCTGCCCGGGACGCGCGACGCCGCCACGCATCTCGACAACATCATCGAGCAGGTCGTATTCGCCGACGCGATCGGCATCGACTACGTCTGGATCGTCGAGCACCATTTCGTCCGCCACGGCGGGCTTTGCGCGGGGAATTACGCGCTGCTCTCCTACCTCGCCGCGAAGACCTCGCGCATCCGCCTCGGCACCGGTGCCACGGTGCTGCCGCTCAACGACCCGGTCCGCGTCGCCGAGATGGGGGCGACCCTCGACCAGCTCTCGAAAGGCCGTTTCGATCTCGGCATCGGCCGCGGCTTCATCCGCGACGAGTTCGACGCCTTCGGGGTTCCGATGCAGGAATCGCGCGAGCGCGTCGAGGAAGGCGTCGAGTTCCTGAAGCGCGCCTGGTCGGAGCCCAGCCTGACCTTCGAATCGCGCTTCCGGCCGAATATCGACGGGCTCAGCATCCTGCCGCCGATCGTCCAGAAGCCGCACCCGCCGATCTGGGTCGCGTGTTTCCTGTCGCAGGAGAGCTTCGCCTGGACCGCCGATCAGGGCCACAACCTCCTCTACGTCGCCTATCACGTCGATTCGGCGACGGCGAAGGAACGCATCACCTGGTATACCGATGCGCTGCGCAAAGCCGGCAGACTCGTCGAGGACCACGAGGTCTGCACCGCCTACCACGCGCATTTCCTCGAGACCGATAATCTTCCAAGGCTGCAGTCGCTCGTTGAGCAGCCGATGCGCGAGTACACCTCGGCCGGCGTCGAGGCGGCACGCAAGGCGCCCGACCCGGTCGCCTACAAAGGCTATGCCGCCCGCGAGGAATATCAGAAACAAGCCTCGTTCGACGTCTATTTCCCTGACCGCGTCCTGATGGGCGGGCCCGATCGAGTCCTCGACCGGCTGAAGCAGATGCGCGACATGGGGATCACCCAGGTCGCGATGATCGTCGACTTCGGCTCGCTGGCGCATCGCGACGTGATGCGCTCGCTGGAGGTCTTCCAGAAGGAGATCCTGCCGAAGGCGCGGGAGATTTGAGGAAATTCCCTCGCACGCTCTTAGGCGGGAGAGAGACATCGTGGATATGCCCACGCCGGCCGCTTGATAGGCCTCGCCTTTTGCATTACGCATTTCGCCCAACGCAGGGGTGGCAGGGGGAAACGAATCATGCGGATGAGGATGGCGGGCTTGGCGCTGGCGATCGCCGTGCTGGCGAGCGGCGCGGCGCGGGCGGAGGCGAATAAGGTCCGCATCGCGATCCAACCCGGTCTCGCCTGGCTGCCCTTCCTCGTCGCCGACGATGGCCATCTCATCGAGAAGCACGCCAAGGCGGCCGGGCTCGGCGACGTCGCGGTCGAGATCCGCACGGTATCGGGCGGCGGCGTGATGAACGACGCGCTGCTCTCCGGCAATCTCGATTTCGCATCGAGCGGCATCCCCGCCTTCATGGTGATCTGGGACAAGGCGGCAACCGCGCTGCCGATGAAGGCGGTCTGCGCCTTCGGCTCGTTGCCCTTCGACCTCGTGACGCGCGATCCCAAGATCAACTCGATCAAGGATTTCACCGACGCCAACAAAATCGCGCTGCCGACCGTCAAGGCCTCGGGCCAGGCGATCGTCCTCGAGATGGCGGTCGCCAAGGAATTCGGCCAGGACAATTACGCCAAGCTCGACCCGCTGACGATCTCGCGCGGCCATCCCGATGCCGTCGCGGCGCTGCTCTCGGGCAAGGGCGAGATCGACAGCCATTTCAGCGCCCCGCCCTATCAGCAGGTCGAGCTGAAGGCGCCCGGCATCCGCTCGGTGCTGAAGACGAGCGACGTGCTCGACCAGCCGCTGTCGAACGGTCTCCTCTACACGACGCAGAAATTCCACGACGCCAATCCAAAGCTCTTCCAGGCGGTGATGGATGGTCTGAAGGAAGCCGACGAGAAGATCACCGCCGACAAGCGCGCCGCCGCCGAGCTCTATATCCGCGTCACCAAGGAGACGACTCCCGTCGAGCAGATCCTCGAGGCGATCTCCGCGCCCGGCGTCGATTACACCATCGCGCCGCAGAGCGTCTACGCCATGGCCTCGTTCATGAACAAAGTCGGCATCGTGAAACACCCGGTGACCTCGTGGAAGGACGTCTTCTTCAGCGAGGCGCATTCCCTGCCGGGCAGTTGAGAGGATTTACAGCCAATGGACACCGCGACCAACGCCATCCGCATCGCCCTCATCGGCTTCGGCGAGGTCGGGCAGATCTTCGCCCGCGGCTTCCTCGCCTCGGGGCGGCACGAGGTCGCGACATACGACATCCTGTTCGGCGATACCGGCGCGACGACGACCTCGCCGGAACGGGCGCAGGAGATCGGCGCCAAGCCGTGCAAATCGGCCGCCGAGGCGGCAAAGGGTGCCCGCGTCGTCATCTCGGCGGTCACCGCCGTCTCGGCGCGCGACGTCGCCAGCGAGGCCGCGGGCTATATGAAGCCCGGCCAGATCTTCCTCGACATCAACTCGGTCTCGCCCGACACCAAGCGCGCCAACGCCGCGGCGGTCGAGACATCCGGCGCCAGCTACGTCGAGGCCGCGGTCATGGCGCCGGTGCCGCCGCATGGGCTGAAGGTGCCGATCCTGCTCGGCGGCAAGGCGGCGAGCCAGATCGCCGAGCTGCTCGGTCCGGCCGGCATGAAGCTCGAGATCGGCAGCGAGACGATCGGCCAGGCCTCGGCGATCAAGATGTGCCGCAGCATCATGATCAAGGGGCTCGAAGCGATCACCGTCGAATGCTTCATGACAGCGCGGCGCTACGGCGTCGAGGACACGATCGTCGCCTCGCTCGACCAGAGCTATCCGTCGATCGACTGGGAGAAACAGGCGGGCTATCTGATCGGCCGCGTCGTCGAGCACGGCCGCCGCCGCGCCGCCGAGATGCGCGAGGTCGCCGATACCGTCGCCAGCACCGGTCTCGAGCCCCTGATGGCGACCGCGATCGCCGACCGCCAGGACTGGGTCGCCGACGTCGTCGCCGAACAGCCGGCGCTCAAGAAGGCGACGGACACCGAGTGGCGGGCAACGGTGGATGCGCTCTCGGCGTCGCTCGCCGCAAAGACTTCCGGCACCTGATCGGCGATGGCGGCGGACGGGAGTTCGGCTGGGCCGCTGCTCGTCACGCGCGGCGTCACGCTGCAGTACAAGACTGCCGAGACTCTCGTCACCGCCACCTATCGCGTCGACTTCTCGGTCTTCCGCTCCGACCGCTACGTCCTCCTCGGCCCGTCGGGCTGCGGCAAGTCGACCCTGCTGAAGGCGGTCGGCGGCTATATCCGGCCGACCGAGGGCAGCATCACCCTTGCCGGAAGCGAGATCACGCGACCCGGCCCCGACCGCGTCATGGTCTTCCAGGAGTTCGACCAGCTGCTGCCGTGGAAGACGGTGCAGGAGAACGTCGTTTTCGCGCTGACCGCCAGCGGCACCCTCGCCGGTCGCGCCGCGCAGGAGCGGGCACGGCATTACATCGCCAAGGTCGGGCTGGAGAAGTTCGGCGAGTCCTATCCGCATACGCTGTCCGGCGGCATGAAGGCGCGTGTCGCGATCGCGCGCGGCATGGCGATGGAGCCGCAGATCATCCTGATGGACGAGCCCTTCGCCGCGCTCGACGCGCTGACCCGGCGCAAGATGCAGGACGATCTGCTGCAGCTCTGGGAGGAGACGCGGTTCACCGTGCTCTTCGTCACCCATTCGGTCCCCGAGGCGATCAAGCTCGGCAACCGAATCCTGCTGCTCTCGCCGCATCCCGGGCGGGTCAAGGCCGAGCTCGGCAGCGGCGGCAAGGACGAGATCCATGCGCTGAGCGGGGCGATGCTGTCCGAGACGATCCTCCGTCTGCTCTTCGCCGAGGAAGACATCGCGGCGGAGGCGAGCCAGTGACGCTGCGCCAGGACTTCATCCACGAGAGCGTCGCAGCCGGCGACGCCGCCGTCGTCGGCCGGCCGCTGCGCCTATGGGAAAGGCTTTACAACCTCGCCTGGCTGCGGCAGGTCGCGATCATCGTCGCCCTCGCCGCGGCCTGGCAGATCTATACGAGTGTGCTCGACAACGCCCTGCTCTTCCCGACGCTGGACGCGACGCTCGAGGCGTTCTGGCAGGGCATCGTCAGGGGCGGCCTGCTGGCGCGCGCCTGGGCCTCGCTCAGTGTGCTACTTGTCGGCTATGCGATCGGTATCGCCCTCGCCTTCCTGCTGGCGGTGGCGGCGATGACCTCGCGGATCGGCAACGATCTGCTCGACACGCTGACCTCGATGTTCAACCCGCTGCCGGCGATCGCCCTGCTGCCGCTGGCGCTGATCTGGTTCGGGCTCGGCGCCTCGAGCCTCGTCTTCGTCCTCATCCATTCGGTGATGTGGCCGGTCGCGCTCAACGCCCACGCCGGATTCCGCGCCGTCTCGACGACGCTGCGCATGGTCGGCCGCAACTACGGGCTGCGCGGCCTGTCGCTGGTTTTGCGGATACTCCTCCCCGCCGCCTTCCCCAGCATCCTCGCCGGGCTCAAGATCGGCTGGGCCTTCGCCTGGCGGACGCTGATCGCCGCCGAGATGGTCTACGGCGTCGCCTCGGGCGGCGGCGGGCTCGGCTGGTACATCTACGAGAACAAGAACATGCTGGAGACGGCGAACGTCTTTGCCGGACTGCTGATGGTCATCATCATCGGCCTCGCCGTCGAGAACCTCGTCTTCGGCATCGTCGAGCGCCGCACGGTGCGGCGCTGGGGCATGCAGGCCTGACGCAGCGACCACTCTGGATCCCACACCGGGACCTTCGCGTTGTGCAATCGTATCGTCAGAATCCTCCGTTGACGAGATATCGCTGCCGTGCGAAGCCGGATGAGAGATCAACCGACGGATGATGGACGACGGACGGGGCCGGACGGCGATGCGCAGTCGCCGTCGCGGCGCAGCCGGCGCGGCCTCGATGGCATCAATTTTCTGATGGCCGATGTGCGGGACGGGCTCGGCCCTTATCTCGCCGTCTTCCTCAAGGGCAGCCAACATTGGCAGGCTGGCGAAATCGGCATCGCGATGGCGGCGAGCAGCATCGCAGCCGCGGCCTGCCAGATTCCCGCCGGCCTGCTGGTCGATCGAGCGAAGGTCAAGCGGCTGCTCGTCGCCGCCTCGGGACTGATGATCGCCGCCGCCTGTCTGCTGATTGCATTCTTTCCGGTCCTGCCGGTCGTCATCGCCGGCCAGGTCGTCCTCGGGGCAGCGTCGGCGGTGATCCCGCCGGCGCTTGCGGCGCTCAGCCTCGGCATCGTCGGGCGCCGGCTGCTGCCCGGCCGCATCAGCCGCAACGAGGGCTTCAACCACGCCGGCAATTTCGTCGCGGCGGCCGCCGTCGGCGTCCTCGGCCAGTCGATCGGCTATGACTGGATCTTCTATCTGGTCTGCGGCTTCGCCGTCGCGAGCGCCGCGGTGGTGATGCTGATCGACCCCGCGGAAATCGATCACGAACTCGCCCGCGGCGGCGAAACCGAACGCCAACCGCTGCCGCTGCGCGAATTGTTCGAGAGGCGCGACCTCATCGTCTTTCTCGCATCGGTCGTCCTCTTCCATTTCGGCAACGCCGCGATGCTGCCGCTCGCCGGCCAGGTGCTGGCGAAGGCGCATCCCGGCGCCGATACCGCGGCGCTCAGCGCCTGCATTATCGCAGCGCAGCTGGTCATGGTCGGCGTCGCCTGGACGGTCGGAAAGGCGATGCGGCATGGCATCGGCCGCAAGCGGATCTTCCTCGTCGCCCTCGCCGTGCTGCCGGTGCGCGGCATCCTCTTCTCGTTCACCACGAGCCCGGTCGGCGTCGTCGCGA
This sequence comes from Rhodospirillales bacterium, assembly GCA_028291405.1. Lineage (GTDB taxonomy): Bacteria > Pseudomonadota > Alphaproteobacteria > ATCC43930 > CGMCC-115725 > URHD0088. Next base: position 579 of record JAQGID010000046.1, on the reverse strand, counting down.
TCCAGCTGCTCGACGGCGTCGCGGCCGGCATCTTCGGCGTCATCTCGATCATCATCGCCGCCGACCTGATGCGCGGCACCGGACGCTTCAACCTGGCGCAGGGATTGACCGCGCTGTCGGTTGGAATCGGCGCCGGTCTCAGCAACCTCGTCGCAGGTTTCGTCGTGCAAGGCTTCGGCTATCCGGTCGGGTTTCTCGCGCTCGCGGCGATTGCCGTCTGCGCCCTCGTCTTCTTCGCGATCTTCATGCCCGAGACGGCGCCGGACGAGGGCGACGCCCCGCCCAGCGCCAAGCCGGCGAGGTCGGCTGCTTTCACCGTCTAGGCGTAGTCCGAGGCGGGGCTGCACCATCGGCGGGCGGGGCTGCAAACCGCTGCAGGCACTTGCTTGAAACTCGCCGGGAATTGTGGTCTGAACTAGCGTGGCCCGGCATGGGCACGAGAGCATATTGGCTGCCGTCGACGAGGGGATGTCGATCGCGGACCAGGCCGGAGACAGGGTGGAGACGACGCTGGACATCGAGGGGAAGCCGGCCGGTCGCGGGCGCGCGAGACAGGGATTCGCGGCGTGAGCGAAGCGA
>JAQGID010000328.1 GCA_028291405.1 Rhodospirillales bacterium | reverse complement strand
CCCCCCCGGGCAGCGCGGTAAGTCGATTTTGGTGCAGGGGGTGCGTTGATCGTTGCGGCGATCGTCGCAGCGTGGCGTGCGATTGCCACTCCCCCGGCGATATTCTCGTAACATTCGCGTTGGAATTAATCGCTCACATTTGTTGCCGGGCCGGCGGCAATGCTTAGGTCCGCGCCTTTCGGCCACGAGCACCGGCCTTCGCCTTCGTCGTGGTCGTCTTCGCAGAACGCCCCTTCTGGCCCAGCCCGATTGCTTTCGCCATCTCAGCACGTTTTTCGGAATAGGCCGGGGCGGACATCGGGTAGTCTTTCGGAAGAGCCCAGCGTTCGCGGTAGGCTTGGGGCGTAAGCCCGTGCGCCGTCGACAGATGCCGTTTTAAGGTGCGCGAATGACCGCCACATTCCAGGCAAACCAAGAACTCGCGGGTGACGGACTTCTTTACGGAAACTGCCGGAGCCGGTTTCTCAACAGTTGCTAATGGGGCGAGTCCATTAGAATCTTCGGCAGGCGCATGACCTTCAAGCTCATTGGCAGCGTCTCGGACGGCTTTGGTGATCGAAGAAATTACACTGCCGATCTGGTCGGCTCCAACCGAGTTCTTCCGTAGATAGTTCGCTGCGATATTGGTAATTAGTGAGAGCCGACTGTCCGTCTCTGACATGCTCATACGCTCCAAGTATGTTGTCTAATTCGGACAAATAGTCCGTTTTCATGTTATTGCAAGGCAAATCAGTTCGCATCTTTAGAAAAACATCTTTGTCCGTAAGTAGGCGGACGTGCTGTCGGGCGATAGCCGGCATTTAATTGCACATTGACACGGTATCACAACTGCGGGCTCGGCAACGGGCCGAGAAACAGCGACGACTGCATTGATTAGCTAAACACGCACTTCGACTGGCAAAGCCCTCTCTTTCGGCTTTCTGAATTTAGCGAGACGAAAGTGATGGTTCCGGCGAGCGCCTTGCCTTTTGTCACTGCCGTGCGTCGAGCCTAAGTAGCTTGGCGCGCACGGTTCGTCGCGGAGGTGAACTTGCCCCGCCTGCGGCTGTAAAATTGCGGCTTCACCGGGCGGCCGGCTGGCCGGGGTTGCAGGCCGTCGAGGCTGAGGAGCCAGCTCCGCGTTCCGGCATTCGGCGCCCAGTCGCTCTGTGCTACCCTATCCGGCGGCAAGATCGCCAGGCTCAATCCCCGCCTATCGACCACCGCGCCACCCATCTATTGAAGGGCGAAATGCCGCCAACTGCTGTCGACCTCATTCCACCGGCACTGCTCCCATCCGCCAAACGCCTCATCCGCATAGCCCGTCGGATGATCGGATCACCGCATCTTCCCGCGTGGCAATACGTCCCGGAAGGCTGGCGCAAAGCGCAGGAGACGGGCTGGAGCGATCACAGCATTGTGGAAACGCAAAAACGCAAGTGGCCCGCATTCGTAGCCGCCGTATCGGGCACCGGCATGTTGGGCGTCGCGCACGAGATGCCTGAGATCGTGAATGACGTCGTCGGTCATCACAACACGATCATGACGTTTGCCTACGTGCTGGCGCGCGAGGCGGCCGGGAGACGGCGGATGTCCGTCCTTGATTGGGGCGGCGGAATGGGGCATTACGCAGTCATCGCGCGATCCGTTCTGCCCGACGTGACGTTCGACTATACGGTGGTGGATCTTCCCGATCTTTGCCGCGCGGGACGCGAAGTTCTGCCCGATGTGCGTTTTGAAGCAGAGACCGCCGCTTGGTCAGGCGGCACGTTCGATCTGACCGTAGCGAGCAGCGCCTTACAGTATGTCGAGGACTGGCCCAGCCAGCTTCGGACGCTCGCGAAGGTTACTGCTGGGCGGGTCTATGTCACGCGAATCCCGATCGTCGAACATGCCGCAACCCATGTCGTCATGCAGCGTCCGCATCACGTCGGATACACGACAGAATACATCGGCTGGGTCTTCAATCGAGGCGAGTTCATCCGGGAGGCTGAGGCTGCTGGGCTCGTGCTTGAGCGGGAGGTCATCATTGAACCCGGCCTTCTGGCCGAGGGCGCCCCGGAGGAATTTCGCTGGGGAGGTTTCTTGTTCAAAGCTTCGCCGAATGAAGACAGGCATCGGTAAGGTATTCTCGCCTCATAGACGGCGGCATCGTCGCAGACGCTCGTTCCCCGGCTTCGATCTGGGTCGTCGACGGCGGAGGGCCCAGGTCGGGGTACGCGGCCGTGGATGCGGCGCCTTGTCGCGCCACCCTCATAAGTTATGGTGTAGATTACCGGTCGGTGGCACCACGGCAGCAACAAACTCGCCCAAAAGCCACCGCATCAGACCTCCTCTCTCTCCCTCTCTCCCGTAGGTGGGAAGCCTTGTCAAATCCAGAGAGCCCTTCCGTGGAAGATTATCAATCAGTGATGACATACGTCTCGAATCTGATTGGCTTCTGCTGGATCTCATTTCTCTTTGCGCTTCATTGAGCGCAATACCGCCTGGGATCGCGATTGCGTCCCATCATTAACCGCCAGACATAATCACAGAACATCCCCAGGGCGAGATGTACTGCTATCTGGTGCGCACCCGAGACTACCGCGTCAGCGGTCGAGCAAGCCCCAACGCATCAGGCTCCGCTTGAAGTACAGCTTCACTCGATGGCTCGGGGCCGACTTGCGTCTCACGTCACCCGCTGTGTGCTTGATGCCGTTCCAAGGATATTCCTTTGGGATGACGATGAAAGGTCGGCGCAGGCCGAAGGCGATCCCGTAGGCCCGCCGAGGCGTCGTCGTAACGTTGGAGTCGGCACCGTGCAGCGTCAGACGGTGATGAACGACGGCGCCGCCGGCGGGGAGAGGACAGTACCGTACGCGCGTTCCCTCCTCGACACCGAGAGCCTCCAGCCCGTGAATTCCCGTATTGCCGCCGATGGGGCGATGCAAATGGAGCGGTCCCTTGTGGCTCTCCCCAACGTACTTGAGGCAACCGCTCTCCGGAGCAACGTCCTGCAAAGGGATCCAGAAGCTTATCGTCTGGTACTTGGTGCCCCGCGGATAGAACGCCTGGTCTTGGTGCCACGGAGTAGGGACGCCGCCATTGGCGGGCTTCGTCAGTGCATGGTCGAACCGGAACGTCGCCTCCGGGCCAAGGAGTTGCCGCGCCATCGCCTCGCAGTTCCGCCAGATTGCGGTTTCTCGAAGCTTCGGCCGATATGCTACTGGTCCGAGAAGCTGTGGTATCTTCATCTCACCCGTTGCTTCATCGCCTGCGAAATCGACTAAGTATCCATCGTCATAGCCTACCCGTTCGGCAAACATCTGGTCATAGAGGTGCGTAAGCCACCGGATCTCTGCTGGTGTCGAGACGGAGGGAATAGAAAGGAAGCCTTCGCGATTGAACGAGTCGATCTGATGCGACGTCAGAATGACGTCGCCGTGCACCGAAGCTGGTCGCTTTTTTGCCGGAGAGAAGACTGCATTCTGCTTTGGGTCGACGGTGACCATCTGGCATCCCCTAGACTTGACAATCGGCACAACGTCCCGCGCTGGTCAGAGTTGGCCAAGTCGAACAACGGCAGAAGTGGACAGTTCCCCAGCCCGCAAGCAAGCATGTTGCAAATTATGACCTAAATTATATTGTATGCTTTAAGCATAACAAAGATTATTTTAGCACGATCTCTTGGTTGCGGCGGATGGTTTTCACGTAATTGACGGGAGCTGACACCCATAGACATTCTCGAAAGAGACACGAGCCCCCTCCGCCGCGCACTTGAAGCCGTGAAGGCCGGCAGCCCGGAGAGCTGAAAGCAAAAGCCCCGCCGGTGAGGGCGGGGCTCTCTGGAACGCTACTGGGCCTGTAACGTCCGAGGTGCTTGTGCGGCAACGATGCACCAGACCGATTACAATTCGATGTCAGCAAAAACCTCGTGATGTGCAGCCAATTCGCTAACCTGCCATCGACATGCCTAACCTTGTTCATCGGTATGCAGGCTCATTCGCTTGATGTCGCGTCGCGCCAGATGCTGCGGCAGCGTCTCCGTCAGGCCGCCGCCACCACCTGCTCTCGCAGCACACATTCGTCGCCGTGCCGGTGATCAAGACCGTATCGAGATCATGTTCACGCAGGTACGACTCGATCCGAGAGGACCCGTGAACGAAGGCGCTGTAGCGCTTCTTGACGATCTGCTCATCGCCTGTCCGTACGTCGAGGCCGTGCCACAATTGATGGCCTTCATCCGTTTCGTCCATCGTCGCCATGCGCAGCTCGCAGCGTTGCGGCGTCGAGAGACACCCGCGACAGCTGGTCGAACTTCCACGGATTCCTCTTCAGCCTACAATGTAATCTCTGAATAGGTGATAAAAGCGATAGTCCATAAACACCAACCCTAAGGTGATGATTATCCGACCGTCGGTTACCATCCGAGCGTTGGTGCGCGCTGTGATTATTCCAAAGGCAAATAGTTTGTTTCCCATGTGCAAAATTCAGGGCTGACCTGAGAAATCTTCCGACTGCCGTTGCACGGGGTCCCGTTACAGTACATTACAAACTTATGACAGGATCGAGCATGACAACGCCGGAGCCAAACCTTCAGCTCGTTGAGGCCGCCCTAGCTAAGGCGGTCGGCGGACGAGCTAAGAAACTCATGAAAACTCGCAGCCGGTATCTCGCGGACCTCACTCCGTATGAAATGGCGCAAACGCCGGCCGGAGCTCGCGTCGTTCTTGCCGAACTCGACAAGATCGCCTTAGAGGCCTACGCCCAGGGCGCCGAGCACGCCGCGTAAGGTCTCAGAGGCCCCCACCGCAGCCTCGCCGACGTCGACTCGCTGTGCAGAAATTCACGATCACGCAGGACGGCTCGGTCTTGGCCGCGCAGCCCCGGCCGATCGCTGCTAAGCGCGCGGGGCCGCGATCCTGCAGCCTAGTCGCGGCCGAGTTGCTTTAGAATCCAATCGCAGTGGCGCTGCTCATCTTTCGATCCCTGCTCCAGAGTCTCCCGAAGAGATGAGGCGGCTTTGGGGTGTTCGACCGCTCTTTCGTAGGCCGTGTTCGTGTCTGCCTCGTCTGCCGCGCCCATTATCCGTGAGTAACGCGGGGCGCTGACCGACACAGCGCAGGTCGAGGTGAATTCCGAGCCCAAATGGTTAGTACTGATTGGCACGGCCACGTCGTAAGCCGTGGGTACCATCCGTCAGAGTGACCAGGGAGGCGTTATGGGCAGCCTCAGAACTCTTCTCTTCCTACCCTACCTCGGTGCGCTCGTCGGCTGCGTCGTGTGTCCTGACAAGCCCCCAGGGGAACCCATTGTTCCTGCCTGCCAATTCACGCCAGAGCAGAAGGAGTTACACCAACAGATGGTCAGGGAGCGGCAGGAGCGGAATTACGAGCTGATGGTTCGCTAAAGTCGGAACCTCGATACGAGCATCGCCGCGGCGATCAGGGCGCGCGTGGTCAGCGGAAGAGAAGGTCGCGATCGTTTCAGGAGACCTACGGGCGCGTCGGTTTCGATGAAGGCGTTGTCGGTCGGCTTGCCGGGGCGCGAAAAGTCGAGCGTCACGCCGCGCATGAAGGCCCAGAGATCGAGCTCCTTGCTGATGAACTCCGGCCCGTTATCGAGCCGAATGGTCTTCGGATAGACCAGCTCCCGAGCGACCCGCTCGAGGGTCGCGACGACATCGGCGCCGCGGTAGTTCTGCCGAACGTCGATCGCCGGCGACAGCCGGGCGTCGATACGCGCTAGGACGATCGCGCTACGGCGATCATCGCCCTCGGGGACAAGCCGTCGGCGGCGCATAAGCGCCGATCGGCGGCCTGCCCCGCGCGAAGGTTCTTCCGGCGATGTCCGTCGTGGCGCCGAAGTCGACGCCCTGGCACCGCACCAGCGCCGGCGATGCGGGGCCGGTCGCGAGATTTTCCCCGGAGGGCGGCGCCGTGACGATGCGGGCCGGATCGGCCAGCAGCGGATCGACCGCGAAATCGGGCGAGCCTGCCCAGGCGGTCTGCTTCAGCTCGTTCCACGCCGCGATGGCATTGCCCGTGCCAGCGGCGCGCGCATCCGTCCAGTCGTAGATCTTGGCGCCATTCGGCGACCAGAAGACGTTGTTCTCGACCAGGTTCCTGCCGCGCGTCGCCCAGAGATCGCCGGCGATTCCGGTGACGACGTAACCGGCGATGGCCGGCTGCACCGAGTAGACGAGATTGTTCGCCATCACGTTGTCGTCGGATCTGGCCTTGCCGTCACCGCCGATGATGGCGAGGTCGGCGCCTGCCGCGAGCGGCACGAACTTGCCCTTCACCATCTCGCGCGCCGCAAGCGAGTTTCGGCCGTTGCCGTAGAGCGTGTTGTTGAGCACCCGATTGCCGTGGCTGTGGAAGACCAGGATCCCGGTGCCGTCGTTCCGATAGACGACGTTGAAGAAGATCCGGTTGTCGTTCGCCATGTTGTCGGCCTCGATGCCGTTGCCGTCGATCCCCCGGGTGCGCTGGTCGGAGACGACGTTGTAGCCAATGCTGTTGTTGCTCCCGACGGAGATGTGAATTCCCGAGGTGCCGAAGCTGCCGAGCTCGCTGCGCGGCGACCCGTCGTAAAATCCGTCGGCATTGCCGTTCGACCAGACCGTATTGTTCAGCACGCTGTTGTTGTCGGCGGCGAGCTCGATGCCGTGAACCTTGTTGTGATGGATGCGGTTGCCGCGGATCAGCGTCGGTTCGGGCGCCGGATCCGGCCCGGCCGGCTTCGCGACGCCGATCCCGTCGTTCTGGGTGTCGTGCACCTCGTTGCGCTCGATCGTGGCGCTGCTGCCGGGAAACACGTTGATCCCCGACGGGCCGCCGGTACTGCCGGGCGGAACGCGCGGCTGGTCGCGGCCAGAGACCTCGCAGTCCGAGATCACGATGCCGCGCGAGGAATTGGCGACCGAGATCGCGTCGCCGGCGCCGGCCGTCGGCGCGATCGTCGGAACCACCCGCACGCCCTGCAGCGTCACGCCGACGGCGCCGATGAACAGCGTGTCCTGCAGCACCGGCATCGCCTCGCCCGCGGCGCCGTGGATCGTCACCGGAAGGGTGGCGTCGCCGTGCGGCAGCGCGATGTTCTGGAAGGCGCCGGTCGCATAGCTCCCGGCGTGGATGACGATCTCGTCTCCCGGGTTGATCCTCGCCCAGTTCAGCTCGTTGAGCGCGTGATAGGCGTAGCGTGCGCCGCGCCCGATCTCATACTGCGCCGCATCGCAGGGCGATGCCGCGATGACACCCCAGGCGGCGCCGGCGAGGGCGGACGCACCGGAAATCATCCGGCTGCCCGCCGCTGCTCGACCGGGCCGTTCTTTCCGGGCGTCCATCAGGCGGGGGTCCATCGCCGATGCCTTCGGAGGACCGAGATCCTCATCGCGAGTATGCGGCCCTGCGCCTTTCGACGGATGCTCGATCGCCCAGAACATTAGCGCCATCGCGCCGATCGACAGCCAAGTCGGCGGCAGCAGGCGAAATGCCCGCCGGATCAGGTAGCCGGGCAGTACCGCCGTCCCGACGGCCATGTCGAGCGACAGGGCGAGCACATAGCCGCTGAGCACGAAGAACAGCATGACGGCCGCGTTGACGTTGAGCAGTGCCGAGATGACGGTGACGATCTGCGCCGCGAATGGCTGCTCGCCGAGCGGCAGCGCCGGCGCATCGACGCGCAGGGCGGCCAGGGCATGGCACACGACCACCGCAAGTGCGGCGATGCCGCGCAAGCTCTCGATGTGCGCATCGAAGCGCTGCGAGCGATCATGCTGCGTCGGTATCTGGATCAAGCCGCTCGACGACATCCCCCGGCTACGGGCAGGGCAGGGACGGGGACCCGCGAGGAGAACTGTCCGCGTTTTCCTGTCTCATTCTAAGGGTGCACTCCCCCTCGGACTTCTTTATTTCTCCTGCGGAAGTCGATCCGCGTCTACAGCACCGGCGCGATATCCCGGCTGCTTCCATCCGCCCGGGCCAGCAGAGGCTGAGCTGTTTCGTGGCCAAATCGCGCACGTCCTTTCATCAGTCGAAGCAGGCGCCTCTCGACGAAGAAATAGCTCAAAAGGCCGACCGCCAGGGCCGACACAATCTCGACGCCGACGACGCTTACGGGTTCCATAGTCCCGGGCGCTACGAACTGCCCCAGCATGTAAAATGTTATCCCGTGCGTCAGATATAGCGAATAGGAGGCGTCTCCCAGTAACCTGAGGGCGGAAAATTCTCGCCGCCGCAGCACGGGCTCGAGAAGAACACATCCGGCGACGATGAGTGCTGCGGGAACGCCATAGCTGACGGTATGCGGCAGACCCCGCGCTTCGCTTGGCGACAGTCACAATTACCAAACCGCAATATTAACGGAAGTTTAGCGCATGCCGTCCATTATCCGCGCAGGCATAAAGCAGTAACAGCACAAGATTTTAAAAGGCTTGTTCGATGGCACGTATTTTGAGTCGTGTTGGCGTTACCTACCAGATCGGTATTATTGGCCTGCTCGGACTGGCCGGGCTATTTGCTGTCGGAGTAATATATTACATCGGCAGCGTTGAGCTTGCGAACGCTAGCAACAGTCTGGCTCGCTCGAACGCCGGTCTGGAAAAGCTCTCGGCGGTAAAGATTGACCTCCTCGAAGCGCGACGGTCAGAAAAGGACTTCCTGCTTCGGCGTAAAGAGGAATACGTCCCAAAGCACGCCGCCGCCTTGCAAAATTTCGAGCGCGACTCAAAGGGTCTCAACGAAATCGTTGGGGTAGAAAGTCAGGAATTGCTAGCTAAGGTTTCTGCCGATACCTCACTTTATGGCGCGCAGTTTGCGAAGGTCGCCGAACTTTATCGTGCTGTCGGTTTGGACGAGAGCAGCGGCTTGCAAGGCACGTTACGGAAGGCCGTCCACGACATTGAGGCGCTCATTTCCGGCGATACATTGGCAACTCTCGACGCCGCGATGCTGTTGATGCGGCGGCACGAAAAGGATTTTCTTGCCAGGGGTGATGCAAAATACGTCGATGCCATGAAAGGTGCCGCCGCCAGCTTTGAGAAAAAGCTCGACGATTCTGACCTTCCACCATCGCAGAAGGCCGCGATCAAGGACAAACTCGGCGTGTACCAGCGAGATTTCCTGGCGGCCGCCGCTGGGTCATTTGCAGCCAGCGATGGGGTAGCCAAACTGTCAAAACTCTACTCGGATTTAGAAGCGCACCTGGGTCAACTTGATCAGTTGGGCCACGTCAGGGGCGCTGAGGAGATGGCGGCTACGGAGGCAACATCGGCTCGCACGTCTCAGCTTATCTTCTGGAGCATTCCGATCCTGACGGTATTCGTCGCTCTTTTCGCATGGCTTATCGGCCGGAGCATAGCTCGCCCCCTGACCGGCGTTGCGCTGCTGATGCGACGTCTGGCCAATCGCGATTTTGCAATTGAGATCACGAACACTGAACGGCGCGATGAGGTCGGCACCCTGGCCCGTTCTCTCAAGATTTTTAAGGACAACATGCTTGAAACTGACAAGTTGCGCTCGGAACAGGAAGAAGCCAAACGTCGTGCGGAAATAGAAAAGAACATCTTGCTTAACAAGCTGGCCGACGATTTCCAGACCGGCGTTCGTGGCTCGCTGGATACCTTAGCCTCGGCTGCGACGGAGATGCGGGCGACATCAAAGGGCATGTCAGCGACCGCCGAGGAAACTAGTGCTCAGGCAACCACGGTTGCGGCGGCGGCCGAACAGGCTTCTGTAAACGTCCAGACAGTCGCCTCAGCAAGCGAGGAACTTTCCTCGTCAGTTGCAGAGATTGGTCGTCAGGTTACCCAATCGACGAAGATAGCTGCTCAAGCGGTGGAGGAGGCCCAGCGCACCAACGCGACGGTTCACGGGCTGTCGGTCGCCGCAGATAAGATTGGGCATGTCGTTAAGCTCATAAGCGACATCGCCAGTCAGACCAATCTGCTGGCGCTGAATGCGACCATCGAGGCGGCACGCGCCGGTGATGCCGGCAAGGGTTTCGCCGTCGTGGCCTCTGAGGTGAAGTCGCTGGCTAATCAGACCGCGAAAGCGACCGAGGAGATCGCCTCACAGGTCGCCGCCATGCAGGACGCAACCGGCGAGGCGGTTCATGCTATCGAGAGCATCGGCCACACGATCAGTTCAATCAATGAGATTGCCGCGACGATTGCATCGGCTGTCGAGGAGCAAGGTGCTGCAACGCAAGAGATCGCCCGCAATGTGCAGGAGGCGGCGCAAGGAACAAACCAAGTGTCGGACACCATTGCTGGCGTCAACCAAGCGGCGGGCGAGACCGGTGCATCAGCCAGCCACGTCCTCACCGCTGCCGAGGAACTGGGAGCGCAGGCCGAGAAACTTCGCGGTGATGTGGACAAGTTTCTGGACAAGATTCGGGCTGCATAGCTTCCGATCTTTCGTTGATCGTCGGCGACAAGCGCTGCCGATGACCGGCGACTGGCCGGGTAAAGATCGTAGTGAACAAGGCGCTTCGTTTGCAGGCAATGGCGAACGAGCATTCCCGCATCGTGGCGAGTCTTTCGAAAGATCGCGGGCGGCGTCAATGCGAGCCATTTTCAGATGCCGCATGAGCATCTTTGCGAAGGCCGGCGCGGCGACACGTCTCGTACGGCCATGCCCTCGCGAGGCATCCGTCGAAAACGCTAAAGTTGCCTCACATGATCTATTGTTTGACTTTTGAGACATCTGCCTCACCCTGTCAAAGACTTCAACGGGACAGGAGAGGCTATATTGAAGGTTGGATACGCGCGCACCTCGACGATCGAGCAGAAGGCAGGCTTCGAGGGTCAGCTTCGCGAACTCAAATCCGCCGGCTGTGAAAAGATTTTTTGCGAGCAGGTGTCGTCAGTAGCTCACCGCCCTCAGTTAGAGGCCATGCTCGAATTCATCCGCGAGGGCGATAACCCTTCACGATCCCGTGAGACCACGCGGCGAGGCGAACATACTGGATGTGTTTTTCGGTGTTTTTGCGAGGCATTTGGAAGACCCTTTGGAAGACCGTTTTGGTCTCCAAGCCCTTGATAGCTGCGGACTTTAGGGTTTCAGCCTTGCCAAACGATTAATGGCGTTCCCTACGGGATTCGAACCCGTGTTACCGCCGTGAGAGGGGCATAACAACGTTCGCTGGTGTGCGCCACTGTCGCAGGATTCAAGGATTTTAGCCATTTCTCTGCCTTGATTGTACCCTAGCGTCCACCCACGTCTTTGTGGGATATTTGTGGGACATTGACGAGAGGGTCAAAATGGCACGGACAGCGCGGAGCCAGAAGCTCGACACCCGGACGGCGCGTGCCAAGCTGCCGATGAAGAAATCTGGCTATTGGGTGTCGGTCGCGCGCGGGTGCGCCTTGGGTTACCGCAAGGGAGCGAAGGGCGGCACATGGCTAGCGAAGCTCGTGCGGCCGGACTATCGGCGCGAGACCGCAATCGGACCGGCAGACGATGCGCTCGACGCTGACGGCATCGCTTCGATCGATTACGCGACGGCGCAGGATAGGGCACGCGCTTGGTTTGCCGAGATGTCGCGCGTGGCCGATGGCTCCGCTCCGGCCTCCGGTCCATACACCGTCGCCAATGCGCTCGCCGATTATGTCGCGCATTACGCTGCGGGCCATACCAAGGGCGGCGGCAAGGCCGTAAAGGATACCGAGACGCGCATCGCGGCGTTCATCTTGCCGGCGCTCGGCGACCAGCTGGTGGCAAAGCTTACGGCTCAGCGTCTCCGCGATTGGCACGCCGCGCTTGCCGCGGAGGGCGCCAGGTTGCGGACCAAGTCAGGCACGATAAAGCGGCGCGTCAGGGCGATAGCGAAGGGCGACGCTGAGGCGGTACGACGGCGCCGCGCGACGGCGAACCGGACGCTGACCGTGCTTAAGGCGGCGTTGAACCATGCGTTCCGAGAGGGGCAGGTTGCCACCGATGAGGCTTGGCGCCGCGTGCTGCCGTTCCGGGAGGTCGACACTGCGAAGGTACGTTACCTCGACGGAGACGAAGTTCGCCGGCTCGTCACAGCGACCGATGCAGCGTTCCGCCCGATGGTGCAAGCGGCGCTACTCTCGGGCTGCCGCTACGGTGAGCTTGCTGCGTTCCGCGTCGGGGACTTCGATGCTACCGCGGCGACGGTGACCGTGCGCATGAGCAAGGGCGGTAAGCCGCGGCATGTCATGCTGACCGACGACGGCGTCGCATTGTTCCAGACGCACGCAGAAGGGAAGAGCGGCGATGCGCTGGTGTTCCCGCGGCCGGATGGTGAACCGTGGGGAAAGTCGCATCAGCACCGCCAACTCAGGGCGGCCTGCAAGCGCGCCAAGATCTTGCCGGCGGCAAGCTTTCACATCCTCCGCCACACCTATGCCTCGACGCTGGCGCGCGCCGGGGTCCCGATGCAGGTCATTGCCGCCAATCTCGGACACAGCGACACGCGGATGGTCGAGAAGCACTACGCGCACCTGGCGCCGTCTCATGTCGCCAATGTGATCCGCGCGGCGATGCCGAGCGCCGGCATCATCGAGACCACCAACGGCGGCGCGGTCGGCGGCGGTCACTGACGGCATCGGCGGCCCAAAAGAACGACGCGGGTCGACGCGACCTCACGGCGCACGGCTTCCGGTCGGCATTTAGTGACTGGGCGGCCGAGGTCACCGATCATCACGGTGGCGTCGTCCACATGGCCCTGGCTCATACGATCGACGACAAGGTCGAGGCTGCCTACCGGCGCGGCGACATGTTCGAGAAGCGGCGCCTGCTCATGGATGACTGGGAGAGGTTCTGCCTCACAGTGCGAGCTGCGGACTCCACCTAGGGAGCTTGCCTCCGCTGGCCTCGTAAGCCGCCATCGGTGTCTCCAAGATCCCGCCGATATATGCCTCGCGCGGCGACGATTGCACGAAACGTCT
>JAQGID010000026.1 GCA_028291405.1 Rhodospirillales bacterium | reverse complement strand
CCGTCGCGGGCGCCGACCGCGACAATACCGGCAACACCAACGCAATCGTGCACGGCGGCAAGCTTTTTGCGCTGCGCGAGGATTCCTGGCCGACCGAGCTCGACCCCGACACGCTGGAGACGCGCGGCAAATGGAATTTCGGCGGCAAGCTCGAATCGAAGGCAATGACGGCGCATCCCAAGCTCGATCCCGTGACCGGCGAGCTGTGGTCTTGCGGGTTCTTCGTGCGCGGGCGCTATGATCGCGACGACATGGCGCTGCAGGTAGTCGACAGATCCGGACGGCTGATCCGCGAGGAGTTCTTCGTCGCACCCTACCCCGGGCTGACGCATGATTTCGCAGTGACCCGCGATCACGTCATCTTTCCGGTGATGCCGCTGACCGTCGACGTCGAGCGTATGAAACGCGGTGGTCCCTTCTATGCCTATGACCCCGATCTGCCGTCATGCTTCGGCATCATGCGCCGCGACGGCTCGACCCGGGACATCCGCTGGTTCAAGGTCAGGCAATGCTTCAACGGCCACATCATGAACGCCTTCTCCGAAGGGTCGAAGGTCCACCTCGATGGGACGATCGCGCCCGGCAACGCCTTCGGCTTCTTTCCGACGGTGACGGGAGAGCGCTCGGATCCGTCGCAAGGCATTCCGACGATCACGCGCGTCACCTTCGACCTCGCGAGCGACGACGACGGCGCAGTCCTGACGCCCTTCTCCGCCGCGATCGGCGAGATGCCGCGCTGCGACCCGCGGCGCGAGATGTCACGCTATCGCTACGGCTACTTCAAGACGCGCACCGGCATCGTCAAGCTCGACTGGGACAGCGGCAGCAAGACCGTGCATGAGATGGCCGACAGCAGCGCGCAGGAGCCGGTCTTCGTGCCGCGCAGCGCGGACGGCGCCGAGGACGACGGCTTCATCCTCTGCGTCGTCAACCGCCCGCTGGAGCACCGCGCCGATCTCGTCATCCTCGATGCGCAGAACATGACGGGACCGGCGCTGGCAACGGTGAAGCTGCCGTTCGACCAGCCCATGGCCTTCCACGGCAACTGGGTGCCGGTTACCCGATGTTGAACAGCTTGGCGGCGTTGGTGCGGCCGATCTTCACCCGGTCGGCCTCGCTGATCGAAGCGCCCTCGAACCAGCTCGCCGCCTCGGCGATCTGCTCGAAGGGATAGTCGGTCGAGAACAGGATGCGGTCGGCGCCGACCTCGAGCATCGCGTCGATCAGCGTCTGGGTCCGGAAATTGCCGGCGGTGGTGATGAAGAAGTTCTCGGCGAAATATTCGGAGATCTTCTTTTTCGCCGGATAGCCCATCGGCGACCAGCCGATGCGCTGGTCGATGCGGTAGAGGTTGAACGGCAGCGCCTCGCCCATATGGCCGAGGATGATCGTCAGCTTCGGATATTTGTCGAAGAGGCCGCTGCCCATCAGGCGCAGCGCGTGCAGACCCGTCTCCGCCGCGAAACCGTAGGCAGGGCCGATAAGCCAAGGGTGGCCTTCGTAGGCGCGGCGCTGGCTCGGCTCGCGCGGGTGCAGGTAGAACGGCACGTCGAGCTTCTCGACGACGCCCCAGAACGGCCAATAGTCCTTGACGTCGTAGTAGACGCAGTTTTCCTGGTCGCCGGCCTGCGAGTAACCATTCACCAGTGCGCCCTTGAACCCGTAGTCCTTGACGCAGCGCTCGAGCTCGCGCGTCGCGCCGTCGGGATCCTGCATCGCCAGCGCCGCGAAGCCGCAGAAGCGGTCGGGACGCTTGGCGATCTGCTCGGCGAGGAGATCGTTGGCGATGCGCGCCACCTCCGCGGCCTTCTTGGTGTCGTCGATGCGCTGCACCGCCGGCGCATTCAGCGACAGGATCATCGTCTCGATCCCAAACTCATCCATCTGCGCCAGTCGGAGCTCCTGGAAGTCGAGCAGCCGCGCGCGGAGATCGATCCACGTCGCCTCGCCGACGAAGCCCCGTGAATCGCCGATCGTCTCGTTGATCGCGAAATGCTCCTCGAGTCCGATTTTGCCCTGCATCATGATCCTGCCCCTTACCTGATTTCAGATCGTCGTAAGCCCCGCGCCCAAGCGGCGTCAAGGACCGCCGCGCCGGAAGTTGCGGCGCAGCGGGAAGAGATGGAGCTGCCAGCGTTGCGCGATCCAGCCCCAGATGCCGTCGCGCGCCCTGAGCATGAAGAAGACCGCAACGCAGCCCATGACGATGAGATACCAGCTGCCATAGTCGGCGAGCAGCTGGCGGAGCACGAAATAGATGACGAGCCCGACGATCGGACCCTCGATCGTGCCGATGCCGCCGATCACCACCATGAAGATGACGACCACCGTCCAATCATTGAGGCTGAACCCGGCAGCCGGCGAGATCCGCAGCTTCTGCAAAAAGATCAGCGCCCCGACGCCGCCGGTGGCGAAGGCGACGACGACGTAGGTCAGGAGCTTGGTGCGGAAGGTATCGACCCCGACGCTGCGCGATGCCTGCTCGCTGTCGCGGATCGCCGTCAGCGCGAGGCCATGGCGCGAGCGGAGGAGTGCGTAGACGAGACCGAGCACGATGAGCGCTATACCCAGCGAGCACCAGTAGAAGATCATGTCGCGATCCGCCTTGCTCGCCGCGACAGTGCGGACGATCGCCGGCGTCAGGCTTTGTCCGGAGCCCGCGCCGAGCGATGACATCAGGGCAATGAGCAGCTGGCAGATTTCGGCAACGACCCAGGTGCCGACGGCGAATTGCGCGCCGCGCAACCGGAAGACGATGAAGGCAATCGGCAGCGAAAGCGCGGCGCTCACAATTCCAGCGAGCGGAATCGCGAGCAGCGGATGGATGCCGTACCAGCCGCACATCACGAAAAGCGCATAGCCGCCGAGCCCGACGAAGGCCTGCTGCCCGACCGAGACGAGTCCGGCATAGCCGGCGAGGAGGTTCCAAAGCTGCGCCAGCGCGAGATACGTCGCCATCTCGGCGATGAGCCGCATCGACGCGGTGTCGCCCCAGAAGGGCAAAGTCGCGAGCGCGACGACGAGTACTCCGCCGAGGACCGCGAAGCGCCGGCTCGCGGTAGTGCCACGCTCGACCGTGAAATTGGGGTCCATCGGCGCGCGTCAGTCCCGGGTGCGCGGAAAGAGCCCGTCGGGGCGCAGCACCAGCACCACGAGGAAGGCGAGATGGCCGGTCAGGATCTGCCATTGCGGATCGAAGGCCGCGCCGGCCGATTGCGCGATTCCGAGGACCACCGCACCGAGCAGCGTCCCCCAGAGATTGCCGAGCCCGCCGATGATGATCGCCTCGAAGGCGTAGATCAGGCGATCGGGCCCGACCGCGGGATCGAAATTGCTGCGGATCGCGAGGAAGACGCCGGCGACGGCGGTGACCGCCAGGGCAATCGCCATCGCCAGCGCATAGAGATGCCGATTGTCGATGCCCATGAGCCCGGCCGTCACGGGATTGTCCGAGGTCGCCCGGAAGGCGCGGCCGAGATCGCTGCGGAAGAACAGCAACTGCAGCGCGCCGAGAACCAGGACCGCCACGGCGAAGGTCATCAGCGGGAACACGCCGACCGAGATGCCGCCCGGCAGCAGGATGCTCGAGGTCTCGAGCGCGCCGACGTTGAGCCGCCGCGTGTCGGCGCCGAACATCTCGAGCAAGACGTTCTGGATGATGACCGAGAGGCCGAAGGTCACGAGCAAGGGCGGCAGGATATTGTCGCCGAGGGTCCGGTTGAGCAGGCCGCGCTGCAGCACGTAGCCGAGGCCGAACATCACCGGCACGACGACGACCAGCGTCGCCAGCGGATGGATGCCGAGAGCGCGGACGCAGACCATCGCGACGAAGGCGGCGAGGACGATGAGATCGCCGTGGCCGATGTTGATGATCCGCATGATGCCGAAGGTGAGCGACAATCCGACGGCGAAAAGCGCGTAGAGACCGCCGAGCAGCGTTCCCTGGATGACGATCGAGACGATCCCCATGCGCCGCGCCTCAGACGCCGAAATAGGCGGCGGTGATCGCCGCCTGATCGTAGCCGGCGGCGGGGCCGGTCAGCGACACCCGGCCCTCCTGGAAGCAATAGAACCGGTCGGCTGCCGCCAGGGCGCGGTGGATATCCTGCTCGACGATAATCAGCGTCATGCCCTCGGCGGCGATCACGGCGAGACCTTCGTAGATCTGGCCGATGACGATCGGCGCGAGACCGAGGCTCAACTCGTCGCACAGCATGATGCGGGGGTTCGACATCAGTGCCCTGCCGATCGCCGCCATCTGCTGCTGCCCACCGGAGAGCTGCATCGATGGCGTATTGCGGCGCTCTTCGAGGATCGGAAACAGTCGATAGACGCGCTGCAGATCCCAAGCGCCCGTGCGCCTGCCATAGGCGCCGATCCGGAGGTTCTCCTCGACGGTCAGGCTAGGAAACAGCATCCGCCCCTCCGGCACCATCGCGATGCCACGGCGGACCAGCGCATGCGCCGGCAGCCCGCCGACCTTGTCGCCGTCGAATGTCACCATCTCCGGCGAGCCGACGAGAACGCCGATCACCGAGCGCAAGAAGGTCGTCTTGCCGGCCCCGTTGGCGCCGATGATCGCAACCGTCTCGCCCGCGTCGATCCGGAAGTCGATGTCGAAGAGCGCCTGGAAATCGCCGTAGAAGGCGCGCAGCGCGCACGTCTCGAGCAGGCTCATGCTGCGGGTATGCCCATGTAGATCTCGCGGACGCGGGGATCGGCCATCACCGCGCGCGGCTCGCCCTCGGCCAGCTTGTCGCCGAAATTGATGACGATGAGCCGGTCGACGACCGAGAGCAGCGCATGGACGATATGCTCGATCCAGACGATCGCGACACCGCCGGCGCGGATCGCCTTGATGGTGAGGATCAACTCCTGGCATTCGTGCTCGGTAAGGCCGCCGCCGATCTCGTCAAGCAGCAGCAGCCGCGGCCCGGTGGCGAGGGCCCGCGCCAGCTCGAGCCGCTTGCGCTGTAGCAGCGTCAGCGCGCCGGCGGTGAAATTCGCTTTGTCGCCGAGCCTGGTCAGCTCGAGCACCTCGGCACAGTGCCGATAGCTCGCCCGCTCAGTCTCGCCGCCGCCGAACATCGCGCCGACCAGCAGGTTCTCGAAGACCGTCATCTTCGCGAAAGGATGCGGGATCTGATACGAGCGCGCGATCCCGATACGGCAGCGTTCGTGCGGCGCCATCGCCGTGATGTCCTGCCCAGCGAAGAGAATTCGCCCCTCGTTCGGCGCGACGTCTCCGGTGATGAGGTTGAACATCGTCGTCTTGCCGGCGCCGTTCGGCCCGACGACGCCGAGCGCCTCGCGCTCGCCGACCGTCAGGCTGAGCTTGTCGGCGACCGTCAGGGCGCCGTAGCGCTTGCTGACGGACTCGATCTGCAGCAGGGGCGCGGCTGGGGACTCTACCGACGCCATCTTTCGCCTGTCGCGCCCCCAGAAGACGTCACGACGCCAGTGGCTCGAACTTGCCGTCGAGCGGAATCGACGGCTCCATCTTGTTGTTGACGATGGCGAGGTCGTATTTGTACTTGCTGCCCTTCTTCCACTGGCCGCCCACCAGCGGCGTCGTCGCGACGTTCTTGACCGGCCCCTTAGCGAAATTGATCGGACCCACGATCGTGGTGTAGTCGGTCGCCGCGATGGCATCGCGGATCGAGCCGGGATCGTCGATCTTCTTGGTGCGCTTGAGGACGTCGCAGGCGACCTCGAGGATGGCGTGCTTGAAGCCGATCGGCTGCGTCCACTGCCGCCCGGTCGCTGCGCTGTAGGCGTCGCAGAATTGCTGCGGCGTCTCGCCGGTGAGGCCAGACTTGAACGGGTGGTGCGGCGACCACCAGACCTCGGTCGAGAGCCCGATGCCGCGGTCGCCGATCGCCTCGATCGCCGAGGGGAATAGTAGAGCCTTGGCGGGGGTCGCGATCTTCGGCCGGAATCCCTGCTGCGCCGCCTGAGTCCAGAATGTCGCGAAGGCCGGTGGCACGAAGACGCCCGTGAGAATGTCGACCTTGGCTTCCTTGAGCTTGTTGATCTGCGCCGAGAAATCGTCGCTCATCGTCGGGTAGAGCCCGAGGTCGACGAGGTTGAAGCCGCGCTTTTTCATCAGCGGCGGGAAGCCGGTCTGCGGATCGCTGAGCGCGATCCCGTCCGGGTCGTTCGACCACAGCGCGCCGACCGTCTTGTTGGTGTCGAGCGATGACCAGAGGTCGCAGAAGACCGTCGAGATCGTGTCGACGCCCCAGAAGAAGTGATAGGTCCAGTCGAAGCCCTTCTTCGGATCGCCCTTGCGGCCGAAGAACCAGGCCTGCCAGGGCGCATCGGAGGTGATGCAGGGGACGCCGTTCAGCTCGCACTGGTCGGACACCGGGTTCGTCGTGTCCGAGGTGCTGGAGCCGAGCATGAGATCGACCTTGTCCGAGTTGATCAGTTCGGCCGTCACCTCGGCGGCGCGGTTCGGGTTCGACTGGCTGTCCTTTTTGATGATCGTGACCGGATGCTGCGTCCCGGCGATCGTGATCCCGTTGGCGAGCACCTTGCGGACGCCGGCGAGAATGAAATCGTCGGCCTCGCCGAACGCCGCGATCGGCCCGGTCTCGGGGCTGACGAAACCGATCTTGATGGTGCGGCCGGCGGCGCGGGCTGGGCGTGCCAGGAACGTGGGTCCGACGATCGCGCCGGCGCCGCCGACCGCCATCGCCCGCAGCACATCGCGACGCTTGAGCTCGGCTTTCGAAATTCCCTTCGTCATTTTCCTTTCCCCCCCTTTTTGACCCGACCGATTTGCGGCCGCTGGTTGATGCTATTCGGCTTCCTCGAAATTCGCCCCGAAATCCTCCGGCACGTTCGGTCCCCAAACGTGCAGCGAATCCTCCGGCGGGTAGTCCGTCGCCTGCCAGTTCATCCCGGCCGGGATATAGTCGATGTCGCAGAAATACTCGGACATGCCGTGCCACGGGTCACGGATGTAGTGGAAGAAGTTGGAGCCAATGACGTGGCGCCCGAAGCCCCAGCCGTTGCCGTAGCCCTTGTCGAGCAGCCGCGTCGCGCCGAGGCCGATCTCGTCGATATTGGCGACCTCGAAGCTAGCGTGGTGATAGCCCGGCCGGTCGCCGGCGATGAAGCCGAAGATGTGATGATCGCAGCCACCCTCGGCGTGCATGAAGGCGACGAGGCTCTGCGAGCGGTCGGATAGCCGCAGCCCGAGCACTCGCTGATAGAAATCGAGCATCTTGTCGAAGTTCGGGGTGAAGCGCAGCGTATGGCCGAGCCGGCGCGGCTGGATCACCATGTGCCGCGACGGATGGCCGGGCGCGCCGAGGCGCGTCGTGTGGCCAGGCGTGTTGATCCGCCACTCCGGGGCGCCGAGCCAGGGTGCCGGCTCGGCGGCCTGGATGTTGACGAGCAGCCCGTCGGGGTCGCGAAACCACAGGCCGGGGGCCGGCGTCGCGTTCGGCGCGTCGAGCAGACGCGTGCCGCTCGCCTCGACGCGACGCTTCAAATCGTCGATCAGCTCCGGCTTGGTACCGAAGCAGACGTGATGCATCTTGCGCTTGCGGCCCTCGACCAGGATCACCTGGTCCTGGTCGCGGCCGTGGCAACGCATCGTGATCTTGCCGCCGTCATGCCGCCCGTGGAGGCCGAAGTCGGTGTAGAATTTCTCGCCGATCGTCGGATCGGGCACCGCCAGGGCGATATGCTGCAGCGATCGAACGCTCATCTCTTTCTCCTCCTCGGCACCGGCCCGGCCGGCGCGGAACTCTAGGTCGTCAAGTCAGATCAGCGGTGTGTTCGGCGTCAGGCCGAGGACGACGCGGCCGTACATCTCGGCGTTGGTCTCCAGGCTGAGCAGCCCATGCATGTTGACGGCATGAATATCGCGCGATGCCCGCTGGATCGTGCTGGTCTCGGCGATGCCGGAGCCGCCCGAGGCGAGATAGATCGTCTCGACCGCCTCGAGGCAGAGCCGCACGGCGAAGGCGCAATCCATCCGGACGCGCGCCCGCTTGGCAAAATCCATCGCCTCGCCGCGTTCGGCGGCGGCCTGGATCTCGTCGGCGCAGTAGTGCAGCAGCAGCTGCGCCGTATCGATCTTGGTTGCTGCCGTCGCCGCCTGGATATGCGTCACCGGCGAGTCGATCTGAATTTCGTGTTGCGTATACGCGATTTCGCGGCCCGGCAGGCGCTTTTTGAAGGATTCGAGCGCAGCTTGCGCCGTGCCGAGGGCGGCTGGCGCTAGGGCCAGAGTCAGCACCGGCACGGCGGCCGAGCGATAGAGCCAGCCCTCGTGCAGCGCCTGGCCAGGCGTCTGTCCGCCGATCAGCCCCGGCAGCGACAGATAGCGGTGCGCCGGGACGAAGACGTCCTTGGCGACGATGCTGCAGCTGCCGGTGCCGCGCAGCCCGACGACGTTCCAATCGTCCTTGATGACGATATCTGACGTCGGGACGAGGAGATCGCCCTCGTCGACCGTCTCGCCGGTCTCGTTGATTACGGCAGCGCCGAGGAACAGGAAATCGGCATGCTGAGAACCCGAGGCAAAGGGCCAGAAGCCGTTCAGAACGTAGCCGCCGTCGACGGCGCGCGCCTTGCCGCGCGCCGCGATCACCGCCGAGATGATGGCGTCGGGATTGGCGCCGTAGGTTTCCTCCTGCGCCGCCCGCGGAAACTGCGCCATCAGCCAGCTATGGGCATGGATGACCCCGACGCACCAGGCGGTCGAGGCGCAGCCGCCGGCGAGCGCGGCGACGACGTCGACATGGGTGCGCAACGATGCCTGATGGCCGCCGTAGCGCCGCGCCTGCAGGATCTTGAGGAGACCGGCGTTGCGCAGCGCCGCGATATTCTCCAGCGGCACCTTGCGCAGCCGCTCGGCCTCGGCGGCGCGCTCGAGAAGATCGGGAACGAGCGCCGCGGCGCGCGCGACGAGCGTCGCATGGTCCGTCTCGCTCCCCCTCGCCTGCACCGTGACGCTCATCGCAGCCTCCCCGCTTTGTCCTATTCGTCGACGATCGGGTTACGCAGGATCCCCAGCCCCTCGATCTCGACCTCGCAGACGTCGCCGGCCTTCATGAACAGCGGCGGCTTCCGGGCGAAGCCGACGCCGGCAGGCGTGCCGGTCACGATGACGTCGTTGGGTTCCAGGGTGATCGCCTCGGAGATCGTCGCGATCTGCGTCGCGACGTCGAACAGCATGTCGCTGGTCGAGGCGGACTGCACCGTCACGCCGTTGAGCCGCGTCTCGAGCTTGAGCCCTTTGCCGCCGGCCGGCACCTCGTCTGCGCTGACGAAGCTGGGGCCGAAAGCGCCGGTCGCGTCGAAATTCTTGCCGACCGTCCATTGCGGCGATTTGAACTGGTAGTCGCGGATCGACGCTTCATTGAAGATCGACCAGCCGGCGACATGGTCCAGCGCCTTGTCCTTGGCAATGTGGCGGCCGCCCTTGCCGATGATCGCGACCATCTCGCCCTCGTAGTCGAGCTGCTCGGAGACGCGCGGCCGGACGATCGCGGCGCCGTGGCCGATCAGCGACGAGGCGAAGCGTGGAAAGAGCGTCGGATAAGAAGGCTGCTCGTACGGGCTTTCCTTGGTGTGGTCGGCGTAGTTGAGCCCGACGCAGATGATCTTCGGCGGCTTGCCGATCGGCGGCAGAAATTTGAAGCTGCCCGCGGCGAGCGGCGGGGCGCCGGCCAGGGCATCATAGGCGCGGCGCAGCGCGTCGCCGCCACGCGCTATCAGCGTCTCGAGATCGCCGGGGTAGAGCTTGTCGCCGCTCGTGACGCCGCGCCAACCAGCACCGTCAGGCACCGCCAAGCCGCGCTGCCCACCCTTCTCGATCACCGCGAAACGCATTCTGTCTCCTCCCCAAACGTCCGGAACGGCGGAACTTCCGTCCCTTGCCCACTGCTCACAAGCTGCCCACGCGTCGCGTTCGGCCGCCGGATGAATTGATGATAAGCGATATCGATCTCTCGGCTCATAAAAATTTACGCCAAGGGCACGAGCCGCCAAGCGTTCGTATAGGGCGCATCGCCGCGGAGACGCGCCGTTCGATATCGGCGCAGGCGGCGCGAACGCGGATCCTCGCGAGCGTCCCGCGCGCCGTGTCCGCTGCGCTCGGCGAGCTTACGGTGCCAAGGCTTTAGCGCGGGCGGCTCGATGCGATCAGGGCGGTGGCGCAGCGAGGCCGGACAGTTCGCCGTCACCCATTCCCGCACCTCGGGGCGGAAGGCCCGGTGAGCGTCGGTGTCGTCGCTGAAGAGCCTCGTGTTGTCCCAGCTCATGCCCGCCCCCCCGTTCAGCACGGCTTCACGATCGCGGTGCCGGCATCCAGCACGACCGCCTCGCGCTCGGCCATGATCACGCGAAGCGGACATTCTTGCCGCCGACCCTTACCTCACGCCGGGCTGCGCTCGTAGCGTTTCGCCGGTGTGTCGATCGGGACGGCGAGCGCGGCCGCGCCGAACGAGGCGGCAACGCGCGGCGCCGGCGCTTCGCCGTAGAGCGTCGTACGCTGCACCGGGCGGCGGCCCAGCGCGCCGATGACCCGCTCCATCACCTCGGGCGGCATCTCCTGGCCGTGCATGGCGCCGGCGGCGCGGGTGATGCTCTCGTTCATCAGCGTGCCGCCGAGATCGTTGGCCCCGGCAGCCAGGCACGCCGCCGCCCCTTCCTCGCCCATCTTGACCCAGGAGGTCTGGATATTGTCGATCAGCCCGTGCAGCGCCAGCCGAGATACCGCGTGCATCAGCACCGCCTCGCGATAGGTCGGACCGAGCCGGCAGAGGCCGCGCAAATGGATCGGCGTCTCCATCGGCACGAAGGGCAAGGGCACCAGCTCGGTAAGGCCGCCGGTGCGCCCCTGCAGCGCCCGAAGATGGCGCAGATGCCGCGCCCAATGACGCGGTGTGTCGACGTGGCCGAACATGATCGTCGCCGTCGTGCGGAGACCGAGACGATGTGCCGCCTCGACGACCTCCAGCCATTGCGCCGTCGTCACCTTGTCCGGGCAGATGATGGCACGGACCTCGTCGTCGAGGATCTCCGCCGCGGTGCCGGGCAGAGAGCCCAGTCCGGCGGCTTGCAGCTCGGCAAGGAATTCGGCCGGCGTCGTGCCGATCGTCGCCGCGCCCTGGAAGATCTCGAGCGGCGAGAAGGCATGGATATGTATCTCGGGAACCGCCGCCTTGATGGCGCGGCAGATTTCGAGATATGTGGCGCCGGTGTAGTCGGGATGAATGCCGCCCTGCAGGCAGACCTCGACGGCGCCGCGCTCCCAGGCCTCGACGACCCGCCGCTGGATCTCGTCGATGCTGAGATCGTAGGGCCGGCCGCGGAGGTTCTCACTCAGCTTGCCCTTGGAGAAGGCGCAGAACTTGCAGCGGAAATAACAGATGTTCGTGTAGTTGATGTTGCGGGTGACGACGTAGCTGACGGTGTCGCCGCACGTCTCGCGGCGCAGCGCGTCGGCGGCAGTGCAGACTGCGTGGAAATCATCGCCTCGCGCAGCGAAGAGCGTCACCAGCGCGTCCTCCGAGAGCTCGCGTCCGGCAGCGGCGCGGTCGAGGATCGGAGTCAGCACGTCCCGCCTCAGCCCGCCCCGCTTCTCCGGCAACGGCGCCGTCACGGCGCCCGGTGTCCAAGGATCGACGCGCGCGAACCCCTCGGCATCCGCGGCGCGAACGACGGCGGGTCGCAGCGCCTTCGCCAGGAAGCGATCCGTGTGGCGGACGAAGGCAGGATAGATCGCCAGCCGCTCGACGAGGATCTTCCCTGCGGCCGCAGTCTCGCGGGCCAAAGCGTCGAGTTCGGGCCACGGGCGCTCGGGGTTGACGTGATCCGGCGTCACCGGCGAGACGCCGCCCCAATCGTCGATGCCCGCGTCGATGAGCTGGGCCAGCGCCCCGCTGCTGAGGTTCGGCGGCGCCTGGATGGACATCGCCGGGCCGAAGATGATGCGGGCGATCGCGACCGTCCAGAGATGGTCGGTGAAGTCGGGCTCAGCCGCATCCGCCATCCGGGTCCCCGGCTTGGCGCGGAAGTTCTGGACGATGATCTCCTGAAGGTGCCCATAGCGCTCGTGCAGTGCCCGCAGGGCCAGCAACGCCGCGATCCGCTCCTCGCGCGTCTCGCCGATGCCGATCAGGATGCCACTGGTGAATGGCACCGCCGCCTCGCCCGCCGCTGCGATTGTCGCGAGGCGAAGCGCCGGCGCCTTGTCCGGCGAGCCGAAATGCGGCCCGCCGCGGCGCGACAGCCGCTCTGATGCCGTCTCCAGCATCAAACCCTGGCTGACCGAGACCTCGCGCAGCGAAGCGATCTCCGCTGCCGTCATGACTCCCGCGTTGATATGCGGCAGCAGCCCGGTCTCGCGTAGCACCAGCGCCGCCATCGCGGCGAGGTAGGAGAGCGTCGTCGCATGGCCGAGGCGCGCCAGCTCGTCGCGCGCCGCGCTGTAGCGCAGCTCCGGCTTGTCGCCGAGGGTGAAGAGCGCCTCGCGGCAGCCGGCGGCAGCGCCGGTGCGGGCGATCGCCAGCACCTCTTCGGCGCCGAGATAGGCTTTTTCGCCGCGGCGCGGCGGATGCGCGAAAGTGCAGTAGTGGCAGCTGTCGCGGCAGAGCTGCGTCAGCGGGATGAAGACCTTGCGCGAATACGAGATGTTTCGCCCATGCCCCTGGTCGCGCAACGCTGCGGCGCACGACATCAGTACCGGCAGGTCTTCGGCGCCCATGAGCGACAGGGCATCCTCGTCGGAGGGATTCCGTCCGGCGAGAGCCCCGTCCAGGACGTCGAGTACCTTCATCGTTTCGCCCGAACGCCGTGCGCCTCGAGGATCCGACGCGTCCGCGTTTTCGATGGGATGCGCATAAAAGCGGCGAGATCCTCGGGCCGATCGAGATCGAGGGCGATGCGCGGCAGCCGCAGCACGGTCGGCGTCGTCCCCGCCGTCTCGGCCGCCGCGACATGCGGCAGGAAGCTGTCGTCGCCGAAGCGCAGCTCGACCACGTTGGCGGGCGCGCACAGCACGGCGTTCGAGCCGCGCTCGTCATGAGCCGGCACGATCGTGAAGGACGGCGAGCCTCGCGCCGCCTTCAGCACGGCTTCCAGATCGTCCGGCTGGACGAGCGGGATGTCACCGGGAATCGTCAGCATGGCGGCGCCTTGCGCGGCGAGCCGCCGGGCCGAGGCAGCGACGGCCGCGCTATGCCCGTCGCGCGCATTCTCGCGCCAGACGCTGGCGCCGAAGCGATGCGCGATCCCGGTGGCGGCGATGTCGGCCGTCGCCAGGGCGATGCCGGCGAGGCCGGAGACCGCGGCCAGCGCATGCAGAACGTCCTCCAGCATCGCCACGGCCAGCTGCTGGCGCACCTCGGCGGAGAGGACATCGTCGAGGCGCTGCTTCGCCTCCGTCATCTTCTTCACCGGCACGACGGCCCAGATCGGCGGCATGCTCATAAGGCTCGGCTCCAGCTTTCATCCGCCGCGTCGAGCACCGCCTCGGCGAGCGCGACGCGATCGTCGGCAGTCGTCATCAGCGCCTGCGCCGGCACGATCCGCAAATCGAGATCGGCGCATTCGGCCAAATCCTCATGATCGACGACATAGGCGGCGAGAAGCTCGCCGTAGCGGCGGCCGATCTCGGCAGCACTGACTTCGATGCCGAGTTCGCGCATCATCTTGGCCGTCGGTCCCTTGACCGACTGGCCGCCGATAATCGGCGCCACCGCGACGATCGGCGCTGTCGCAGCGACGAGCGCGTCCCAGACGCCCGGCACCGCCAGGATCGGCCCGATGCTGATCAAGGGGTTCGACGGGCAGATCACGACGGCGCGCAGCCGCTCATGAGCGAGCGCATCGAGCAGCAGCGGGTTGGGCTCCGCCTCGGCGACGCCGGCGAAGTCGATCTCCGTCACCACCGGCAGGCAGCGCTGGCGGACGAAATAATCCTGGAAGCTGAGCCAGCCTTCGCCAGTGCCGAGCTGCGTGCGCACGGGATCGTCGCTCATCGGCACGACGTGCGAAGCGATACCGAGCCGCTGGCAGAAATCGGCGGTGATCTGCGACAGCGTCTCGCCCGCCGCGAGGCGGCGCGTCCGCTCGACGTGGATCGCGAGATCCTTGTCGCCGAGCCGGAACCAGTCCTCGCCGCCGAGCTGCGTCAGCGCCGCGAGGAAGTTCCACGTCTCGTCGGCGCGGCCCCAGCCGGTCTCCTGATTGTCGATCCCCGCGAGGGTGTAGAGCATCGTGTCGATATCCGGGGAGATCGCGAGGCCGAGATGCTCGAAATCGTCGCCCGTGTTGGTGACGACCATCAGATTGCCGGGCTCGACGATCCGGCTGAGCCCGAGGGCGAGCTTGGCGCCGCCGATACCGCCCGAGAGGGCGACGACGAGATCGCGATCCCACGGCATCAGCGGAAGAGATCCTCGGCGGCGGCGCGGATCAGCGCTGCAGCCGGGAGGGCGGCGTCGGTCCAGGCGAGGCCGCGGACGACCACGGCGGGCAGGCCCTCGCCGGCCTGGCCCATCAGCAGCGAGGCGGCGGCGGCGATCTCGTCGGCGAAGCCGGTCTCGGTCGCTTGCAACGGCCGGCCGAAGAGGTCGTCGCGGCCGCGCAGATCCATCACCGAAGGCAGCCCGGCGGCGCCGAGCGCGATGCCGACCGTGCCGCGCCGCCAAGCGCGCCCGAAACTGTCGCTGATGATGACGCCGAGCCGCACCGCAAATGCCTCCGCCAACCCTTCCCGCAAACGCTCTGCCGAGCCATCGGGATCACGCGGCAACAGCAGCACCGGTTCCCGCCCCGAGCTGGGATCGACGTTGGAGCGGTCGACCCCGGCGTTCGCCATGATGGTGCCGAGCCGGTGCTCGACGATCAGAACGCCCGGACGCTGCCGCACGACGCGCACCGATTCGCTGAGAATCACCTCGACCAGTCGGGGATCCTTGGCGACCTCCGCCGCCAGCGCGACGGCACGCGCGGACGGCTCGACCTCCGCGAGATCGACGGTGCGCCCCTCCGCCTTCGAC
This sequence comes from Rhodospirillales bacterium, assembly GCA_028291405.1. Classification (GTDB taxonomy): domain Bacteria; phylum Pseudomonadota; class Alphaproteobacteria; order ATCC43930; family CGMCC-115725; genus URHD0088. Next base: position 34,021 of record JAQGID010000026.1, on the reverse strand, counting down.
ACGATCTTCTGCGCCACCACCAAAACGTCGCCGTCGCGCAATGCGATCTCCGCCCGCGCCAGCGCCGCGACCAGCATGCCGGCAAGGTCGTCGCCCGACTGCACCATGGGCAATCCGGACACGGCGAGCAGGGTCAGGGCGTCTTGCATGCGATTGCGATCATTGCAGGATCAAGCGGTCGAACGGGCGAGCAAAAGTGATCGCAACATAAACCGTTGCCGTCAATGCCGCCCAGCCGGAATAATGCACGCGACCGTCCGTTAGCGACAGGCACAGGGAGGGAGCGATCGATGAATGGCGAGCAGCGGAATATTGCCGTAATCGGCGGAACCGGCGCCGAAGGCAGCGGTATCGCGCTCCGCCTCGCCAAAGCGGGGCATCGAATCGCCATTGGCTCGCGCGACTCGATCAAGGCCGCCAGCGTTGCCGCCGAGCTGAACGCGATCATCGGGACCGAGCTGATGATCGGTTTGGAGAACAAGGCCGCCGCCGCGTCGGCGGAGATCGTCATCCTGACCGTCCCCTATGCCGCGCAGGTGGCGACGGTTGAAGACATCCGCGCTGCGCTCGCCGGCAAGATCCTGGTCGACGCCACGGCGCCGTTGGTGCCGCCCAGGGTCAGCCGCGTCCAGTTGCCGGCCGGGGGCTCAGCAGTCGCGGCGCTGCAGACGCTGCTCGGCGAGGAGGTGCGTGTCGTTTCGGCGCTTCAGAATGTCTCCGCCGTCAAGCTTCACCGCCTCGGCGAGGACGTCGGCTGCGACGTGCTGGTCTGCGCCGATGACGAGGGGGCGCGAGAGACGATCATCGACCTGATGACCGGCATCGGCCTGCGCGGCATCGACGCCGGCCCGCTGTGCAACTCCACCGCCGCCGAGGCGCTGACCTCGGTGTTGATCTGGATCAACCGCAAGTATAAGGTGCCGGGCGCCGGAATCAGAATTACCGGGCTAGAGGGCTGACGGAGGCACGCCGATCAGAAGGTTGGCCTCCGCGACGCGATACTGAACCGGCGAGACGATCAGATCGTGGTCCAGGCGCAGGGTTGCGTCGCAATCGTGACTTGGCTGCGGGCCTTGATGACCGCCATTCTGAGCCGGGCCTCGAGCGTTTCGATCGCGACCTTCTCGGCGGTCACGATCCCCCGCTCCTCCAGGCTCGGCAGGACGGCGCGCAGCGCCTCCGCAAGCCAGCCATAGAGTAACGAATTCGCGCCACCTCCGATCGGTGTCTCGCAGAGCAGGTTCGGGGACGGCAGGCCGGCGCGGACGAAATGCTCGACTAATCGGTTGCCTGCGTCGTAATGCGGCATCGCGGCGCGAAGCGCCGTCAGCAGCCAGTCGCCGACCTGCTGCCAGAGCGGCACGCAGGGAAGCGACATGAATTCCTCATGAAGGCCGATCTCGTGGAAGGCGACCACCCCGCCGGCCCGAGCGAAGCTCGCGGCCATGCGGATGAAGGCGGGCGGATTGACCTGATGAACCAGGATATAGCGGCCGATCACGAGATCGAAAGGCTGCGGATCCGTGAATTCCTCGACCGACGCTTCCTTGAACTCGACGTGCTGCAGCCGCACCACCTGAGCGCGCTGCCTGGCGATCGCGAGGACTTGCGGGCTGCGATCGATCCCGACGACGCTGCCCGACGTACCGACCAGCCCAGCGACCAGCATGGAGACGTCGCCGGCGCCGCATCCCAGGTCGAGGACGCGCATGCCCCGGCCGATTCCGGCGTTGCACAGGAGACGCTCGGTGATCGGTCGAATGAGCGCCGATTGCTTTATCAGTCGCGCGATTTCCACCTCGGAGTGGCCGAGAAAACAAGCTCTGTCCGGCGAATGACTTGCCTGGTCCGGCATTTTTCCCGCTCCGTTTCCAAGTCGCACTCGCATCGCCCCGGGAATCGCGCCTCAGGGCGACCGACGATCCGCGTCGAGGGAACGCGTCTGCGATTGCATGAGGTTGAATGGCGCATGTGGCGTGGGGCCGCGGCGTGCCTGCACCGGCGCGTCCGAGCCTTGCGCGACGAACGAGAGGCCTTTACCGAGCCGACACGAGAAGGTCTGCGAGGTCGATAAGCTGAGAAAGGTCAGAGGTGAGAGGAAGGAAATCCGGACCGCGGCACTGTCGTCCGGCCGCAGACGATACTGCATGATCTCGAGAACGGCCGTTCCGTCTGCTCGCATGGTCAGATGCTGATTGGAGAACCCGAGGTTGTCGCCGACCACTTCGATGAAGTCGTGCACGACGAACCCGCCGCGGATCGTCGGGGCCGCTGTATCGCTGTCGCGAGCGCCGGCGTCGCATTGGTCGGGCGAGAAGACTGCCGTGACCGCCGCCCCGGCGAACAGCAGGGCGCGCAATTGATCGTAATGTTCCACCCGCTCCGTCGCTTGCGCGGCCCACGGCGCCGCCACGACGGAGCCCGATACGACGCAGAAAGACAGCAACACCGCGGCAGTGCTGCGCGCGTGAACGGCCACCATTCGAGGCTTCCCTTGGCTTCTACCGTTCGTCGGCATAGGCCCGGCGTCTCAGCTCGGCCAGCGCACCCGCATGCCGCCGATGCGGCGGATGCCGACGTGTCCGCGCAGCCGCGGCGGCTCGCCGGCCAAGCGCAGTCGCGGAATCCGCGTCGTCAGCGCCGCCAGCCCCTCCTCCAGCTCGATGAGTGCAAGGGCCTCGCCGAGACAGCGGTGCGGCCCGCCGCCGAACACGAGATGGGCGCGACGACGCTCGGCGCGCCGGATATCAAAGACATCCGGTCGCTCGTACGCCCGGTCGTCGCGCATCGCCGACATCGTCGAAAGCGACACGAACTGTTCGCTGGGAAGAATCTGCCCGTCGAGCTCGATGTCCTGGAGGGTGAACCGCGACACCGCGCCGACGCTCGGCTCGTAGCGCAGCGCCTCGGAGACGGCACCGGGAATCAGCGCGGGGTCGCGACAGACCGCGTCCCATTGCTCGCGGTGCTGGAGGAGAAGCGCAACCTGCGTCGCCATGGCGACGCGCGTCGTATCGGTTCCGCCGATGATGAGGACGACGATTTGCACGATGATCTCGATCGGCGACAGCTCGCCCTTGCTATCGGCATCGGCCACATAGGCGGAAATGAAATCATCCATCGGTGTTGCGTGCCGGCTGTCGATGAGGCACGCGACGTAGTCCCGCAGCTCGCGCGCCGCCGACTGCATATCCGGCAAATCATCCGGCGCGAAGGTGAAGCTGAGGACGCGCGACACGCTGTAGACCAGAGCCGTGAAGCGAGGAATGTCCTCCTTCGGCAAGCCCAGCAGCTCGCTGATGGCCTGCGCCGGGATCTGCGCCGCAAAGCGGTCGACGAGATCGATCTCGCCCTCCTCGTACCAGCCGGCGACGAGCTCCTCGGCGATCTTCCGGATGCGCGGACGCAGATCGGCAATCAGCCGGGCGGCGAAGCTCCTCGTGAACGGCGCCCGGCGCAGCCGATGGACAGGATCGTTGGAGGTCAGCATGCTGTATTTGAAGAACTCGAAAAGGACCCCTTCCGTGATCCCCCGAATTTCCGGGAATTCCGTTTCCGGTTGCCGGACGCGCGGGTCCTTGATCAGCTGCTCGACGGCGGGGGCGCGGAGGACGATGTACCCGCCGCCCTCCCGGGCGATGAACGGCGTGATCGCTCGGTACCGCCGAAAGACGCTATGCGGATCGGCCTCGAGCTCCGCGATCGAGAGCGTCACGGTTCTGACCTGCGTAGCGACGACTTGTCCATCGGACATGAGCCGGACCCTTCTCGATGTTTTCCCATGGGGAAGATTCGAGAAGTCGTGTTGCCGGCCGATTTCGCCGCGCGAGAACTTTGTTACCGATGTAGCCGGGGATGAACGACGGCAAGGATATTCTCCCTGGGCTTACAGAACGCCGGTCTTCCTCAGCAGCGGGAAGATCCGCTGCGGATTCCGGTGCACGATGTCGAGCGTCTGCTCCTCGCTGAGGAAGTCGAAGTTGTCGAGGATCGCCAGAACGTCGTCGGCCGGCCGATTGGTCTGCGGGTTGAACGCCGCCGAGCCGGAGCCCGGGACCTCGGTGCCGAAGACCATGCGCGACGGGCCCCGCTGGCGGATCGCCGTGCCGAGGTACCAGGGATCGTAGGCGCAGGTGTCGAAGAACAAATTCTCGCTGAGATCGGCGTGATCGTGCTCCTTGGGTGGGCCGTCGGCGGTGCCGACCTGACCGCCGGCCTGCTCGCCGCTCGGCCGGACGCGGTTGTCGGCGGCGTCGGAGGGGCGCGTCGCGTCGACCGTGTCGCCCAGCGCCATGATCCGCCGCAGCCCGCCGCCGCAATGGCAGACGACCACCCGGAGGCTAGGGAAGCGCTTGAAGACGTCGCCGTGCTCGAAGAGCAGCGTCGCCAGCGTCTCCTCGGTGAAGTTGTTGTACTGGTAGGAGTGCGGGATCTTTTCGATACGCGGGTCGCGGCTGATCGAGGGATGAACGATCAGCGTCGCCTGCAGCTTCTCCGCCGCCTCGTAGAGCGGGAACCACGCAGGATCGTCGATGCCTGGGGCACGGCGGTCGCCGCCGGGATCGGGGTTGAGGATGGCGCCGACGAAGCCCAGCTCGGTGACGGCGCGCTTCAGCTCGGTGACGCAGGCCGGAATGTTCATCTCCGGCGATTGCGGCAGCTGGGCGATGCCGACGAAGCGCGTCGGATGCTGGTGGCATTGCCTGGCGATGACGTTGTTGGTGGCGCGCGACCACGATTCGACAAGGAACGGGCGCTCCCAATGCAGCATCGCGACGGGACGCGGCGAGATCATCTGGACGTCGATGTTGCGCTCGTCGAGCATTCGGAGATGGCGGTCGAGCGCCGCCTTCATCGCCGGCTCGGGAATCTGCACCTCGCCCTCCCCCGGCGTGCGCAGGGCGATCAGGTTCATCGCATGGGCGCGGAAATGCGGCGGCGTCGAAAGATGCCCGTGCACGTCGATGACGGTCTTGCCCTTGTACATGTCCCCTCCGATGGTCGCCGGCTGCGGCGTTCTTTACTTGTTGTTATGTCGTACCGCGGCCTGCGCGACTTCCGCAAGGTCGCTCGCCCCGATCTGGCCCATCGCCATGCGCGTCTCCTCGATCAGGATGTCGAGCACATGCGAGCCTCCCGGGGCGCCGAGCGCGCCGACGCCGAAGAGGAACGGCCGTCCGGTCATGACGGCTTTGGCGCCGAGCGCAAGGGTGCGAACGATGTCGAGCCCCGAGCGGATGCCGCTGTCGAGCAGCACGGTCGCGTCGCCGGCCACCGCCTTGATCGCCGGCAGCATGTCGATCGCCGCCGGCGCGCCGTCGAAGGTGCGACCGCCGTGATTGGAGACGACGATTCCATCGGCCCCCGCCGCCAGGGCCAGCTCGGCGTCGCGCGGATCGAGGATGCCCTTGACGACCATGGCGCGCGGCCAGGCGTCGCGCAGGCGCCGAATCGCATCCCAGGTAAACCCTCCGCGCAGCTCGCGCTGGACGAGGCCGGCGAGCGCGTCCGGCGAGGCGCCCGCCTCGGCATAGGCTGCGAAATTCTCGCATTTCGGAGCGCCGTGGCGGGCGACCTCGAGCAGCCAGGCGGGGTGGCAGGCGATGTCGAAAATCGTCCGAAGATTGGGCCGGAACGGCACCGCCAGACGGTTGCGCATGTCCTGCGGGCGCTTCGCCCGCACCGGCGTGTCGATCGTCACCAGCAGCACCTTGGCGCCGCAGCGCTCGGCGCGCCGCATCATGTCGCGCGAGATCCGGAAGTCGTCGCCGGGCGCGGCATAGAGCTGAAACCAGAAGACGTCCGGCGCCAGCGCGCCGATCGTCTCGATCGCCGTGCTGGCCGGGGTCGACAGCGTATAGGGCACGTTGGCCGCCTGGGCGGCGCGTGCAAGATGCTGCTCCATGCGCGGCCAGACGATGCCGCCGAGGCCGATCGGCGACATGCCGAGGGGCGCCGCATAGCTCTGTCCGAACAGCTCGACCTTGGTCGAAACCGCGAGCGAACCCTTGCCATAGCGCGGCACGATCTCGATCGCGTCGAAGGCGGCCCGATTGCGCGCCACGGTCAGATTCTCGCCGCAGCCGCCGGCGACGAAATCGAAGGCGAATTTCGGGATCCGCCGCCGCGTCCGCAACCGGAGATCCTCGACCGTCGGAAAATCCATCTCGCGCTGCGACAGCCCTTCGGTGCCGCTCGCGCCCCGCGGCCGCGGCGCGACGGAGCCCGCAGTCTGCGCCTCTGCCGCCATCTGGCTCACCCTCGCTCCCTCCCCATCCCATGCCCCCCGGCGATTGCCCCGGATTCGTCCGGCTGCCGCAGTATGCCAGACCAGCGCACGCGGCCAATGGGCTTGTCGGCCGGCGGGATGACGTCTATCAGACGCGGCGGCCGGCGACGGCCGGTGCGAAGGGTTCGGGGCCGATGGCAGACATCGTGATGGCGGACGACGGCATCGAGTTCGATGGCCGAAGCGCCGAGCTGCAGCCGCTCGGCGGGGCCGAATCCGCCTTCGTCGGCCTCGCCGAAGCTCTGGCCGCCCGCGGCCACCTTGTCACGGCCTATACGAATTGCGCGGCAACGCTGCGGCACCGGGGCGTCCAGTGGCAGCCGATCTCGGCGACGCCGCTGCCGCCGGCCGCCGATCTTTACATCGCCAACCGCGGCGACAAGCTGCTCGCGCTCGTACCGCAGGCACGGACGACGGTCTTCTGGGTCCACAACCCGGCCCAGTACCTGATGAAGGTTCGCTATCTCTGGAAACTGGCGCGGCGGCGGCCGATAATCGTCTTTTCAGGCCCCTATCACGCGTCGACCTATCCGGCCTGGGCGCCGAGCGGCCTCCGCCGCGAGATCCCTTACGGCATCTCGGAAATCTTCCGGACGACCCCGCCGGCGACGGAGCCGCCGCCCCCCCGCGCCATCTTCACCTCGAATCCGTTGCGGTCGCTCGATTGGCTGCTCGAGGTCTGGGCCGAGCGGGTCTTTCCGCAGGTTCCGACCGCAAAGTTCCATGTCTTCTCCGGCGCGGCGACCTATGGCGCGATGGGCAAGGCCAAGGCGGCGGCGATGAACGCGATCCTCGACCGGGCGCGGTCGCTCCGCAGCGCCGGAGTCGTCCTCCACGACCCGGTGCCGAAGCATGCGCTCGTCGCAGAGATGGTCGCGGCGCGCGTCTATCTCTATCGCGGCGATTCCAGCGAGACCTATTGCGCCTCGGCCGGCGAAGCGCAGGCAATGGGCGTTCCGGGGGTCGTCCAGGACATCGGCTCGATGGCCGAGCGCATCGACGAGGGCAAGACCGGTTTCGTCGTCAGGGACGAGTCGCAGTTCGCGACGGCGACGATCCGGCTCCTCACCGACGATTCGCTGTGGTCGGCGCAGCACGCCGCGGCTTTGGCAGGCAAGCGTCAATACGGCTGGAACGATGCCGCGGCCGCGTTCGAGAGGCTTATGTGATGCGCCGTGCCGGGCTCGATATCAATTGACACCAACTTTCGCGCGAAGCTATGTTCAGCATGTGAACATAGCTGGGTTGGGACACGCCGTCCGGCACGGAGCCTCGCGGCCCGCCGGCTCTCACCGAAGATGATCTGAATGACGCGCGTGTCATCGCGACGGAAGCAATAACCCGATGGATCGCTGGTACGTCGTTCATACGCACGCGCATTGCGAGATCAAGGCGGCGACGCATCTTCGACGACAGGCCTATACCGTCTATCTGCCTCAGATGTTGAAGAAAATCCGGCACGCACGGCGTGTCGGCCTGGTCCGCAAGCCGTTGTTTCCGCGCTATCTCTTCGTGCGCATGGATATCAACCAGGCAGCGTGGCGAGCGATCCGCTCGACGATCGGCGTCGCCGGGCTGGTCTCGACCTGCGATCATCCCGTGCCGGTGCCGCCGGGCATCATCGAGCAGATCCAGGCGAGCGAGGACGCCGAGGGCGTCGTCAGGCTGCGGAGCGCCGATCACTTCCGAAGCGGCCAGCTCGTCGAGATCATGGACGGCGCTTTCGACGGGCTGCAGGGCCTCGTCGAGGCGACGAGCGACGAGGAGCGGGTCACGCTGCTCCTCCACCTTCTCGGCCGCGAGATTCGCGTCCGCGTCTCGCCGGAGATGCTTCGGGCCGTCGCCTGAAGGTCGCGGGCGACCGATTCGACCCAACGTCTGGTGACATCGTTTTCACCCGGACTGCGGTAGCGTGCCTTTTCGCCGGAGCCGGCCGAGACTATGTCAGATCCCACCATCGCCACCCGCCGGCAGACCGTGCTCTCCCCCTGGGTGACCCTGACCGAGCGCGACGTGCGGTTTTCCGGCGCAAGCGAGACGCCCCAGCTCTACCACTCGTTCGTCGTAGCCGATTACGTGTCCTTGCTGGCTGAAACCGATGACGGACGCATCGTCGTCGTGGAACAGTTCCGCCCCGCCCTCGAGCGCCGTACGATCGAGCTGCCCGGCGGCCTCCTCGACGACGGCGAGGATCCGGCCACCTGCGCCCAGCGCGAGCTGGCCGAGGAGACCGGATTTGCAACGGCGACGCCGCCCCAGTTGATCGGCAATCTGATCGCCGACAGCGCGCGGCTGGAGAACCGGGTGTGGTGTTTCCATGCCAAGCCCGTGGGCGCCCAGGCCGGCTGGCAACCGGAGCCTGGCGTCGAGCCACGCCTCGTGACCAAACAACAGCTGAAAGACATGGTTACGAACGGCACCTTCGACCACGCTCCTCATGTCGCGATCCTCGGGATGGCGATCCTGCGAGGTCTATTCTGATCGTACCCGCCAATTATCCGGATCGCCGTGTCTGCGTCTTCGGGCTGGGCTATGTCGGCCTGACGCTAACGACGGTCCTTGCCGACGTCGGCTTCGAGCTGATCGGCATAGAGATCCGCAAGGACATCCTCGGCAAGGACGGCAAGGCCCGGCTCGACATGATCGAATGGCCCTTCGACTTCCCCTCAGGAGCTCAGGGGTATAGCAACGATCACCAAAGCCGACCGGAGCGACCGCTGCACCGCTGGGAGATTGCCTTCACAGTGGTTGAGAACGCCCGCTGGGATTACATGGCCGGGTTCAGCTTCACGGCGCTGGACGAAACGGGTCGGGTCGTCGTCCAGGCCGCTGAGCAGGGCAACTCGGACAATGGCAGGCTGCCACCTTTTCGCCGCCTTGCCGAGGGCTGCGTCACCGCCGCCCGCGAGCAGCGCGCTTGCCAACCGGATTTCGCCGCCGGCGCACGCGTGCTGTCGCTGATCGCCATGCTGCGCGGCTGAGGCAAATCGTGCAGCTTCTCGTCGTCACCGATTTGTGGCCGCACCCAGCGCACAGCACGCGGTCGGCCAACGTCATCATGTTCGAGCTTCTCCGGGCGCTCGCCTTGCTTCCCGGCATCAGCCTCTCCTGCCTGCGCATCTTTCGCGGCCAAGAGACGGTGCCGGACGCCGCCGAGCATCAAGGCATCGCATTGTTGCGCGAGGCCGGCGTGACCATCCGCCCGCCGCTCGTCCTGCCGTCACCTCAGGGACGGCGGCCCGTCTTCACCCGGCTGCTCGACCCCGCGGAGATCGATCAACTGCCCGAGATCGTCCACCGACCGCTCCTGGAACAAGCGGTCGCCGCGTCCGGTGCCGACGCGCTCTTCATTCCGCTGAGTGAGTTTCTCACCGCTCTCGCAGCGCCGCTCGCCATTCCGAAATTTGCCTATTACGGCAACCCGCCGCCGAAAAATCGTATTGCCGCGAAAGACTTCGCCCAACGTCATGGCGGCACCACCTGGATGATGCGTCGCCAGCAGATTTACGACCGTCGATTAGAAAGCATTCATCTCGGACAGATGGCTCTCTATGACTGGCTCGCCGACATCTCCGCGAACGATACCGCGTATTATGTCGAGCACGGCCACGCAAACGCCTTCTACATACGCCACGTCTGGATCGATCGGGGTGGCGCCACCCTGGCGGTCCCCTCGCCAACCCATGGCAAAGCGATCATCATCGGCAACGTCGGACGGCTCTCGGCGACGGCAAATTCGCACGGACTCGAAATTCTCGGCCGCGACTTCGTTCCAGAACTGCGGCGGCTCCTGCCGCCGGACAGTTTCGAAATCCAACTCATGGGTGCCGGCGTCCCCCATCCGGGATTGCGCGCGATGCTGGAGCAACCGGAAATCAAGATTCGCGGCTACGTCGACGACATCGACCGCGAAATCGCCGACGCGACGCTCTTCCTTTGCCTGAACAACGCGAGCACTTACAAGGTCGGGCATACACGCTACCTCCACGCTTTCTCGTTGGCAGCCCCCGTGCTGGCGCACGCCGACGTTTCGCTTTCGATGCCCGAGATCAAGCATGGCGAGAACGCGCTGCTCGGCAGCTCGATCGCCGAAATTGCCGCGCTCGCCGCCGAAGCGATCGGGGACGCGGCGCTCCGCCGCCGTATCGGCCTGGCCGGATACAATACCTTTAAGGACCTCTTCACGGCCGAGAAGGTTGCCCCGACCATCGGCGAACATCTGTTGAGGCCACGCTAGAAAACCGAGGAAACGTGACGATGCACGACAAACCGAGCCTGGCCGACCTCCGCATCAAGATCTTCGCCGACGGCGCCGAACTCGAACAGATCCGTAGTCTTGCGGCGCTGCCGCACATCTCCGGATTTACGACGAATCCAACGTTGATGCGCAAAGCCGGGATTGCCGACTACGAGGGCTTCGCACGCGCGGTTCTTGCCGTTGTGACGGACCGCCCCGTGTCGTTCGAGGTCTTCGCAGACGATCCCGAGTCAATGCTTGCCCAAGCTCGGGTTATCGCGTCATGGGGCGCCAATGTAAACGTCAAGATCCCGGTGACGACGACGCGGGGAGAGTTCTGTGGCCGCGTCATCGAGACGTTATCGCGGGAAGGCGTGACGCTGAACGTGACCGCAATCATGACCACCGAGCAGGTGGCGCAGGTTGCGAGGCTGCTGGCGCCGCAGACTCCGGCGATCGTCTCCGTCTTCGCCGGCCGCATCGCCGACACCGGACGCGATCCGGTGCCGCTGATGCGCGAGGCTTGCACGATCCTAGCGGACCGGCCGAAGGCGGAGTTGCTCTGGGCAAGCCCTCGCGAACTGCTGAACCTCTTCCACGCCGATGCCGTGGGCTGCCATATCATCACCGTGACGCAAGATCTGCTGTCAAAGCTCAGCCTCCTCGCCAAGGATCTCGGCGAGTACTCGCTCGAAACCGTCCGCATGTTCCACCGCGATGCGACGAGCGCCGGCTATGCCATCGGGACGCCGGCGCATGTCTAACCGGCTCGACATAATGACCGCCTCCGGCAGGACAGGCGACAAGAGCCGCCTCTGCTATTTCTCGCTGACCGTCACGCGATCGTTCGCCGCTCGCCGCGCCGTCTCGCGCTCGCGGCTACATGGCCTGAGGCTCCGTCGCGCCGCATGAGTTCCGACGCCATGCCCGTCGCACGATCCTTGCCGCGCAAGCTCTATGCGCTTCTCGACAAGCGCGCCCGCCGGCGGTTCCTCGGGCTTGTCCTGCTGTCGGTCGTCTCGTCGACCCTCGAAAGCTTCGGCATCGTCCTGGTCTTTGCCCTCTTCAAGGTCGTCATCGACCCGTCGATCATTCAACAAAATGCCAAGCTCGCGACGCTCCTCGCGTGGTCCGGCACCGAGAATACCGCGACGTTCGTCGCGCTGCTCTGCGCCGCGCTGATCCTGATCTTCCTGGCAAAGGCGACGATCTACGTTCTGATGCTCTACGTCCGCCAGCGCGTCGAGATGGCGGTTCGCGACCGCATTGGCACGTCGCTCCTCGCGGTCTACTTGCGCAGCCCTTACGAGATGCATCTGCACCGAAACTCGGCGACCTTGGCGCATAATATCCACGCCGGCGCCGCCATCGGCAGCGCCAGCGCCATCGCCGTCGCGGACCTCTTGAGCGATGCTCTTCTCCTGGCTGGCGTCTGTGCCACGCTGCTCTGGCTGCAGCCGCTGGTGACGCTCATCGCGCTTGTCGTCTTCGGCGCACTTGGCGGCACCTACCTCACTATGGGGCGCAGCCGCTTCGTGGGCTGGGGCGCGGCAGCCAACCAGCAGGCGCAGGACATGTATCGCGTGATGAACGAGGCCTTGCTCGGCGTCAAGCAGATCAAGACCCTCGGCGTCGAAGGCTATTTCGTCCGCGCCTACGCCGCCGCGCTGCGTCGCTTTGGCATCCTCAACCTGATGAACTCGGTTGCCCAGCAATCGCTGAAGCCGATCTTCGAATTCGTCGTCATGACGTGCCTCCTAGTCCCGATGATCGTGCTCCTGCTGCGCGGCGTCTCCGCGGCCAGCATCGTCCCGGTACTCGGCATGTTCGCGGCGGCCGCGCTGCGGGTGCTCCCGAGCTTGGTGCGCAGCGCCGGCATCATTCAAAACCTGCGATTCAACGACGCGATTATCGATACGATCGGCGCCGATCTCCATCAGAGCCCGGCGCTGGGCGAGGCCTTGGCTACGCGCGCCACGAACACCGCCTTTCCGTTCGCCCGCGAGCTTCGCCTCGACGGCGTCGCCGTCCGCTACGCCGGCGCCCCCAACGCCGCCTTGCAGGGCGTCAGCCTGCGCATCCTCCGCGGCCAGTCGGTCGCCATCATTGGCCCTTCGGGCGCCGGCAAAACGACGCTGGTCGATGTCATGCTCGGCCTCATCGCGCCGAGCGAAGGACGGCTGCTCGTCGACGATGCCGTTCTCCCGCCTGACAAGCCGAACCCCCGGCTGTTCGGCTATGTCCCGCAGGAGGGATTCCTGATCGACGATACGGTGCGTCGCAACATTGCCCTCGGCATCCCCGACGACGCCATCGAGGAGGAGCGCGTCCGCCGCGCGGTCGGGGCAGCATCGCTCGACGACTGCGTCGCCACGCTGCCGCAGGGTCTCGACACCATCGTCGGCAACCGCGGTATTCGTCTGTCGGGCGGTCAACGGCAGCGGTTGGCCATCGCGCGGGCGCTCTACGACGACCCCGAGATTCTCGTGCTCGACGAGGCGACCTCGGCGCTCGACCCGGTCACCGAAGCCGAGGTCGCGGAAGCACTGCAAAGACTGCGCGGCCGCAAGACCCTCGTCATCATTGCGCATCGTCTGAGCACGGTGCAGAAATGCGACTGCCTGTTCCTGCTCAAGGCTGGAACTCTCGTCGACAGCGGCAGCTTCGCCGAGCTCTCTCGCCGCAATCCGGATTTTGCCGAGATGGTCGCCAAGATGTCGGTCGGGGCTAGTTTTACGAGCGCTGAAGAGCAGCATCCAGGCCTGGCGGCGTCCGGCTAGAACTGATGGTAACGAGTATCGTCGCGACAACTTACTGGGCTTCGATGTGAATCCAATGCTGATCGCTGAAATCGGATCGGTGCACGACGGCTCCTACGGTAACGCCGTCAAGCTGATCGAGGCGGCGGCCGCCTGCGGCGCCGATGCCGTCAAGTTCCAGACGCATATCGCCGAGGCCGAAACCCTCGCCGATGCGCCCTCACCGCCCTATTTCAAGGGCGAGCCGCGGCTTGCCTATTTCCGCCGTACCGGCTTCACGCCGGAGCAATGGCGCGGGCTCAAGGCGGCTTGCGAGGCGGCGAACGTCGTCTTCCTATCGTCGCCCTTCAGCATCGAGGCCGTCGATCTTCTCGAGGAGATCGGCGTCGGCGCCTTCAAGATCCCGTCGGGCGAAGTCAGCAACATCCCGCTGCTCGAGCGCGTGGCGGCGACCGGCAAGCCGGTACTGCTGTCGTCGGGCATGAGCAACTGGGCCGAGCTCGACGCCGCCCTCGCGGCGCTCCGACCCGGCGGCGAGATCACGGTGCTGCAATGCAGCTCGGCCTATCCCTGCCCACCCGAGCAGGTTGGGCTCAACGTCCTGGCCGAAATGGCGCAGCGTTACCGCCTGCCGGTCGGCTACTCCGATCACACCAATGGCACGGCTGCGGCCTTCGCTGCCGCCGCGCTCGGCGCCGTCGTCGTCGAGAAGCATTTCACCTTCTCGCGGCTGATGTACGGCTCGGATGCGGCGAACGCGATGGAGCCCGAGGCCTTCCGGTTCTTCGCCCAGGGCCTGCACGAAATCTGGGCGATGCTCGCGGCGCCAGTCGACAAGGACGACATCACGCCCTATCGCGACATGAAGCAGATCTTCGAGAAGAGCGTCGTGACGGCCCGCGCCCTCCCCGCCGGGACAGCACTGGCCCGTGCCGACCTCGCCTTCAAGAAGCCCGGCAGCGGCATCCCGGCGGCGCGCTATCGCGAGATCGTCGGCCGCCGGCTGAGCCGCGCGCTATCCGCTGACCACCTCCTGCTGGAAACGGATCTCGCGTGAGAAAAATCTGCGTCGTCATCGGCAGCCGCGCCAACTACAGCAGCGCGAAATCGGCGATGCGGGCGATCGCCGCGCATCCCGAGCTCGAGCTGCAGGTCGTCGTCGGCGCCTCGGCCGTCCTCGACCGCTATGGCTCCGTCGTCGATCTCATCGAGGCGGACGGCTTCACGCCGGTCGCGCGTGTCCACATGCTGATCGAAGGCGAGACGCCGGCGACGATGGCGAAATCGACCGGCCTCGGCCTGCTCGAGCTGCCGAGCGTCTTCGAGCGGATCGAGCCGGACGTCGTTCTGACCGTCGGCGACCGTTTCGAGACGATGGCGACGACCCTCGCCGCCGCCTACATGAACATCGCCGTGGCGCACACGATGGGTGGCGAGGTCTCCGGCACGATCGACGAGAGCATCCGCCACGCCGTGACGAAATTCGCGCATATCCATTTCCCGGCGAGCCGCGGCGCCGCCGAGCGCATCATCCGTCTCGGCGAACGGCCCGAGGACGTGCATTGCGTCGGCTGTCCGCGCATCGACCTCGTGGCCGAGATCATCGCCGCCGCGAACGGTCCCGGCGGCGATATCTTCGCGGAGGGCGTCGGCGACGCTCTCGACCTCTCGGCGCCTTTCGTTATCGTGTCGCAGCATCCCGTCACGACCGAGTACGGCGAGGGCGAACTGCAGATCTGGGCGACACTCGAGGCGGTGCGCGAGATCGGCCTGCCGGCGGTCGTGCTGTGGCCGAACGCCGACGCCGGCTCGGAAGACATCGCCCGCGGCATGCGCAAATGGCGGGAACGCGGCCTCGCCGACCACATGCATTTCTTCAAGAACCTGCCGATCGAGACTTACGTCCAGCTGATGCGCCGCGCCGCCTGCCTCGTCGGCAACTCGTCGAGCGGCATCCGCGAGGGCGCCTATATCGGGACCCCGGTCGTCAACATCGGCTCGCGACAGGGCGGGCGCGAGCGCGGCGACAACGTCATCGACGCGCCGCACGAGCGCGCCGCCATCGCCGCCGCCGTCCGGCGGCAGGTCGCCCACGGCCGCTATCCGATGGACGCCGTCTACGGCGACGGTCACGCCGGGCCGCGCATCGCGGAATGCCTGGCGACCAAGACGGTCGCCGTCCAGAAGCGGATCACCTACTGATGGCGCTGGTGAAGCGGTTTCTCGCGGCGCAGCAGCGTAGACTCGTCAATTGGGATCAGCGGCGGCGTCATCACCCGGCATTGCCGGCGCTCGACCCGCGCGATCGCGATCTCGTCGCGGCGCTGCAACGGGAGGGCAGCGCGCTCTCATCGATCGGCGCGCTCGGCCTGCCGGGAACCGAGGCGATGCTCGCCGCCGCCGATCGGCTCGCGGCATCGACGCTGGGGCGCACGCCGGGCAAAGGCGGCTTCAACATCCAGCCGAGCGCGGCCGAGCTCGATGCAAATCCCGAGATCATCGCCTGGGGGCTCGACGAGCGCCTGCTGGCGATCGCCGCTAACTACATCGGGCTGCCGGTCGACTACCGCGGCGTCGTGCTGCGCCGCGACATCGCCGGCGGCACCAGCACGGAGACCCGTCTCTGGCATCGCGACGACGAGGACGTCCGCATCCTCAAGATCATCGTCTATCTCAACGACGTCGGACCCGACGGCGGACCCTACGAGTTCGTTGCCAAGCACGATGGGCCGGCGCCTTGGCGGCTGCCGCCCCGGCTCGGCCGGATCGAGGACCCCGAGATGGCGCGCTGGGCGGCGCGCGAGCGCTGGCGTAGCTGCACCGGAACGCGCGGGACCGCCGTTTTCAGCGACACCTGCAGCGTCCTGCACCGCGGGCTGATCGGCACCGCCGCCGACCGGCTGACGTTGTTCTTCTGCTACAACTCGAAACAGCCGGTCCACCCGGAGTGGTGCGAACCGTTGTTCGACCGCACCACCTTCCTGTCGCGACGCGAGGCGCTGTCGCCTGCTCAGCAGGCGGCCATCGCGCCGTGAGACTGGGATGGCGTGGCGCTGCGGGGGCACTCGTCGTGCTCGTCATAGTGCTTGTGGTCGCCGAAATCGTCGCTGCGCGCGTGTTGCCTTCCACGGGCGTCGTTCCGCCCGATCTCTTCATCGCCGATGCGACAAGAGGGCTGGCACTCCGGCCGGGTTTCAACGGCACCATCACTCGCGCCGGCCACAGCTTCGACGTGCATATCGACGCTGCCGGGTACCGCAACGATGCGCCGCCCCCCGAACGGTCACAGCGCATCCTCGTCATAGGCTCCTCCGCGGGTTTCGGCGTCGGGCTGTCACGTGAGGCCAGCCTGGTCGGCCAGCTGGCGCGCGACCTCGCGCCCGACTTCAGCGTTATCAATGCCGCGGTCTACACCTATGGGCCGGTGCAGTCTCTCGAGACGCTGCGTCTCGAGTGCCCGAAGACTCGGCCCGCCCTCGTGTTATACCTTCACGAGTACAAGGACACGCGGACGGATTTCCTGAGACTCCGCTACATCTCGGGCGACGTCGAGGTCGACGTCCCGAACCGCCCGACGGTGTCTCTTCTGTTGCTCAGAAGTCTGCTGTCCGACAAGCGCGTCAATCCGCGCCAGATCATCGAGCGGCTGATCGGGATCGATCGACTGCCGATCAGCTATCGCAATCGCTACGCGACGACGATCGGATCAGATTTCCCGCCAGAGAACGCCAAGCGTACCGCCGAGCTCATCGGCGAAATGGCAGCCCTCGCCCGGCAGTGCGGTGCCGATTTCCGGGTCGCGGTCCTTCCCGCCCCCAACGAGGCGTATTACGGCATCACCGAACCGGCGACCGAAACCTTGCTGACCGCCCTGCGCGCTGCCGGTAATGGCGAGCCCGTCATCGACGCCCGGACAGGCATCAAGCTTGGGAGCGAGTTCTTCCTCTCGGCTATCGACTACCCGAACGCCGTCGGCGCCACCTATCTCGGCGCACGGATCGCGGCGCAAATTCCCCGGTGAAGGCAGTCCGATGACGATGAGCCGCGCGATTTCGGCCGACATGCCGAGCTCCGCAGTGGCGGCGCATCCGTACCGCTTTCTCGGCGGCTACCGCTTCCTGCTGGCGAGCTGCGTCCTCGTCAGCCATACTTCGGACTATATCTCGCCGAGCCTGCGCAATCTCTATCTCGGCAACGTCGGCGTCCTCCTGTTCTTCGTGGTCTCCGGCTTCGTCATCAGCGAGGCCTGCGACGTCTTCTATCGCCGCCGCATCGGCAGGTTTCTGACGAACCGCGCCCTCAAGATTTTTCCGACTTATTGGGCGACGACCGTGATCGCCTATCTGCTTTACCCGCATCTCGACATGACGACGATTTCGGATATCCCGCCGGTCCGCCTGGAAGCCTGGCCGATCCTGGTCAACGCCAGCCTGCTCCTCGGCTATCTGCCTCGTGGCAACGGGCTGATCATCGTCTCGCAGGCCTGGGCCGTTATCATCGAGTTCCAGTTCTATTTCGTCGCCGCCGCGCTCTTCCTGTGTGCGCCGCTGTTTCGCCGGCCGGGACTTGCGCTCGGAGCGGCAGGGGCTGCGGCGCTTGTCGTCTACGTCTATGTCGCCGCGACCGGCAGCGAGCACCGCTTCTTCGGCGGCTTCCAGCACGCGCCATTCTTCGTCTTCGGCGCTACGCTTTACTTTCTCCTCGAACGGCGAAGCCCGGCGCTGCTCGCGCTACTCGCCGCCGCGACGGTCCTCTCGATCCACGCCTATTTCGCCTATAACGCGCGGGGCGCGTTGGCCGGCGGGCCGTGGGACTGGGCGCTTGGGGTCCCGTGGAACGTCGTCGCCTCGACAATGCTTTTCGTGATCGGGCTCGTGCTCTTTGTCGTTCTCTGCGGCAGCCAACCGCCAGCGGCGGTCGAGCGCCTGGACAAGCGGCTCGGCGACATCACCTATGCGGTATATCTCATTCATATGCCGGTCGTGGCGGT
Source organism: Rhodospirillales bacterium (assembly GCA_028291405.1). Taxonomy (GTDB): domain Bacteria; phylum Pseudomonadota; class Alphaproteobacteria; order ATCC43930; family CGMCC-115725; genus URHD0088. Next base: position 15,746 of record JAQGID010000026.1, on the reverse strand, counting down.
GACGGCGAGCTTTGCCATGACCGGGCTGCCGGCCTTCATCTTTGTCGCGGTGACGAGCCTCGCCGCCGCGGCTGCGATCCATCGCCTCGTCGAGCGCCCTGCCATGTCATGGCGCAACCGGTTGCGTGGATACCGACTCTATGACTAAAGACAACCATCGGCTTTGGATCGCAAGCCGCGCCGCGACCGGCGCGCTTGTCGCACCGACGCCATTCCGCTATATCCGCGCTCCCCGCGGCCCGGGGAGCTTCGCCGTCGGACGCCTGACATGAACCATCTCGATACGATCGAAGCCGAAAGCATCTATATCATCCGCGAGGCGTTCAATCGCATCGACAAGCTCGGGATGCTGTGGTCGTTCGGCAAGGATTCCAACGTCCTCGTCTGGCTCGCCAAGAAGGCGTTCTTCGGCCACGTTCCCTTCCCGATCGTCAACATCGACACCGGCAAGAAGATGCCGGAGATGTATGCGTTCCGCGACCGCTACCGCCATGAATGGAACCTCGATCTGGTGATCGGCGAGTGCCCGCCGATCGACGAGATCGACCCGACGCTGCCGCCGGCGACCCGTTCGGCGGCGCGCAAGACCGAAGGGCTCAAGGCGCTGATCAAGCAGCACGGCTACAACGGGTTGATCGCCGGCATCCGCCGCGACGAGGAAGGGACGCGCGCCAAGGAGCGCGTCTTCAGCCCGCGCGGCGAGGGCGGCAAATGGGACTTCCGCGACCAGCCGCCCGAGTTCTGGGATCAGTACAACACCGAGTTCCCGCCGGGGACCCACGTCCGGATCCACCCGATCCTGCATTGGACCGAGCTCGACATCTGGCGCTACGTCCAGCGCGAGCGCATCCCCCTCGTCGATCTCTATTTCGCCAAGAACGGCAAGCGCTACCGCTCGCTCGGCGACAAGGACATCACCTTCCCGGTGGACAGCCAGGCGGATACGATCGAGAAGATCATCGCTGAGCTCGAGACGACGCAAATCTCCGAACGCTCGGGCCGCGCAATGGATCATGAATCCGAGGACAGTTTCGAACGGCTGCGCTCGGACGGGTATCTCTGAGATGGTGGCCGAGACCTCACGCAACAGCCTCAAGATCGTCGTCGTCGGCCATGTCGATCACGGCAAGTCGACGATCGTCGGCCGGCTGATCCATGCGACCGGCGCGCTGCCCGAGGCCAAATTCGCCGCGATCCAGGCGATGTCGGCAAAGCGCGGCATGCCCTTCGAATGGGCCTTCCTGATGGACGCGCTGCAGGCCGAGCGCGACCAGGGCATCACGATCGACACGACGCAGATCCATTTCAAGACGGACGCCCGCGACTACGTGCTGATCGACGCGCCCGGCCACAAGGAGTTCCTCAAGAACATGGTGACCGGCGCGGCCAGCGCCGATGCCGCCATCCTCGTCGTCGACGGCCATGACGGCATCCAGGAGCAGACCCGTCGCCACGCCTATCTGCTGCATATCCTCGGCATCCGCCGCGTCGTTGCGCTGGTCAACAAGATGGACCTCGTCGACTACGCCGAACGGCGCTTCGTCGAGGTGCGGCAGGAGCTGCTGGCCTATCTCGGCGCGATCGGCCTCGCCGCCGCGGACGTCGCCGTCGTGCCGGTCTCCGGCCGCAACGGCGACCTTATCGCGGCACCTTCGCCAAAGATGGGCTGGTACACCGGCCCGACCCTGCTTGCGGCGCTGGACGCGATTCCGCAGCCGGTCGCCGAGCTCGACCTGCCGCTGCGCCTGCCTATCCAGGACGTCTACAAGCTCGACGCGCGCCGCATCATCGCCGGTCGCATCGAGGCGGGGCGCCTGCATGTCGGCGACACGCTGCTCTTCTCGCCATCGAGCAAAACGGCGCGGGTCGCCTCGATCGAAAGCTGGAACACCAGCGGCGCCGAAATCACCGCCGGCGCCGGCAAATCGATCGGCATCACCCTCGACGAGCAGATTTTCGTCGAGCGCGGCCAGGTCGCGAGCCATCTCGAGACGGCGCCGATCCTGTCCAACGTCTTCCGCGCCCGCATCTTCTGGCTTGGCCACCAGCCGCTGCGCTCCGGCGCCCGTTATCGTCTCAAGTTCATGACCAACGACGTCGAGGCGCGCGTCGAGAAAATCGAGCGCGTCATCGACACCGCCGATTTGTCGAGCAAGCCGACCGAGGCGGTCGAGCGCAATGCCGTCGCCGAGATCGTGCTGCGCGCCCGTGCCGTGCTGGCGCTCGACGAGTTCACGACGAGCCCGCGCACCGGCCGCTTCGTCCTGGTCGAGGACTATACGATCGTCGGCGGCGGCATCATCTCGATGGAGGGCTACCCCGACCAGCGCGTCCGCGGCAGCGTCAAATCGACCAATCTGACGCCGGTCGAGGATCGTGTTCTGCTCGCCGACCGCTGGCGCTTCAACGGCCACCGCAGCGGCATCATGTGGTTCACCGGCTACTCGGGCTCCGGCAAATCGACGATGGCGATGGAGCTCGAGCGCATCCTCTTCTCCAAGGGCTTTCAGGTGGCGGTGCTCGACGGCGACAACATCCGCCACGGGCTCAACGCCGATCTCGGCTTCTCGCCGGAAGATCGCGTCCAGAACATCCGCCGTGTCGGCGAGGTCGCCGCGCTGATGGCTAGATCCGGCACGATCGTCATCACCGCCTTCATATCGCCCTATCTCGCCGACCGCGAGCGGGTCCGCGCGGCGCATCGCGAGCTGTTCCACGAGATCCATATCGCGACGCCGCTCGAGGTCTGCGAGGCGCGCGACGTCAAGGGCCTCTACCGCAAGGCGCGGGCCGGCGAGATCGCCGATTTCACCGGCGTATCGGCGCCCTACGAGCCGCCGCCATCGCCGGAGCTCGTGATCGACGGCTCCAAGGAGACCATCGCCGACAGCCTGGCACGCCTCGTCGCCTACGTTGAACGCGTCTTCGCGATCGACGAGCAGACGCTCGAGCCGCCCTACAGCATCTAGCCACGGACTTTTCGCCACGATGTCCGACATCGGCCCGATCATCGGCCTCATCCCGGCCCGCGGCGGATCGAAGTCGATACCGCGCAAGAACCTCGCCATGCTCGCGGGAAAGCCGCTGCTGACGCATACGGCGACGGCGGCGCTGGCGGCAGAACGGCTCGATCGGACGCTGCTGTCGACCGACGACGAGGAAATCGCCGCGGCCGGGCGCACGCTCGGCATCGAGGTTCCGTTCCTGCGGCCATCGGAGCTGTCCGGCGACGCCGCCGACATGCTTCCGGTGATGCGTCACGCCCTCGATTTCCTCGACTCCCGGGGTACCGCCGCCGCCGCGCTCGTGCTGCTGCAGCCGACCTCGCCGCTGCGGACCGCCGAGCACATCGACGCGGCGGTCGAGCTCTTCCTCGCGCAAGGCGCCGAGACCCTCGTCAGCGTCGTCGCCGTGCCGCATCAATTCAACCCGGTATCGGTCATGACGATGGACGGCGCGACGCTGCGTCCCTTCCTGCCCGGCCCGGCGATCCTGCGGCGCCAGGACAAGCCGCACGTGGTCGCCCGCAACGGACCGGCAATCCTCATCGTCGGGCAGGCGGCGTTGCGGCGCGGCACGCTCTACGGCGACCCGACGGTTGGCTATGTCATGAGCGCCGCCGATTCGCTCGACATTGACGAGCCGGACGATCTCTGGCTCGCCGAGCAGTACCTCACGCGGCGGTCGACCGATGCGTAAGACAATCGCGCGGGTGCCGATCCTCGGGCCCGCGGTGATCGACCTCGCACGCAGCCTGCGCGATCCGGCGACCGAGCGCCTGGTCGCTGCGGATCTCGCGGCGACGACCGCCGGCCTCGGTTGGCTGCGCGAGGCGATGCCGCGGCCGGCCGCCGACGCGAAGCGGCTGCTCATCGTGTCGCTGACCGACATGGTCTATCAGCTGAAGATCGAGGCGATGCTGGGCGCCGGGCTGAAGCTCGTCGGATGGCGGCCCGTCGTGCTGACGAACTCGCGGACCAACACACGGGCGATCCGCTACTTCCGCGCCTTCGGCATCGAGGATTTCATCTACCTCGATGAATTCGCCGCGACCGAGGCGGAGCGCAGGCGCTGCACCGCAGAGGCCGAAGCGCTCCTCGCCGGCGATCTCTCCTTCCAGTCCGTGAAGGCGTGGGTTTTCCGCCAGTCGTGGATCGGCCCACAAATCCTTTCGACAGTCTCGCGCTCGAAATTCGACGGCGCGCCGGATCCCACCGATCCGGGGACGCGTGCCGAGATCGCGGCACTGCTGCCGACGCTGCTGCAGCGCGTCATCGTCGCCGAGCGTGTGGTGCGCAGCGTCGGCGCCGACCTCGGCCTCGTCAACGAAGCGAATTACGCGCTCTACGGACCGCTGATCGATTCGCTGATCGGCGCGGGCACGCCGGTCGTGCAGGCGACACAGCCATGGCGCGACGATGCCCTGACCTTCAAGCGCCTGACGCGCGAGACGCGCCGCATCCACCCGTCGTCGATCGCGCCGGCGACGTTCAGGGCGCTGCACGAACATCCCTTCACGGCGAAAGAGAATGCCGCGCTCGATCAGCTCTTCGCCGATCGCTACAGCGGCAAATGGTTCCTGCAGTCGCGCAACCAGCCGGGCACGCATGACGCCGATGCGGCAGCGATCCGCGCCCGCTTCGCGCTCGACCCTACCAAGAAGACAGCGACCGTCTTCTCGCACGTCCTGTGGGACGCCAATCTTTTCTACGGCGAGGATCTCTTTGAGAATTACGGCGCTTGGTTCGTCGCGACGGTGCGGGCGGCCACCGCCAATCCGAACCTCAATTGGCTCGTCAAGCTGCACCCCGCCAATCTCTGGAAGCGGGCGCGCGAGGCGGCCGAAGGCGAGTATTCAGAGCTGCGGCTCATCGCCGCGCAGATCGGCGAGCTGCCGCGGCACGTCACGCTGGTCGCCCCGGACAACGACATCGCCAGCCTGTCGTTGTTCCAGTTCACCGACTACGGAATCACCGTGCGCGGCACCAGCGGCATGGAGCTGCCGTGCTTCGGCAAGCCGGTGCTGACGGCGGGGACGGGGCGCTACTCCGGCCTCGGCTTCACCGACGATTCCGCGACCGCCGATGAATATCTCGGGCGGCTCGCGACATTGCATTTGCGCGGTCCGCTCTCGCCGGCCGAGACCGAGCTGGGCCGCCGGCACGCCCATGCTGCCTTCCTGCGGCGCCCCTGGCTGATGACGAGCTTCAAATCGAGCTTCGCTTACGAGAAGCGCGGCACGGCGCCGCTCGATCACAATCTCGAATGCACCGTTGAGAATCTTGCGGGGCTGCAGCGGAACGGCGATCTCGCGCGCTGGGCAGATTGGGCAGCATCGCACGACATTGACTACCTCGAGCCGGTATGAGGACCTGGGCTATTCTCACCGGCGGCAGCGAGACGCGGCTAATCGCCCGTCCGGGTCATAGATGACGGTGGAAGCGAGCGTGCTGCATCTCAGCACGACCGACATCACCGGCGGCGCTTCGCGCGCCGCCTATCGGCTGCATGTCGGTCTGCGCCGGCTCGGCGTCTCGTCGCGCATGCTGGTGCGGCAGAAAACGAGCGACGATCCGGACGTCCTCCTCGCGAGCACGACGCCTGAGACGACGTGGCATCGCGCATGGCGCAAGGCGGCCCCATACCTCGACGACGTGCCCCGGCGACTGCTGCGGACCGACAACCCGACGCCGATCTCGCCCGCCTGGCTCCCGACGCCGACCGCCGCCGACGTCAATCGGATCGCACCTTCCATCGTCAATTTGCATTGGATCTGTGGCGGTTTCGTATCGCCGATGACATTGCCCCGTGTTGAAGCGCCGATCGTGTGGACGCTGCACGATCAGTGGGCATTCTGCGGCGGCGAGCATTACACCGTCGCAGACGACCGCCGTTTCGAGGCCGGCTATCGCGTTGGTACGAGACCTGCTGGCGAGGGCGGGCTCGACATCAACCGGTTTCTATGGGAACGCAAGCGACGCGCCTATCGACGCGTTCGGAAAATGAGCATCATCACCCCCAGTCGTTGGCTCGCCGAACTGGCGCTCAAGAGCGTCCTGCTCGCCGATCGACGGATCGAGCACATCCCGAATGGCATTGATGCTAGACGTTTTCACCCCGTTGATCGTGCCGTCGCGCGCCATCTGCTCGGTCTCGACCCGACAAAACGTATTATCCTCTTTGGCGCCTTCGGCGGCATTCACAACGAGCGCAAGAACTTCCCGCTTCTCGAGAAGGCTATCCATCATCTCGTCGCAAGCGGCCACGGCGCCAATCTTGGGCTCGTCATCTTCGGGTCCGGCTCGGCCGGCTTGCCGACCGATCTTGGCATTCAAGTCCAAGCGCTCGGCATGCTTCACGACGACATCAGCCTGGCGCTCGTCTACGCCGCGGCCGACGTCTATGTCTCTACCTCCCTCGCCGACAATTTGCCCCTGACCGTACAGGAGGCGATGGGCTGCGGCACACCGGTCGTCGGCGTCGACGTCGGCGGAATGAGCGATTTGGTGCGCGACGGCGAAACCGGCGTGCTCGTGACACGTCGTGACCCAGCGACATTGGCCGCCGCCATCGTATCGGTCCTCGATGCCGGCGACGGCCGCCTCGGTGCAGGAGCACGCAAGCTGATCGAGCGCGAATTCACGATCGAGCGCCAAGCCGAACGCTACCGAGCTCACTATGAAGAGACGCTCGCGGAGCGTGCATGAGCGAAGCACATCCGCGCGTTCTCTTCATCACCGCAGCGTCGTTCAACCATGTCACCGGTGGCGGAATCACCTTCAGCAATCTCTTTCGCGGTTGGCCGAAGGATCGGATCGCAACAGTGCACAACGATGCGGTGCCGGTGGCGACGGACGTCTGCGAGCATTACTATCGCCTCGGCGCCGGCGAGATCGAAACCTGGCCGATCCTGCGCCGCTTCCGCCCCGCCTCTTCTGGTAACAATGCTTCCGATGTCGATGCGACGCCGAGCGCCGCGCCGAGCTTGCTTCGCCGCGCGAAAACGCTGGTCTTCGGCGACGGGCTGCCGGAGCGCGGCCGCCTCTCGCCGAAGCTCGAAGCCTGGATCGCCGGGTTCCGCCCCGATCTCATCTACACGATCCTCGGCGGCACCGGGCTGATGGAGGTGATCCGTGCGGTTCAGCACCGCTTCGCCGTGCCGCTGGTCGTGCATTTCATGGACGATTGGCAGTCGGCGATCCACCGCGGCGGCCTCGTCTCGCCCTGGCAGCGCGGCCGGATGCTGCGGCTCATCGCCGAGATTGTCCGCTCCTCCCGCACCGCCATGGGCATTTGCGATGGGATGTGCAGCGAGTATGCGCAGCGCTTCGGTCGTCCCTTCGCGCCGTTCCAGAACACCGTCGACGCGTCGCGCTGGTCGGCGATCGCCAAGCGTGATCGTCGCGTCGGCTCACCGATCCGCCTGCTCTATGCCGGCTCCGTCCTCTCCTTCGCCCAGGCCGAGAGCCTCGCCGATTGCTGCGAGGCGACGGTGGCGCTCAACGAAGCCGGCACGAAGGTCGAGCTCGAGATCTACAGCCCGCCTGGCCAGGTCGCCGCCTTGCGCCATTGCTTTGCCGGCGTTCCCGCGATCCGCTTCAGCGTCGTCATCGCCGATGACGACGCTTATTTCCGCAGCCTCGCGGCCGCCGATATCCTCCTGCTCCCGGTCAATTTCGATGAGTTCTCGGTTCGCTACATCCGGCTCTCCATGCCGACGAAGGTGCCGTCCTATCTCGTCAGCGGCACGCCGATCCTGGTCTACGGTCCGCGCGGTGTCGCCCAGGTCGACTATGCCGGTAGCGCCGGCTGGGGTGAGATCGTCGACCGCCGCGATGCCGCGCTGCTGCGTCAGGCAATCGTGCGACTCGCGTCGGACATGGACTTGCGCGACCATCTGTCGCAGACCGCGCAACGTCTCGCAGCCGAACGCCACGACAGCGCAACGGTGCGCACGCAGTTCCAGGCGGCCCTGATGGCGGCCACGGGACGGGGCGACGCCGCCCATGTTTGAGCCCCGCTTCGGCGCTATCGGATAGATCATGTGCGGCATCGCCGGAATTCTGGTCTTCCCCGCGGCGCGGCGGCGGGTCGAAGAGACATTGCTGCTGGCGATGCGTGATGCCATGGCGCATCGCGGTCCCGACGGCGCCGGCTTGTGGATCGACGGCGAGCGTCGCATCGGCCTCGCGCATCGTCGGCTTTCGATCATCGATCTCAGCGATTCCGCAGCGCAGCCGATGGCGAGCGTCGATGGGCGCTATCAGATCGTCTTCAACGGCGAGATCTACAATCATCGCGAACTCCGTCGCGAGCTCGAAGCCCTCGGCCGGCATCGCTGGCAGACCGACCATTCCGATACCGAGGTCCTGCTCAACGCCTTCGCGGAATGGGGCATCGCCTGTCTCGACCGACTGCGCGGCATGTTCGCCTTCGCGCTCTGGGACAATACCGAGCGCACGCTCTGGCTGGTGCGCGATCGCATCGGCATCAAGCCGCTGTACTACGCCCTCGACGGCGAGGGCATCGCCTTCGCTTCCGAGATCAAGGCGCTGCTCGCTGACAAGCAGCGCGGCCGCGCGGTCGACGAGGAAGCCCTCTTCCACTTCCTCTCCTTCCTGACCGCGCCGGCGCCGCAGACCCTGTTCCGCGGCATCCGCAAGCTGCCGGCGGCGCACTGGCTGCGCATCACGGCGAGCGGCGAGGTCACCGAAAAGCGCTGGTGGGACGTCCTCGACCACGCCGCGACGATCGGCGGCGTCAGCGATGCCGAGCACGCCGACCGACTGCTCGAGGCGCTGCGCGAATCCGTCGCCTTCCATAAGGTCGCCGACGTGCCGCAGGGCGTCTTCCTCTCCGGCGGCATCGATTCCAGCACCAATCTGGCGCTCTTCGCCGAGACCGACGGCGGTCCGCCGCGCAGCTTCGCGATCGGCTATGCCGGCGTGCACGCCAGCGTCGCCGATGAGCTGCCCTATGCGCGGCTGATGGCCGAGCGCGTCGGCTCGGAACATCACGAGCTGCTGTTGACCGAGAACGATCTCCTCGACTTCCTGCCGGAGATGGTGCGGCTGCAGGACGAGCCGATCGCCGACCCGGTCTGCGTGCCGGTGCATTTCGTCTCGAAGCTGGCGCGGGCGCATGGCGTCACCGCCTGCCAGGTCGGCGAAGGCGCCGACGAGCTGTTCTGGGGCTATCCCGGCTGGCGCACCGTGATGAACCTCGAGCGCGTCAACGGCTTGCCGGTACCGCGCGCGCTGAAAGGGCTCGGCGTCGCGCTGCTCGAAGCTGCTGGGCGGGGCGAGCGCAGCTACACCGAGTTGCTGCGCCGCGCCGCCGCCGGCCAGGGGCTGTTCTGGGGCGGCGCCGAGGCCTTCACCGAAACGCGCAAGCGCCGCCTCCTGTCGCCGCGGCTGCGGGCGCAGTTCCGCGACCTCAGCTCGTGGGACGCGCTGGCACCGATCGAACAGCATTTCCGCGACAAGGCGCCGGAGCCGTCGGCGCTCAATTGGATGAGCTATCTCGACCTCAATTTGCGCCTGCCCGAGCTGCTGCTGATGCGGGTCGACAAGATGAGCATGTCGGTCGGGCTCGAGGCGCGGGTTCCCTTCCTCGATCACGAGATCGTCGCGCTGGCGATGGCGTTGCCGACCGCGGTCAAGACGCGCCACGGCGAGCTGAAATATATCCTCAAGAAGGCGGTCGAGAAGCTGCTGCCGCCCGCAATCCTCAGCCGCCCCAAGCAGGGGTTCGGCGTGCCGGTGAAGGAATGGTTCGCCGGCAACCTCGGCGAGACGACGCGCGCGACGCTCGACCGCTTCTGCCGCGAGACCGATTTCTTCGATCGCGCCGAGGTCGACCGGCTGCTCGCCGAGGGCCGCGGCGCGCAGACATGGTATCTCCTGAATTTCGCGATGTGGTGGGAGAGCTATGTCGCTGCCTGAGGACACCTACGGCACCGCCAAGCGGCTCGATTTCATCGCCGCGATCGTCCGCGAGACCCGGTCGCGCGATATCCTCGACATCGGCTGCGGCACCGGCATGCTCCTGACCCTGCCGCTGGCCCGCGCGTTTCCTGCGATCGAAATCGTCGGCGTCGATTCCGACGAGCACTCGCTCGCCTGGGCTCGCGAGAAGGCCGCCGCGCCCAATCTCGGATACACGACACTCGACACGCTTGCCCCCGGGCGGCGCTTCGGCCTCGTGATCGCCTCCGAAGTGCTGGAGCACGTCGCCGAGCCGGCGCGGTTTCTCGCCGATCTCGCCGGGCGCGTCGCGCCGGGCGGCCGCCTCGTCGTCACCGTGCCGAACGGCTTCGGCGCCTTCGAGTGGATGACGCTCACCGAGGTGATGCTGAATCTGTCGGGCCTGCAATCGATCATCCGGCGCCTCCTCGGCCGCGGCCGGCACGCGCCGGCGGTCGCCGCGCCTTCCGTCACGCTGGCGAATTCGCCGCATATCAATTTCTTCGGCTTCCGCGAGCTCGGCCGGCTCTTCGCCGCCGGCGGCTTCGCCGTTAGGCGCTATCGCGCCCGAACCCTGCTCTGCGGCTATATCGTCGACAGCCTGCTCGGCCGCACCCCGCTCATCGGCTGGAACGCCGCCGTCGCCGACCGGCTGCCGGCGTGGTGCGTCAGCGGCTGGATGTTCGAGCTCGAGCCGGTTCGCCCTGCCGGCGAGAACCGCTGGCGTCGCGGCGCGTGGTCGCGGTTTCGCAAGCGGCTCAACGAGCGGCGCTGGGGGCTGAGCTGATCCGCCAGCGTCTCGCGCTGCTGCGCCGGCTGCCGCCCGGGGTCATCGCCCGCCGGGCCGCCGGCATCGTCGGCCGCGGCACCCGCGCCGCCGTCGGACGCTATCGCGACCGGCACCGAGCGACCTATTGCGACGACCCGCAACTGGGGCCTCTCGTCGCCCTGCTCGACGTCCTGCCGATCGCATCGGTGCGCGGCGCTGCCGAATGGATCGCCCCCGCCGCCGAGCTCTATCGCCGGCATTATTTCGACATCCTCGGCTCCGGTTGGTGCGAGGTGCGCTACGGCATGGAATGTCCCGGCGTCGAGGGCACGCGCTACCCGGCCGCGCCGGCGGTCACCGCCGACCGCGACGGGCGCTGGCTGGTGGGCCGGATCAACGCGGCCAATCTCGCGACGAGCCAGAGCATCTGGCGCCTGACGGATCGCGACTACCAGCCGATCGATTGGCAGCTCGACAAATCCGGATATCGCTGGCGATCCGAGACCTGGGCCGCCGACGCGCCGATCGGCCATCTCGCCGGCGTCGACGTCAAGGTGCCCTGGGAGCTGGCGCGCATGCAGCATCTCGCAGTGCTCGCCTGGGCCTATGGTCTCGCCCGCGGCGGTCATCCCGGGATGCAGCCGGCACCCGTCTATCTCACGGCGTTCCGTAACCAGATCCTCGATTTCATCGCCTGCAACCCGCCGCGCTTCGGCGTCAACTGGCGCTGCACGATGGACGTCGCGATCCGCGCCGCCAACTGGGTCGTCGCCGCCAATATCTTCCGCGCCTTCGGCGGCGGCTTCGACCAGGGTTTCGCGTCCGTCCTGACCGCCAGCCTCGTCGATCACGGGCGCCACGTCGTCAGCCATCTCGAAATCTTTCCCGAGGGGCGCGGCAACCATTACCTCGCCGACATCACCGGCCTTCTGTTCATCGCCGCCGCGCTGCCGCGCAGCCGCGAGAGCGATGCCTGGCTCGCCTTCGCAATGCAGGAGCTGCTCGCGGAGACGCAGGCTCAATTCGGCGAGGATGGCGGCAATTTCGAGGCCTCGACGAGCTATCACCGGCTCTCGGCCGAGATGGTCGCCTTCGGCACCGCGCTGCTCCTCGGCCTTCCCGAGCAGAAACGCGCGGCGCTGCGCGAGGCCGATCCGCAGGCGCTGCGCACCAGCCCCCGCCGTCCGCTGAGCGCGGAACGGGCGATGCCGGGCGCCGATCACCTCGCCAGCCTGGCCGCCATGGCCGCCTTCACCCGCGCCGTGACGAAACCCGGGGGCCGCATCGCCCAGATCGGCGACAACGACAGCGGGCGCTTTTTCAAGCTGCACCCGCTCTTCGTCAGCCGGACCGTCGCGGAGGCGCGGCAACGCTACGCCAATCTCGAGAACTACCGCGGCCTGCCGGACGGCGCCGCCTTCCTCGACGAGGACGATCTCGATCACGGCGCGACGCTTGCCGCGATCGGCGAGCTGGTCGAGCCCCGGCCACCGCGTAAGCTTGGCTTCCTCGACGCCGTGATCGTCCGGGCACTCGTCGCAAAGCACGGCGTCGGCACGGTCGCGGCGGTGCCGCCGGCATGGCGCAACCCGCCGCCGCCACCCGATTTACCAGGCCCGATCCGCACGACCGAGATCGTCGCACCGGACGGCGATCTGCGGCACGGGCTCCGCCATGCCGCCTTCCCGGATTTCGGCCTGTGGATCTACCGCTCCGACCGGCTCTTCCTGGCGATCCGCTGCGGGTCGATCGGGCATCACGGCCGCGGCGCGCACGCCCATAACGACCAGCTCACGATCGAGCTCGCGATCGACGGCGAGGATTGGATCGCCGATCCCGGCAGCTATCTCTATACGCCGAGCCGCCCGCTGCGGAATGCCTATCGCTCGGTAGCGGCGCATTGCGCCCCGCGCCTCGGCGAGCGCGAGCCGGGACGGCTCGATCTCGGCGATTTCTGGCTCGGCGACGAGGCCAAGGCGCGCTGCCTGTTCTTCGACGACACCGCCTTCGTCGGCGAGCATTGCGGCTACGGGCGGATCGTACGGCGCCGGATCGAGATCGGTGAGACGGCGATCACGATCCGCGACTTCGGCCTACCGGACGCCGCGGATCTTCGCTTTGTCGGGCGCGACGAGGTCGCGGCCAAGTTCGGCGCCGCGGTGCCGTTCTCGCCAGGCTATGGCAAGCGGCTCCGCACCCTCGGTCCGCCGCCGCGATGAGGCTGCTGATCGTCAGCGCGATCTATGCGCCGGACACCTCGCCGCGCGCCTATCGCTGGAGCGCCATCGCGGAGGCTTGGGCTTCACGCGGCCACAGCATCGACATCGTCGCCGCCTGGAAGCCCGGCGATGCACGCGACGAGACCCGCAACGGCGTCACCGTCCATCGCGTCGGCGGCGCGATCGAGCGGCTGCGCAACCTGCTCGGCCGCAGCAGCCATCGCGCCATCGAAGCCGCGCCCGCAGCAGTGCCGGCAGGACGGCCATCGCTGCTACGCCAGATCGCGCATGGCCTTTATGCGGCGACGCTGAAGCAGCTCTTCTGGCCGGACTACGCCTTTCACTGGTATCCCGCGGCGACGGCGGCGGCGCTACGCCTCTGCCGCGCGAACCGGTACGACGCGATGATCAGCGTCTCGCATCCCTTCACCGCGCATCTCGTCGGCCGCGCCGTCAAATCACGCAATCCGCAGCTGCGCTGGCTCGTCGACATCGGCGATCCCTTCAGCCTGCTCGACGAGATCGCGCTCAACAACCGGCTGCTCTACGGCAAGCTGAACCGGGGCGCCGAGCAGTCGATCCTGACGCGCAGCGACGCCATCGCGGTGACGGTCGAGCGCTGCCGCCGCGACTATCTGAGCGAGTTCCAAATCGCGCCTGCGAAGATCACTGTCATCCCGCCGCTGCTGTCGCTGCCGGTCGCCGCGGCTGCCGAGACACTCTATTCCTTCGCCGCGGGCGGCCGTCATCTCGTCTTCATCGGCACGCTCTATCGCGGCTTGCGCGACCCCGGTCCGCTGCTCGCCCTGTTCGCGGCGTTGCGTGCCGGCCGCCCGGATCTGCAGCTTCATTTCTTCGGCGCGATCAACGATTGCGAGGCGTCCTTCGCCGGGATCGACGACGCGGTCCACCTGCACGGTGTCGTCAAGCGCGAGACCGTCGCGGCGGCGATGCAGGCCGCCGACATCCTCGTCAACATCGGCAACAGCACGGCGCATCAGCTGCCGAGCAAGCTCGTCGAATACGCTGCAGCAGCGAAGCCGATCCTCAACCTCGCCGCCAGCGACGCCGACAGCGCCAGCCACTTCCTCGCCACCTACCCGGCGGCGCTGACGCTGCGGCTGCGCGGCGCCGCGCCCGACGCAGCAGCGATCGCCGCCGCCCTCGCCTTCGTCACCGCGCCGCCGGCGGTCGACGCCGCCGCCGTCGCCGGCTTCCTGGCGCCCTACCGGATCGAGCGGATCGCCGCCGGCTACGAGACGCTGATCGGAGCAGCGTGAGACGATGCAGAAGCGTCGCCTGCGCATCCTCGTCAATGCGATCCACGCCCGTTCCGGCGGTGGCCTCACCTACCTCCGCCATCTCCTGCCCCTGCTCGCCGCCGAACCGGATCTCGAGATTCACATTGTGCCGCATCCGACGCAGGATTCGTTCTTCGCCTCGCTCTCTCCCGCCCTTTTCGTGCACCGCCTGACGATGCCGTCGGGTTGGCTGCAGCTCCTCCTCTGGGAGCAGTTCAGCTTCCCGCTGCAGGCGCGCCGCATCGGCTACGACGCCGTCCTCTCGCCGGCGAACTTCGGCCCCCTCGCGATTCGCCGGCAAGTCATCGTCATCCAGAACGCCGTGACCGTCGGCGCGCGCGAGCGGCGTCTCGCGAAGAAGCTCTACTGGATCACGCTGCGCCTCATGACCCTGATCTCGCTCGCGGTCGTCCGGCGGGCGGTCGCCGTCTCGCATTACGCGGCGACGACGGCGCGCTCCCGCCTGCCGCCGCAGACAGCGGCCGACATCGTGCATCACGGCGTCGATCCCGCCTTCGTACCGGGCACGCAACCACGCCAGGATTTCCTCCTCGCCGTCGGCGATCTCTACGTCCAGAAAAACCTGCACGGTCTCGTCGAGGCAATGGTGCTGGTCCGGCACGAGAAGCCCTCCATTCGATTACGCATTGCCGGCGAAGCGATCGATCGCGATTATGCGGCGCTGTTGCGCAAGCTGGTCGCCGAGCGCGGCCTCGCCGATTGCGTCGATTTCCTCGGCCGCCGTCCGCCCGAGGAGCTCATCGTCTTGTACCAGACCTGCGCGATCTTCGTTTTTCCCTCGACTGAGGAGAGTTTCGGCATGCCGCTCGTCGAGGCGATGGCCTGCGGTGCACCGATCGTCGCGTCGATGAGCGCAGCGACCCCGGAGATCGCCGGCGACGCCGCGCTGCTCTGCGATGCGGAAGCGCCGTACGCGCTGGCACAGGCGATTGTCAGGATTCTCGACGATGCGACATTGCGCAACGATCTGCAGCGCCGCGCCATCGCCCGCGCACGCGATTTCTCTTGGCCGGATTGCGCCCGGCGCACGGCGGCGATTCTCCGCGACGCCGCGGCGGCGGGCTAAGCGCAATGTGCGGCATCGCCGGCAGCACGACGGCGGACCGCGCCGTCCTCGACCGCATGGTGGGATCGTTGCGCCATCGCGGACCCGACGGCGCTTCGCTCTGGCAGGACGCGACGAGCGGCACCGGTCTCGTCCACACGCGTCTCGCAGTCATCGATCTATCGCCCGGCGGGGCGCAGCCGCGGCTCAGCGCCGACGGGCGCTACGCGATTACCTTCAACGGCGAGATCTACAATTATCGCGCGCTGCGCAGCGAGCTCGAGGAGCGCGGCGAGCGTTTCGTCTCGGAAAGCGACACCGAGGTGCTGCTCCGCCTGCTGCAGCGCGAGGGCGTCACGGCGCTGCGCAAGGTCGTCGGCATGTTCGCCTTCGGCCTCTGGGATCGCGAGCGGCGCGAGCTGCTGC
>JAQGID010000233.1 GCA_028291405.1 Rhodospirillales bacterium | reverse complement strand
TCTAACGGCAGACAGACGATACTGGCCGTCAGCGATCGAAACCGGTACCTCGCGTAGTCTGGGCGCGCTATTTCTCGACAGCCTTGTTGTCTGCGATGCTTTCGAGATCCCTAGTTTTTGTTTATCTGGCATAGCGGCCCTTAAAACGACTTGTGCATTTCGTTAGCACACCGGACACTTCTGAGCAATCCGATTAAAGCTCATTATTGTTCGCGTACCGAACCATCACTGCCCTGCCTTGCTCTCATTACCAATACTGGCTTCATCAAGAAGCACAGGACGATAGCCCGGACCGGATCCGAGCGTTAGATCCGATCCACTAGTTGCTCGCGGGTTACGTCCCGGTTACTGCTTCCTGCCTGCGCAGCTTTTCGCCCGGATAGCCCGGGTTGCGCCAGAGTTCACGACTTGTCCGCGGTGCCTTGGTCGAGAGCGCGTGGAATCCCGCGCACTCGGTCACACCGCGTTGAATTTCTGCGTAACGGCTTGACAGGGCAAATTCTGGCTTGCCAAGGTTGGGGTCGAGGGTTCGAATCCCTTCGCCCGCTCCAGATCTAAGTGATTGAAAAACCGCCAAGTTTGGCGGTTTTTTCATGCCAGAATGGTGGCACGGAACCACATGGGCCCCCACGAATAAAGCACGAACTGACACGAACTTCTGACAAAAAACTGACAAACTCTTCGCCGGCTGGGCCACCAAAAGACGGCCCCGAATTTCGATGCATCGCGAGAAATGGCGGGGAAGGGAGGGGGGCAACCCCCACTTTGTCGACTGATGTATGAGGCGGCGGTCGAGGTGCCGCTCCGCCGAGGGGAACGAGAGCGAAGCTCGGCGCGGATGCGGCAGGCAATCGAGGCCATCTTCGGCCCGACGCCGAACCAGCCCATCGCTCCGGGGTCGCTTCAATGGCGCGCGATCGAAACGGCGCTGGAGGCAGTCGGGCCGGGTCTGGGGCCGAGCGGTCCATGACCGCCAGACCGTCGAGCCATCATCTGGCACCTGCGGACGGGCGCCATTGGCGCAAGGTGCCAGCCGAACTCGGCCCCTGGTATCGCGCCTTCCAGCGCTTCGAGAGATGGTCACAGCGGCAAAGAGATGTACCCCCGGTTGAATCCCGCTGGACCCGGCCATACCGAGCAAAGCGGGTTGATGAACTCGAGCAACTTATTGATGGTTCGACCCAGGACAAGCACCGCCTGCGCGCAATCCTCCACGAACTCCGATACCGCTCGACGTTGCGCGCGCAGGAGCTGAGGACGGCTCGAACAGCAGCTGAAAAAAAACGCAGACGGCCCCTCCCAAAGCTGACCCAGCGAGCTGCGACAGCTCTATTGACGCCGACCTCCAGAGCGATTAAATAAAACGATACGTATCGTTTTATCATGGGCGGCGGCAGGCGAATGCCGTTCAGTGCCGCGCCGTTCAACCGAACGGCGGGGACGATACCCGACCGCGCGAAGGGAGCTGAGTGGATGGCAGGACTGTACTTAGCCATCGGTGCCGGCCCCGGGATTGGACTAAGCACAGCGCGCCGCTTCGCGATCGAAGGTTTTCGGGTCGTGCTTGCCGCCCGCAAGGTCGAGCGGTTGGAAGCGTTGGCGGATGATCTCAGGCGAGGGCCAACGCCGGGGTCGAGATCGCATCTGTGGATTGCCGCGACAGCCTTCAGGTGGCCGCGCTGGTGGCCCGCTGCGCCGGGGAACTAGAGGTCCTCCACTACAACGCCGCTGTCGTTCGGGCTCAGAGCCTCCAGGAGCAAAGCCTGGCGTCGATCGCTGAAGATATCGAGGTTGATATTGCCAGCGCTCTGGTCGCTGTGAGGCAGGCGAGCCTAGCGATGGTGTCGCGGCGCGGCGGCTCCATCCTCCTCACAGGCGGTATTCTGGGCGTGAAGCCGGCGAGCAATCTCCTCACCCTTAGCGTCGGGAAGGCCGGTCTGCGTTGTGCCGCGGAAGCCCTCTTCCCGGACTTTGCGGCGCAAGGGGTTCATATCGCCGTGCTGACCATCGGAACCGGCATCGCCCCGGGGTCTAAGAGTGCCGAGGCAGTCGGAGACGCCTTCTGGCGCCTACACGCCCAACCGCGAGACCAGTGGGTGTGGGAAGCAAACTACGGCTGAGCCGCCACAAGTCACGCCAAAGCCCTGGGCAGACTCAGCTCCGACGCCAAACAACCCTGATACTTGAGGTACTCCATGCAGAGCTTGAACGACCCGATCCGGATCGGTGATCTGGACCTTCCGAACCGTGTGCTGATGTCGCCCTTGACCCGGTCGCGTGCGACCGAGGATCGAATTCCGACCGACCTGATGCTTGAATATTATGTACAGCGCGCTTCAGCTGGATTGATCATAAGCGAAGCCACCTGCATCAGCCCGCTCTCCGTCGGCTATGAGCGGACTCCGGGGATCTGGTCGGATGAGCAGGTCGCTGGGTGGCGCAGGATCACGGATGCCGTGCATAATGCTGGTGGCCGTATCTCCCTGCAGCTCTGGCATGTCGGGCGCATTTCCCATCCGATCCTGCTTGACGGTGAGACGCCGGTGGCGCCGAGCGCCATTGCACCGGACGGACGGGTCAGCCTTCTGCGGCCCTATCAGTCTTACGTCACGCCGCGAGCCCTCGCCCACGCGGAGATCGCCGGCATCGTGGAGGACCATCGCCGCGGGGCCGAGAACGCCCAGAGGGCGGGCTTCGACGGCGTCGAGCTGCACGGCGCGAACGGCTATCTTCTCGATCAATTTCTGCAGGATGGCACCAACAAGCGTGCAGACGAGTATGGTGGCTCGATCGAAAATCGCGCGCGGCTGATGCTGGAGGCGGTGGATGCGGCCATCTCCGTTTGGGGGTCCGATCGTGTCGGATTACACCTCTCGCCGCGCGCCGACATCCACAGCATGGGCGACAGCGATCTGCTGGCCACGTTTACCCACGTTTCGCGGGAAATGGGCAAACGTAACCTAGCCTTCCTCCTGGTGCGAGAACGTCAGGCCGAAGATTCGATCGGCGTTGCTCTCAAGCAGGCCTTCGGTGGCGTGTATGTCGCAAACGAGCAGTTCAGCGTCGAGACGGCTGAGCGAGCCATCACCGAAGGAGCGGCCGATGCGGTCGCGTTCGGGGTGAAGTTCATTGCGAACCCTGATCTGCCATCGCGCATCAAAAATGGCGCGCCGCTGAACGAACCGGATCCCGAGACGTTTTATGTCGGTGGCGCAAAAGGCTACGTCGACTACCCTGCGCTGCAGCGGAGTCCCACAGGCTCCATCATTTAGAATCATAGGAAAGCACCATTGAAATCCGCCAACCTGGGAAAGACCGGTCTGTCGATCGCTCCGATCTTGGGCGGCAACGTCTTCGGCTAGACCGCCGATGAAAGACCTCATTCAATATTCTCGATCCCTTCCTCGATGGCTTCTTCCATGCCGGTTTCAATGCCATCGACACGGCGGACGTTTATTCCGCCTGGGTGCCGGGCAACAAGGGTGGCGATTCGGAAGAGATCATTGGCAAGTGACTGAAGAAGGGCACAGTTTCCCGCGACAAGGCAATCGTCATTTCCAAGGTCGGCTGGGAAATGGGGCCGGGCAAGAAGGGTCTCACGGGAGCCTGTCGTGCCGAAGATATCTTCGGGAGCGCTGACCGGGCTGCTAAATCCCAGCGTCTCGGTCAAGCGCGGCCCTCGTCGCCCTGACCTGCCGCGATCTCCCGCGCAAATCCGCGCTCTCCCGCGAGTTCACTTATTCCTGTCGATCTCGTCCCAGGCACAGAACCATCGTGATCATGATGGCGAGGCCGGCAAAGATTATCAACAGGACACCTAAAACAACAGCGGCGTTGTGCCCGGCCCAAGCGTCAACGCTATCGTCAAACCGCCGTAGAACGGTGAATAACCCGATCAAGGCCAGCGCCGTCACCGGCCAGACGAAGAACTTGCGCCGCATATCGGTTCCCTCGGAACACGGGTTGCTGCGAGAGTAGATGGTAAACGGGAAGCTTCCACTCTTCGTGCTCATAATCCCTCGCGCGCCTCGATCATGGCCATGTAGGTCGACCGCCGCATGGGCCAGCGTTGCCCGATCCTGAAGGCCGGGATCTCCTTCCTGTCGAGCAACCGCTGCGTCGCATCTTCGGAGAATCCGATGAAGGCGGCGATGCCCTTCAGGCCCTTGATCATGTCGTCAGCGACGTCGGTTATTACGCATCCTCGGCCGGGAACGGGGTGAAGTCGCTGACCACCTGCGGGACGTCCCGCAGATACTCCGCTACGAAACGTTGATGCCGCTCCTTCATGGCGCGGCTCTAGCGGCCTCGGTCTCGGGAGTCGACATCAGGCCACCCATCCTCCGATGCCGGTCCAAGCGCAATCGAGGCTGGCCATGTCCTGGTCGCTGAACTGGTCGTCGATGTCATAAAAGACATCGATCATGAGGTCTTCGCCGCCCTGCTCGAGGAGGCGTTGCCCAATCTCGAATGGCTTGCAGAGGCCGGGGTCCTTGATGGCGCGCTCGTTCATCAACTCGCGCCACCTGACCAGCGCATTGCCGAGTTCCGTGACGATTTCGGCGTTCGGGGCTGTGTTCGCGGTCGACATGCTGATCTCCTCAGTGGGTCATTCAGGAATGGGCCCCCCAGGGGCCGTCCGTTCCGGCCTGGGTGAATATCTCCCGTCAGGGAGATAGAGGGGGGTACGAAGGGGGTGAGCAGGGGGTAAGCGCCTTGAGGGCGCCAAATGCGCAACGACCGCGTGCGCTCCGGTCTCGCAGTCACTGAGCCGCAGCGTCTACTGGATGGCGGCTTCGTCGCGCGTAGAGCCGCCGTTCTAGGAGGAAAATAAGAGCGGCCACGGCCAAGACTGCGATGCTGGCGAGCGGCAGAACGCGGATTCCGAAGAAGGCAATGAAGAGCCCGCCGATCATCGTTCCGCCGGTCAGACCCAGGTTTCCGAAGGAGTTGAAGAGACTGTTGGAAAACTCGGGTGCCTCGGGCGCAGCTCTTAGGACCAGCGCCTGGCAGAGGGGAATGACCGCGGCGTGGACGAAGCCCCAGAGAACAACGAGCACAACCGCAACCGGGTAGCTCTGTCCGAAAAGAAAGATGAGCAGCAACGTTGGCGCGAAGAGCGCCATGAAGCCGCTGGCCGTGGCGGACAGATGAACGCCCATGAGCCAGCCCGCGGCGAGCGTACCGAAGAACCCCGCCGTCCCGAAAAGAAACAGCATCAGGCTGATCGACCGGACATCCATTTCGGTAACGACCTTCAGATATTCGGCCATATAGGCATAGGTCGAGAAGACGGCCGCTGTGAGCACAACTTGCAGAACCAGATTCCACCACAATAGAGGTTTGCGGAGGAGCCGAGCTGACTTCCGAAGGACAACCTATGGGTCACCGGCATCGACGGAAGAAGGATAAGGTGTGCAACGAGGGCAACGGCATTGAGCGCCGAAAAGACGATGAATCCCGCCTGCCACCCGTCCGATCCGGCAGCGAAGGAAGCGATCGGCACCCCGAGGACGATACCAGCACTAAACCCGGTAAAGACGATAGAGACCGCGCGGGACGATCTCTTGGGGTCGACCGACGCCGCCGCAACCGACATCGCCACGGACCAGAAGACCGGATGAACAAAAGCAGGAATAATGCGTGTAAGCAACAGAATGTTGAAGTTAGGTGCGAATAATGACGCACTGTTTGAGAGAAAAAATATAAACAGAACGAAGCAGAGGCTGAGCTTCCGGTTCACTTTCGAAAACAGCAAGGTCATCCACGGGCCGAGCAGTGCTATCACCAAGGCGAACCCGCTCAAAAGCCATCCGGCGCGATCGATGGTGATGCCGAAACCCTCTGACACCTGTGGGAGGATTCCAATCACCCCAAGTTCAGTGGTGATTAGAGCGAATGCGCCGAGCGCAAGAACGTAGACTATGGCCGGAATGCGCATTCCATACCCCAATAACGATACGGTACGTATCGTACTGGTCTTACTGGTTTCGGTCAAGGAGAATGAGAGGTGTGCGTCCGTGCCGGCGAGATCGGTCACCGGGCTGCGCTGGCGTGGATCTCTCTGTCGGTTTCTACGGAAGGAGTTCAGCGATCCCCCCATGACGGGATGATCGGCGATCCGCTTCGGAGCGCGGGGCAGATAGGTCTCTGGAACACGCCAGTGGCCAAGCGTGCAGCGTCAGTAGGTCGCGGGCAGCTTTGGAGGTTCCGGATCTCTCTCAGTGCTGCTGTGGCTTGGCCAATATGCCGTCAGGACACGGATAGTGCTCTGGTATAGATCAGAGCTATGACCGTCGTTGGGTAGCGCGAGCGTTTGATCAGCGGAGAGAAAGGAGTGGCGGTGCGATGGCTCGATCTCTTGTCACTTGTCTCGGCGCACAATTCCTTCGAACACCGCTCGCCTTGTCTGATTAACGAAATTATTGTCGATCGGATAGTATCCAGTGAGCATTCTATAGACCAGCGGCCCGTAGAGCGCGTCTACAAGCGCTTCCAAGTCGAGATTGGGTAGGAATTCCCCCTGATCAATCCCGCGTTGCAGTGCGGCCTTGGCCGCCTCTCGTCTCGGCTTTAAATAGCCGACGAAAAGGGCCTCTCGCATCTCCCCGTCGCACTGGCTGAATCCAATCATTTCCTTGAGGATTTCGCCGGTCCTACCACGATATGCTTCGGCAAGATTTTTCATCTGGCGCTCGATATCGGCTCGGGCCGAACCCGTTTCTCGGAAGGCGATGGAAGGTGCGACCGCCTCCATGAAAGCGTCGACGGCGAGCACACCCTTGCTGCTCCACCAGCGATATATTGTCGTTTTTCCCACGCCAGCGCGAGAGGCGACGCCCTCGATTGACATCTGGTGGAAGCCGACGGCTTTTAGCAGTTCATATGTCGCGTCAAGAATGGCCTTGCGCGATGCTTCGCTGCGCCTTCGGCCTCGTAAGGCGGTTGTGGAGGGCACGGCGGTCACTGAGCGATCCTCCCGGGTCATTTCGAGACGTTTCGTTTTACAATACGAGGCACCCGCCGTAAATACTCGCGGGGTTGCGTCGCGTACGTCGCGTCGTTTTACCTTTCGGTTACGGCGCTGCGCCAGATGATCCTACGTCTTGGTTGCGGAGGGACTTTAAGCGACGAACTCTATGGGCCTTACGGCGGGGTCGCCGAATCGTGCGACCATCGCGTGGCACGTCCGACGGCTTGCCAGATCGACCGCGCGTGTGGGGCACGTGGCCCGGCGCCGCGCGCGTTACAGCCACATTGTCCCGCCGTCGACGGTATTGAGAGACGATGTAACGAATGAGGCCTCGCCGGGCAAGAGAACTCCATGACTGCGGCGACTTCATCCGGCTCGCCATAGCGCTTCGTTGGCGTTAGCGTCTCAAAACGCTCTCGCATTATCTCGCGCGCGCCAACGATCCTCCGCCCGGCAACACAGTCGGGCCTCGAGCTTCTTCATACGATGGCTCAGCGCGGACGCCGTGACGTCGAGTTCGCCGGCCATCCGGAAACTTCGATGTCGGACAAGGGCCAGGAACACGCGAAGATCGATGAGATCGGGAGGGTCCAAGCACGGCAGGTTGGGTGTCCGTTTGCTGTTTGTTATCGCTGTAACCGCTTTCCCCGGACAGGGAACATTCCGGTAACCTGCCGGGCTTAGTGAACGAGATGGCGCTGGCGCTCCCGCACAGCCGCGGAGATTTGCTCGGCTCGGCCGTTCAGGGAGCGCAGTTGCGGCAGCTTGGCTGTAGCTCGATTAACTCTAAGCCTTAGGTCGTTGTCAGGGGAACCGGGATGCGAACTCAAGTGGCGATCATCGGCGGCGGGCCGGCGGGGCTGTTGTTGTCGCATATGCTGGCCCGCGAGGGTATCGACAGCATCGTGGTGGAGCGACAAACACGCGCCCATGTGCTGCAACGCATCCGCGCGGGCATATTGGAAGCCGGCACGGTCGAACTTCTGCGCGCGGTCGGCCTCGGTAGGCGCATGGACCGCGAGGGGCACTCTCACGACGGCACCGCGATAGCCTGGGCCGGGCGCGATCGCTTCTTCATCGACACCAGGAAGCATACCGGCAAGGCTATGATGGCCTACGGACAGACGGCGATCACCGAGGACCTCTATGCGGCGAGGGACGCGGTCGGTGGCGCCATAATTGACGAGGCCACAAGCGTCCGGCTCGAAGGTGTGACGTCAAACAGTCCGTCCGTCAACTTCGGGAAAAACGGGCGTACGGAAAGGATCGATTGCGACTACGTTGCGGGCTGCGACGGCTTCCACGGCATCAGCCGCCAATCGATCCCGGCCACGATCCTGAGGACATTCGAAAAGACCTATCCGTTCGGCTGGCTGGGAATTATGTCGGAGACCCCGCCGTTCCCGGATATCGTTTACGGACACCACGAGCGAGGATTCGCGCTGGCGTCGATGCGCAGCCCGACGCTCAGCCGCTATTACATCCAGTGCGATCTCGCCACCAAACTGGAGGACTGGCCCGACGAGCGATTTTGGGCGGAACTAAAGGCGCGGTTTCCGAAGAACATTGCCGACCAGATCGTCACCGGCCCGTCGATCGAGAAATCAATCGCGCCGCTGAGAAGCTTCGTCACCGAACCGATGTGCTACGGTCGACTATTTCTCGCCGGGGACGCGGCTCATATCGTGCCCCCGACCGGCGCCAAGGGCCTAAATCTGGCCGTATCCGACGTCTTTTATTTGGCACGGGGAATGGTCGACGCTATCAAGCACGGCAGAACCGGCTACATAGACAGCTACTCCGACATGGCATTGCGTCGAGTGTGGGGAGCCGAACGGCTGTCATGGTGGCTGACGACATTGTTGCACCGCTTTCCCGGCGACACTCCTTTCGACGAGCGTATGCGTGAAAACCAGCTCGACTACCTCGCCCGTTCAGAGGTCGCACAGGCCTCCCTGGCAGAGCAATACGTCGGGCTGCCGTTCGAGGACTAAATCTCAATCGTCCAGCCGGTCGATGACGACAAGACCTCGTGGTTCGGTTCCGCTCCGGTGACCGCGATGCAAATATCTTGATTTTAGCAACAACCAAGGCGCGCGCGAGGCGTGGTCCATTCCCCTCATCGCTCTTGAGTCGATAAGCAACTCGGCCTTTCGGTCGATCTTACGCCAGAACCGAAGGAGACCACGGCCGCGAGACAATTCGCCTCATGGACCACGCCACATTCGAGAGAACTTTCGCCC
>JAQGID010000231.1 GCA_028291405.1 Rhodospirillales bacterium | reverse complement strand
CAAGCGATAGACGACCCGATCGCGCGCCTCATGCTGACGGCGCTTGCCGATGCGTTTGAAGAGGCGGCAGCCGAAGACCTTCACCAGGATGGCGACACCGCAATCCGACCAATTCGAAAGAGCTCTCACTAGGGCTGCTGGATATTTTGTCCGCGATCGGCTGTTCGTCCCTCGGCCGGCCAGCCGATCAGCGCGCGAGAGATCGCAGCGGCTGCCGCGTAGCACTCGCAGGAACTCTGCTCCAACAACGCGCGATCGCGGATCGTGACGCGGCCGCGGGTGTAGGTGATCGCGCCCCGCTGGTGCAGCCTGCGAGCCGCCAGGGTGATGCCCGATCGGCGGACGCCGAGCAATATTCCCATGAATTCCTGGGTCAGAGGCAACACGTCGCCTTGGCCGCGATCATGGGCCATCAGCAGCCAGCGAGCGAGCCTCTCAGGCAAGGTATGGCGAACATTGCAGACGGCCGAGTAGGAGAGCTGCGCGTTCAGCGCATGGGAAAATCGGAGAACCTGCATAGCCAGAGCATGACTCCGGATCATCTGCTCGCGCATGATCGACGGGCGAATACGGAACGCGGATCCGGGCATCTGAACCATCGCCGAGACCGTCGCCTTGCTGGCGCCGGCGAGACCCGCCAATCCCACTGCATTCTCTTTGCCGACTATACCGGCTTCGACGAGCCCGCCATCCTCCAATGGTATGATCAACGAAATCATACCCGCCGCGGGAAAGTAAATGTAGTCGACCGGCCGATCCTTCTCGTGAAGGAATTCGCGGGCAGTCATCGTGATTGCTTCGAGATGCGGCCGCAGCGGATCCAGGTCCTGCGAATGAAGTGCGGCGAGAAATAAATTCGGGACAGGTATCGTCGCAACGTCGGGCATTCGCTGCTCTCTCAGCTTAAGTACCAGCACTGATGCTCACAGCGCCCGCGCCTGGAGAGTCGCGCCGAGCAAGACGAAGACCGTGCGCCTTCCCTTTCCGCGACGCAAGCGAAGCCCGTATAGCGTCTCATGTGTGGAGTGTACCAGACCGATGGGCCGGTGACCGGCTAACACTCTTCGACTAACGCGCTCGTATCATGCTTAGGGGAGAAGACGTCTCTGATGCGATCCAACAAGGCCATCATGACGCCCCCTTCAAGATATTAGGCTATCAAAGCGAAAAGGCCCGCTTCTGCAGGGGCTTTTTTTGCACCGGAACGAAAATGCAACCTGTGATGTTTTTATGACTTGCAATTTATAATACTTTTGGGCTATGCTGTACTCATCGTCAGCAACGGCTTTGTCCAGGCGCCGACGGCTGAGAGACGATGCGACCCTCTTAGAGGTTGCGCGCGCTCCCGCCTTCGCCGGGGGGCTTACGATGGAATATCGGCTTTATCTGCTGAACTTCGCTGGGGCGATACAGGCGTCGCACGAGGTCCGATGCCGGGAGGACTCGTTTGCGCTTGCAAAAGCACGTCAGCTCTTCCTGGAGAAGCCGTTTGAGATCCGGGAAGGTGCGCGGCGCGTTTATCCGGCCGAATGCCAGGAACAGTCCGAGCCCGAGGGCCGTCACTGTTACAATTCACACTGAGACACGACCGCGCCCGAACAGCGGTGATGCCGCAGCCGGGCCGACTCGGCACCGATCCCCGGCTGTGTTCGAAAGCGAACCGACCATTGCTGCCATCCGATTCTTAATTGTCGAAACGAAAGCAACTCGGGGGCGCCGGCATGCTCGAAACTTCGAAAGCGCAGTCTTCGTACATGACCCCCTTCCCGATCGGCAGCGATCCCGGAGTGTCCGCTGTCCGCGTGGCGCCGGCCGGCGCGATGCTCATCGCTCCTGAAAGGTGCCAGGGCAGCATTCTTTTCCTTCGGAGCGGCTGGGCGATGCGCAGTCGAGAGTTGTCGGACGGCAGGCGATCCATCATCGATCTTTTCCTGCCCGGCGATCTGGTCGGAGTCGACACGATCTTCGACATGCCAAGCCTCGCCGCCACGGTTGCGCTATCGCCGGTCACATATCAAGCCATGGCTCCATTGCAACCCGCTGACGTCTCCCGCAATCCTGAGCTGGCGGCCTCGCTGGCATACGCGGGCCGCCAGGAACGGCTTCGCGTGGAAGCGCTGGCCGTGATGCTTGCGCGTGCCACCGCCGAGGAAAGAATAAGCGCATTCCTCCTGAATCTCCACGCACGTCTGTTGAGCCGCGGCCTTGTATCCGCAACTGGATTTCGTCTGCCGATGACACAGGTGCAAATTGCCGACCATCTCGGTCTGACGGTCGTGCATGTAAATCGCGTGCTGCGGCAATTGCGAGAACGCGGCTTCGTATCGCTCATCAGAGGCAACGCGGCGATCGATAGCGCAGGATTGGTGAGACTGGCCCGCGCCTTCCACATCGCACCGTCACGCGACCCGGAGGAGGATGCGCTCGGTAATCGGCCGTGGTCGTCGTTCACCGCATCAGGCTGATGTCGCTGCTTCGGCGTGCCCCCCACCAGCCCGGGCGGGAGACGATCTTTCGCTATTGCAAGCGTCGCTTCGTGCGATTGGTCGGAACCGCCGCGAGCGGATCTTCCGGCCACGGGTGCTTCGGATACCGCCCGCGCATCTCGCCGCGCACTGCGCGGTAACTGCCCGCCCAAAACCCGGCGAGATCGCCGGTTGTCTGCAACGGCCTCCCGGCCGGCGACAGCAGCTGCAGCAGCAGCGCGATGCGGCCGCGGGCGATCCGCGGCCCCGCGGCGGCGCCGAACATCTCCTGCAGCCGAACCGCGAGGATCGGCACGTCGCCGCTGGTATAGTCGATCGGCACGCTGGAGCCGCTCGGCACCGTGACATGGGTCGGTACCTGCTCGTCGAGCTCGCGCTGCCGCGACCAGTCGAGTGATGCTCGCAGCAGCGGCGCGAGATCGATGCGCTCGAGCTGCGCCAGCCGGGTGATACCGTCGAGCGCCGGCGCCAGCCAGTCTGCGAGTCCGGCGAGCAGCGCGGCATCGTCGAGATCGGGCCAGTCCGCGGCATCGCCTTCGAGCCGTCGCAGGCAGGCGACGCGCGCACGAAACTGCATGATTTCGGATCGCCACGGCAGGCAACCGAGCCCGGCGTTGCGGATCCCGTCGAGCAGTGCTGCCATGACCGCAGGGCGCGGTGGCGCGTTGAGCGGCTCCTCGCGGATCACGAGCTCGCCGAGACGCAATTGCCGGCGGGCGACGACGGCGCCGCTGCGGCTGTCCCAGGCGATCTCGTCGTGGCGCTCGAGCGCGGCGCCGAAAACCGCCTCGAGCTCGGCGGCGGTGACCGGCGCCGCGAGGAAGACGCGAGCATCGCGCCGGTCGCCGTCGAGCTCGGCGGCGACGATGTAACCGGCCGCGGCGAGCGGGTCCGCGGGCGAGACGCTGGCGCCGCGGCCGTTGCTCAGCCGGAACTGGCCGCCGCCGGTGGAGCGGCGCTGCGCGATGCGGTCGGGATAGGCGAGCGCCAGCGCCATCCCCGCCTTCTCCGGCCCGTCGTTCTCCGGTCCCCCGTCGCGCGATGCGCGGATCCGCCGCCGCCACTCGCCGGCCTGCTGCCGGACCTGACGCAGAAGCCCGCGATCGAGCGCCATCCCCGCCGGTTCGGCGACGCGGCCGCTCAGCACATCGAGACGCAACCGCATGTCGACCTCGCGTCGAACCGCCTGTCCCGGCAACGGCTTGACGATGTCGCGGAAGGCGAGCAGCGCGGCGAGGTCGCAGGCGATTCCCCCGATCCCGAGCGCGCGCCCCTGCAGGATCATGTGGGCGAGGCGCGGATGGAGGCCGAAGCCGGCAAGCTCCCGTCCGTGTCCGGTGATCCGCCCGGCAGCATCGAGCGCCTCTAGCCGTTCGAGCAATGCCCGCGCCTGCGCCAAGGCGGAGGCCGGCGGCGGATCGAGCCAGGCGAGCGCTTCCGGCTCGGCGCCCCAGCGCGCCAGCTCGAGCGCCAGCGGCGCGAGGTCGGCGGCGAGTATCTCGGGCACGGCATGGCGCGGCAGCAGCCGTTCCTCGGAAGCGCTCCACAGCCGGTAGCAGACTCCCGGCTCCAGCCGCCCGGCGCGGCCGCGACGCTGGTCGGCCGATGCCTGCGACACCTTTACCGTCTCCAGCCGCGTCAGGCCGCTGCGCGGCTCGAAGCGCGGCACCCGCATCAGGCCGCAATCGACGACCACCCGGACGCCCTCGATCGTCAGGCTGGTCTCGGCGATCGCGGTCGCCAGGACGATCTTGCGGATTCCCGGCGGCGGCAGCGCCAGCGCCGCATCCTGCGCCGCCTGTGCCAGCTCGCCGTAGAGCGGCGCGATCTGGATCGACGGGTCGCGCCGTGTCTCTGCGAGGCGCTGCTCGACCCGGCGGATCTCACCGGCGCCGGGCAGGAACGCGAGGATATTGCCGGTCTCCTCGGCGAGCGCCTGGCCGATCGCGGCGGCGACGCCGTCCTCGATGCGCTCTTCCTTCGGCCGCGGCAGATGCCGGGTGGCGACGGGAAAGCTGCGGCCGGCGCTGGTCACGACCGGGGCGCCGAGCAAGGCGGCCACGCGCTCGCCGTCGAGCGTCGCCGACATCACGATCAGCCGCAAATCCTCGCGCAGGTAGCGCTGCGCCTCGAGGCAGAGGGCGAGACCGAGATCGGCATCGAGGCCGCGCTCGTGGAACTCGTCGAAGATGACGGCGCCGATGCCGGCGAGTTCGGGATTGTCCTGCAGGATGCGGATCAGGATGCCATCGGTCACGACCTCGATGCGGGTGCGCTTGCCGATCTTGCTGTCCAGCCGCATGCGATAGCCGACGGTGTCGCCGACCGCCTCGCCGAGCGTCGCTGCCATGCGTCGCGCCGCAGCGCGGGTCGCGAGGCGGCGCGGCTCCAGCATCAGAATTCGCCGGCCCCCGAGCCACGCCTCGTCGAGCAGCGCCAGGGGCAAGCGAGTCGTCTTGCCGGCGCCCGGCGGCGCCTGCAGGACGAGGCCGTTCCCCTGCCGCAGAGACTGCACGATCTCGGGAATGACGCGGTCGATCGGCAGGGTTTTCGTGACCGCGTCGGCGCTATCGGTATTCATCGGATACGCGAATTAACCTAAAATTATTCTTTTGATACGGGAACCGTGTAACGGCACCTCAACGGCGCTGGATTCTTCCGGGCAAACCGATGCAAGATGATGATCTCGCGGTTGCGCTTCAGATATCAGACAACGGAGACGCATGGCCAGACCCCCTTCCCCGTTGCAGCAAGGCGACCTCGATGGGCTTTGCGGCGCCTACGCCGTGGTTAATGCGGTGACGCGGCTACTGCATGATCGCGGCTTTACCCGGGAAGATGCGAATCGTCTGTTCAAGCGACTCTGCCACGCGCTGCACCGGCGTCAAAAGATGCCGCAGGCGGTATGGCGCGGCACGCATATCGAGGATGTCGACGCGATGCTGCAGACGGTGCAGCGCTTCGTCCGCGAATCCTTCGAGCTCCGCCTCGTCGTCTCGCGCCCGTTCGCGGGCATGAGCGTAACCAGAAAAGATAAATTTTTCAACGTCCTATCGTCTTCTTTTAATATCGACGATAGACGCAAGGTCGCCATCCTCGGCCTCGACAAGCCGGGGTTCCATTGGACGACCGTCACGGATGTCACGCGGCGGTCGTTTCGTCTCTACGACTCCGGACGCTGCAAGCGCTTGCGCTACGGCGACTGCACGATGGGCGAGACGGTCCGCCGGCGCCAGCTGCTGCTGCCCTACGAGACGCGCATTCTCAGCCTGGAGGAACGGCCGATCGTGCTGCGGCGGACGATCATGCAGGTGCCGCGGCGGGTCAGCGCGCGGGTGCTCTACCGCGTCGCCGCCTGAGACCGGCCGCTCACCGCTTCTTTACCTATTTCGCCTCTACTCCCGTATGAACACACGGGAGTAGGCCCTTGGCCGCCTTAGGCGACGGAAAGCGTCGGCAGATCACCGAGCTGCTGCGGACGATGCCGGCCGGCAAGGCGGCGATGCTCGCGCGCACCGTCACGGCGATGCGCGCGAGCGAGGGCGATTCCCTGCCGACCGACGTCATCCTCGAGGCGCTCGCCCCGACGCTCGGGACCGGGCGCGCCGATCGCTCGTCGCTGCTCCGCATGATCTGCATGCCGCTCGAGCCGTTCCTCACCGACCGGGCGCAACGCGACGACAGCGCCGGGCTGATCCAGCGCACCATGCTGCGGCCCTGGTGGGACGCGCTGACCGCCGTCGCCGCTTCCGACATCGCCGCGCTGACCGCCGAGATCGAGGCGCACCGCGGCGACGACGACGCGCTCGACGCCATCGCGGTCCAGGGGCGCGCCGCGGCCGCCGATTGGACCGCCACCGTCTTGCGGCTGGGTACCGGCGCCAAGGCCGCGCCGAGCCTCCGCACCTTCGCCCGGCGGCCGGCCGCGCGGATCATGCTGAAGCAGATCTTCGAGATCCTCAAGGAAGCCGAGCCGCTGAGCGAGGCGATCGCCGCCGTCATGGTCGCCGCCGAGCGCGACGGCGCCGTCGCCGGCGATCGGCTGATCGACCTGCCGACCCAGGTCGTCACGGTCGCCAAGCACCATTACGGAATCCTCGCGTCCAGCACCGTCATGGTCACGCGCTATTTCGCGCTGGCGATCCTGAACCGGCTGGAGAAGCCCTGGCTGATCTTCCGCTTCACCCGGGCGCTGGCGCTCCAGCGCGACGCGACGATCGTCGCCGACACCGAGTTCGGCTCGATCGGCGAGCGCCTGCTGGAGGATCTCGAACGCACCGCCGCCGCCGTCGACGCCGCCAATCCCAAAGACCGCCTGTCGGCGCGTATCGTCGATTTCGATCTGCTGCGCGAGCTCGTCGGCCGCTACGTCGACTGCGCCGAGGGCGTCCTGAACGAGATCGACCTGCGACGCGACTCGCCGTGGGGCGAGACGATGCTGCGCTCGCGCTCGCGGATGCGCGAGGCGCTCGGCGAAGATCGTCTGCGGCCGGCCGAGGAGGCGATCCGCGCCGTCCTGGCCGAGCGCCTGCTGAAGCCGCAGAACGCGCGCCGCACCGCCGCCGCTCCGGATACGGCGCCGCTCCTCGCCCGCGCCGACCAGGCGATCCGCCTCCTCGCCTTCATCACGCAGCGCGCCGGCCGGCAAGGCTTCGGCAGCCCGGCGCGCAAGAAGCTCGACCACCTCGTCGCCGAAATCGAGAAATGCTGCGAGGATCTGATCGCCGACCTGCGGTTCGCGCCGGCCGACCATACCGCCCGCCGCCTCCTCGAGCCGGCGATCAGACTGGTCGAGCTGCTCTTCCCGCGCGAGCGCGGCCAGGACCTGACGCGGCGCCTCGCCCGAGCGCTGGACGGCGTCGCTTAGCTCTCACCCAGCCGCGGAACCCACCGCGTTCTTGATCATGTAGGCGGCGAAATCCGCCGGCTTCAGCTTGAGATCGCCGCTTTCGCCGCCGGCGAGGGCGCGCGTGACGATGATGTCGTTCTCGACCCGCGCCGGCGGGATCTTGAAGAACCCGGCGACGCCCTTGA
>JAQGID010000223.1 GCA_028291405.1 Rhodospirillales bacterium | reverse complement strand
TCGGGATCGTATTGCAGGAGCCCGAGCAGATCGCCGGTGGTCAGGAGATCGGCGGCGAGCGGCGCCGCGACCTCGAGCTTGTTCTTCTGGAGCGCGTTGTTGAGATCGCGCAGCAGCTCGTGCATGCGGGCGAGCGCCAGCGGGGTGTTCAGGTCGTCCTCGAGCGCCTCGACGATCGCCGGCGGCACGAGACCGCCGGAGGCCACCGGCAGGCCGCCCTTCATGGCGCCGCGCAGCGCGAGGTAGTAGCGGTCGAGCGTCAGCTTCGCCTGGGTCAGCCGCTCGACCGAGAACTCCAGCGGCTCGCGATAGTGGCCGCCGAGCAGCGCCAGGCGGATCGTCTCGCCGGACCAATCCTTGAGCAGGTCGCGGACGCTGACGAAATTGCCCTCGGATTTCGACATCTTCTCGCCGGCTGCGGCGGTGACGAAGCCGTTGTGCATCCAGAACCGCGCCAGCTCCTTGCCGCCGTGGGCGCAGACGCTCTGGGCGATCTCGTTCTCGTGGTGCGGGAAGATGAGGTCGAGACCGCCGCCGTGGATGTCGAAGGTGTCGCCGAGATGCGCCTCGCTCATCGCCGAGCATTCGAGATGCCAGCCCGGCCGCCCCCTGCCCCACGGGCTGTCCCAGCCCGGCAGATCGTCGGGCGACGGCTTCCACAGCACGAAATCGCCGGCGTCGCGCTTGTAGGGCGCGACCTCGACGCGGGCGCCGGCGCGCATATCGTCGAGGCTGCGGCCGGACAGCCTGCCATAGCTCGGCATCGCGGCGATCGAAAACAGCACATGGCCCTCGGCCTCGTAGGCGAAGCCGTCGTCGATGAGCCGCGTGATCATGCCGATCATTTGCGGGATATGGTCGGTGGCGCGCGGCTCCAGCGTCGGCCGCGTCGCGCCGAGCGCCTCCATGTCGTCGTGGAAGGCCGCCGCGGTGCGCTCGGTCAGGACGCGGATCGGCTCCTTGTTGGCGGCGGCGGCGGCGTTGATCTTGTCGTCGACGTCGGTGATGTTGCGAACGTAGGTGACGTGCTCGACGCCGTACTCGCGGCGCAACAGGCGGAACAGCACGTCGAAGACGACGACAGGCCGCGCGTTGCCGATGTGGGCGAGATCGTAGACCGTCGGTCCGCAAACGTAGAGGCGGACGTTCGCCGGGTCGATCGGCTCGAAGACCTCCTTGCGGCGGGTCATGGTGTTGTAGAGGGACAGGGTCATCGGGCGCTCATCGGAAAAACGGCGCCAAAAGACCACCGGACCGGCCGGGTTGCAAGCCTGCCGTCAATCGCGCGCGACGACGACCGGTTCGTGGCGCACCGGGAAATTAACCGAGGCGGCGATGTAGCACTCGTCATGCGCCGTGTCGTGCAGTGCCACCGCCGCGGCGATGCTGCTGCTTGCCGCGATGGCGACGCGCGGGCGCAAGACGACCTCGGTGAAGCGGACCCGCCCGTCGCTGAGGGTCATGCTGCCGGCGGCATCGTCCTCGTAGGAGAGGACCGCGACGCCGTTACGCGCGCAGAGCGCGAGATAGCTCAGCAGATGGCAGGACGAGAGCGCAACGACCAGCAGCTCCTCCGGATTGAGCAGCCCGGCATCGCCGAGGAACTGTGCGTCCGCGGAGCCCCGCAACGGCGGCTTTCCGGCGATCTCGGCAAGGTACTCGCGGCTGTAGCCCCGGTAGGAGAGCGTCGGGCCGGCGGCGGCGCCGGTCCAAATCAGCCGCGCGGCGTATGCATGGCTGTGAACCATCGTCCGCCAACCCGTCAGCGCCGGAACAGATTGGTGATCGGATACCGGCGGTCGCGGCCGAACGCCCGCCGCGTGATCTTGACCCCTGGCGGCGCCTGGCGGCGCTTGTACTCGGCACGGTCGAGCATGCGCCAGACGGCGCGCACGGTTTCCTCGTCGTGGCCGCGCGCGACGATCGCGGCGACCGGCAGCTCGTGCTCGACGAGACATTCGAGGATGTCGTCGAGCACGGCGTAGGGCGGCAGCGAATCCTCGTCCTTCTGGCCGGGTTTCAGCTCGGCGCTGGGCGGCTTGGCAATGACGCGCTCGGGCATGACCGGGCCGGCCGCGCCGAGCGCGCCTTCCGGCAGATGCTCGTTGCGCCAGCGGCTCAGCGCGAAGACCGTGGTCTTGTAGACGTCCTTCAGCACCGAGTAGCCGCCGCACATGTCGCCGTAGAGCGTCGCATAGCCGACCGACATCTCGGATTTGTTGCCGGTCGAGAGCACCATCCAGCCGAATTTGTTCGACAGAGCCATCAGGGTGACGCCGCGGGCGCGGGACTGGATATTTTCCTCGGTGATGTCGGCCGCGCGGCCGGCGAAGGACGGCGCCAGCATGGTCGCGAAAGCGTCCATCGCCGGACCGATGCCGATCTCGCGCAGCTCGACGCCGAGGAGATCGGCGCAGGCGGCGGCATCCTCGATGCTTTCGCGCGAGGTATAGGGCGACGGCATCATGACGCAATGCACCTTGTCGCGGCCGAGCGCGTCGGCAGCGACGGCGGCGCTGAGGGCGGAATCGATGCCGCCGGAGAGGCCGAGCACGATGCCGGGGAAGCCGTTCTTGCCGACGTAGTCGCGCAGGCCGAGCACCATTGCCTGATAGATCGATTCGAGTCCCTCTGTCGGCTTGGTCATCGCGCCCGGCGCGAAGCTCCAGCGCTCGTCGGACCCGCGCGAAGCGACCAGCGGCAGCAGCGCCTCGCGCCAGTCCGGCGTCTGCAGGCGCAGCGTGCAGTCGGCGTCGAGGGCGAAGGAGCCGCCGTCGAAGACCAGCTCGTCCTGACCGCCGATCTGGTTGACGTAGATCAGCGGCAGGCCGCTTTCCTGGACGCGCGAGCAGGCGAGCTGGACGCGCTCGTCGCGCTTGCCGTGCTCATAGGGCGAGGCGTTGACGACGATGAGCAGCTCGGCGCCGGTCTCGGCGAGCGTCTCGGTGACATCGGTCAGCCACATGTCCTCGCAGACCATTGTGCCGAGCCGGACGCCCCGGAAGGCGACCGGGCCCGGCGCCGGGCCCGCGGCGAAGACGCGCTTCTCGTCGAAGACGCCGTAGTTCGGCAGCTCGTGCTTGAGGCGGACCGCCGCGATCTCGCCGCCGTCGAGCAAGAGCGCCGCGTTATAGACTTTGTCCTCCTGCCGCCACGGCGCGCCGACCAGGATCGCCGGGCCGCTCGCCGTCTCGGCGGCGAAGTCCCGCAACGCCGCCTCGCAGGCGTCGAGGAAGGAGCGTTTGAGGACGAGGTCCTCTGGCGGGTATCCCGTCACGCAGAGCTCGGTCCCGATCACCAGATCGGCGCCGAGCGCCGCGCCGTCGCGCCGCGCCTGGCGCAGCTTGGCGATGTTCCCGGGAATGTCGCCGAGCGTCGGATTGAGCT
>JAQGID010000179.1 GCA_028291405.1 Rhodospirillales bacterium | reverse complement strand
ATGCACGAGGCGGGTGCGAACGTCCGATTGCCACCCCATCTCGGATGTGCTTCGCTATGACGCGCGCAGGTCTGGATGTCCGCTTTCGGGAAGCATCACGCATCGCTGAAGGGCGACTAAGGGCGCGAAGCGGAAATTGGAGCGTCATTCGTCGTACTTCCGCTTCGGGTCTCCTCACGGGCGCCATTCGTCTGATTTTTCCTACTAACTCGGTATCCTTGGTCCTGGATGTTGCACGGTTCGCTGTTGCAACAGTGCTGCATCAGCGGAGGCGTTCAGCCGTGCGGCGATCGTCACCAGCGCATAGGTCCAACGGCGCCAAACTGTGGAACGGTCGGCGCCGTGCTCATGCGCGATGTCTTTCCAGGGGCGTCGTTTCGCCCGCTCCCAAACGATGCGCTGGTCATCCCGCTTCAGCCAGCGCAGCCACAGCAAGACACGGTCCATCTGATCGATGGCGTTCGGGCTGGGGGTGAACCGAGTCGGCCTGTCCGCCACACCATCGGTGTCGCATGCATCGCTCTGAATCTCTGGCCAGGTATTGACGTAGCCCTGGACGCGCTGCTCCGGCAGGCAATGAAGTGTAACGGCCGCCTCGGCGACATAGGCCTCGACCAGCCGAGGCGTCCAATGGATAGCGTCGATCGGCTTTGTCATCACAGGTTCTCCTGGAGCAGAGCGGCGCAGTCCGCGGCATCGATGCCTCGGCGTCCTGAATAGACAGGTTGGGAAGGCGGGTACGGTCCGATCGGCGCCGGCGGACCAGGGGGCACCTCAAGACGCCCGCGCACCCCTGTCGGCGCCCACGAACGACGAAGGTGACGCACCGGTGTCGCAGAGGTGACGCATAAAGAGGAGCCAACCCATTGATAGTGCTGAGATGACGCACCGGAGGTCCTGACATTTACATAAAGGGGGAAATACACACATGCCTCCATCAAACACTCCGGTGCATCTCGCGATAGTCAGGGGTCCGATGCGTCATCTCAGCACTTTCAATGAGTTAACCCGGAAAGCTGCGTCACCCTTGCGTCACCCATGCGTCACCAGGTCTGTGACCTTGAAGCCGCGCGCGTGACCACCAAACCAAGGAACAGACGCCCGGTTTTTGTGCGCCGGTATTCGACACCAACAGCATTGGCCTGGACCCGCTGCACGAAGCCATTGATCGCTGGTAGCTTGTCGTTCTTGAATCCCTCCGCCGTCGCCCAAGCATGGAACTGCTCGTAGGCGAAGCGCGTCGTGAGCGTCGGATGGCTGTCGACGATCGGCTGCACTTCGACACAGGCGTCCAGCCAGGCGAGAACCGGGTCCGCACCGTACATCCAGTCGGCTAGCGCCTGCTTGCTCGAGGGTGGCGTCGTGAAGTTGCGCTGGCGGATGAGGCGTGAAGCACCGCCGACGGCCCAGGCCAGCAGCAGGTCGGCCTCCTCCGCGGCGATGCGCCGTCCGATCTGCTCGACACGCTCTTCCAATGGGATGACGCGGTTGAAGGTCAGGACGAGGAGGCGGCGCTGGACGCCGCGATCCATGCCACCCTGGAAGGGTGGCAGCGTATTGGTCGCGAAGAGATGCTGGGCTACTGGTCTGAACTCGAGTCGACTGCGGTAGACGTCCCTGCCCTCGACCGGCTCGCCAGTGATCACAGCCTTGAAGGTCTCCGACGCGATCGCGGCCGAAGAGGAGAGTTCGTCGCTGGCATTCAGGAGCTTGCCGGCGAGGCCGATGATGTGGCGCTCATCGCCCATGCGTGCGGCGGTAACCGAGCAGATGGCAGAGGGCGGCAGGAGACCACGCGCGAGGTCGAGGATTTGGCTCTTACCGTTCTCGGCCGTTTCGCCCTTGAGGATTACCCCGCGAGGCTGCATGAGCCGGGTGGCATAGCCGAGGGCCGCAGCACCGCAGACTTCGGCCAGCAGCGCCACCTTGTCCGCCATGTCGTCGTCACCACGGAAGACGCCATCGAGCAATCGCCCCAGCAGAGATCCTGCTCTAAGGACGCCGTCATTACCGGCTCGCCAATGCCCAGGCAATGTATGGCGACATCGATGGTCCCGGTGGTGCGTTTCGATGATGGGCACGCCGTCTTCGGCAAATCGGATGAAACCGGCGGCGCAGTTGATGCCGTTCGGCGCGGCTTCGAAGAAGGTCGGGTGCGCGACCAGAGCGGCGTATTCGTAAAGGATGGAATCGATCCGTCCCTTGCCGAGCTTCACACGCGCAGGGTCGCCGGCCGGCGTGCGATAGTCGGCTCCGTCATAGCCGTGAACGGCAACCCGCAGCTCGTGATCTGGAATGGTGACCCAGTGCGCGCCGCCATAACGCCAGAATGCCCCCTCGGCATGGACGGTGGCGCCAAACCGCTCTGTGAGAAGGTCACGAACACGACCCGCGATCTCCACGTCGGAACCGATCTGCACGCAGATGTCGGTGGGGGAATCGGACGCAGGCGGTGACGCTCGGGCGATCATTGTGCGAACTGCCTCCTCGCCTTGCTCGACGAGCACGTCGTTGAAGTCCTTTCCCTGCGGCGGAACGGCAATGCTGACGGCGTGACGACGCTGACGGAGAACGGCAACGGCGCGCCGGATCTGCCGATCGGCTGGGCTGCCGTCCGCATCCCCATCGCGGGCAACAATGACGGCCGCGCCGGCGGGCACTGGTGCACGGCTGATGTTGGCGATACCCAGACAGGCCCAAGTCTCCTGCCCGGTCGCCTGCCAGACCGAGAGCGCCGTCTCGACGCCCTCGGCAAGGATCAGCGGCCCGGTACCAGGAAGGCGCACAGCGGCGTGCGCCGACCAGCCGTCCACAGCCTTGTTCGTCCGCTTGGCGACCTTAATAGGAGCCTTCCGCCCGTCCTCAGTGACATAGATCTGCTGGACGGCGAGGACCTCGCCGGCCTCGTCGGTCGCGAGCGCCACCAGCGCGCCGTACTGGCCGAATGCGTTCTTGCGGAACCGCAAGCTGTCCGGCAGCCCGGCCGTGATGCCGCGGCTGCGCAGATAGAGCGCGCCGGGGGTCTCCGCCACAGGGTCGCCCTGGTGGACGATCGTGGCCACAGCCGCAGCCCTGTCGTTCGGCGTAGCAGCCGACGCAGCGGATCGATCCGTCGTTCCCTGCTGCCGTGGAAGCCTGAGCCAGTCTCTCGCCCAGTCCAAGGCCTGGCCGTTGGCATGGCCGAGACGATGACGGATCAGCTCCAGCCCGTCACCGCCGACATCCTGCTCGTGGTCGTACCACCGGCCCTTGCGCGGGCCGGCGATCTCGACCGCGACGCTGCCCTTCTTGCCATAGCGCAGCTGCGTGCGGTTCGAGCGCGCCGCGTTCGGCTCCCCGAGAAGCTCGCGTGCCAGCTCGGCGATGCGTTGATTGAGCTGCGCCGCGAGGCTGGAGACCGAGGGATCCCCCATCGATCGCTCCCCTAGACCGCGACCGGATCGGCTTGTTCGGCGAGGATCGCCAGTACCGACCTGCGCTCCGCCCTCGGCCGCGGGCGCACCTCGATCAGATAGCTGTAGTCGTCGGCGCCGTGGCGGCGCTGCATCAGATGCGCCAGGCCATTCTCGGCCGCGAACATCGCGCGCCGCGCCGTCCGGAGAAGCTCCACGCGTTCGCGCGTAGGCAACCGTCCGCTCGTCGGCGCGCAATCGAGGGCCAGAAACCCACGGTGATAGGTCAGCCGGTCGCCTGGAGCCGCGGCGCCGAGCCAGCCACACAGGTCGATCTCGGTGATACCGACACGGGGCGGCGTGATCGTGATGTTCGTGTCCATGATGTTCTCCTACTCAGCGGGGCCGCGAATTGTCTCAGGCAGCAGTCGAAAGCCCGGCGGTCATAAGCCGCAGGCGGATTTCGTGGACCCAGCGGTACAGGTTGGCGCGCGAACCCAGCCCCTCCTCGCTGAGCTCGGTCGGCGTGCGGTGGGTGAGACGGCCACAGAGCGCCAGATCCGACCGGCGCAGGGTGCCGAGCGCCCGGTCGAGGTCGAGACGACGATCGGCACTGGCAAAGCCTTCGGTCGGTTGGCCCATCATCGCCAAGTAGCCGCTGCACTCCGCCGTCGCGTCCCCGACGGTGGTGCCCTCGGTGTCAGGCGTTGGGTCGTCGAGCGAGACCGGGGCAAACATGCCGCGGTCGCGGCGGATGCGCGCCGCCAGCCGAGCAGCCCGGTGGGCGACGATCCTGCCGGCGAACGCACCGAGGCTGCCGCGGGTCGGATCGAACGACTTGAGCCGCAGGATCAGGTCCAGGAGGAGGTCCTGGCGGAGATCGTCACGCTCGTGGTGCGGCAACCGGAATCGGCGGACGAGGCGCGCGGCGGCGAGATCGGCCTCCCGCCGGAGATGATTCAGATCGGCATTGGAGAGGAAAAAGTACATTTGAGCAGCCTTTGGCGGCATCGTTGCGATGCACCAAGGCTGACGGCGATCATGATCATTGTAGATCGCAGAAGGTTCACAAGGTTCGCAGAAGGTTCACTAAGGTTCACGCGCCCGCCCCCAACGTGAAGCTAAGTGCTTGTCGCCTATCCACTAATCGTCGATCTGAATGTCGGAGGCTGGCAGGGTCAGGCGGTAGCCGGTCCCGCGAAAATTCTCCGTCAAGGTCCTGGCACAGTCGGGGGCCACGCCGCCCCGAATGAGTTCCTGCTTCAATACATACACGGCTTGAGCCACCGCCTTGTCGCCAGATCCGTCGACCAGCGACTCCAGCACGCCTATCGAGACCAGCATTGCGCTCTCGACCGCGGCCTCTGTCATGACCCGTAACAGTTTGAACGAGCGGCGGGTCAGAATCACTTCGGCCCCGTCGAGTCGCACGCACCTTGTTGAATTCCAGATTCTGAGCCGCGGCTCCATGGCGGCAGGCTGATCAATCGCTGCAACTTCCACGATTGCGTCGGAGAGTGGGACGGCCTCAGCGACGACTCGCGCCTGTTCAGCCGCCTGGGCTTGCGCCGAATGCTGTTCGGCCACGAACATTTGCCACGCGATCTGGAGAGCGTCCAGATCCTGCTGAAGCTGTTCGTCGCCGCACCGGCGGATGTCTTCTTGGATAGATTGGTGCCGATCCGCCCACTTGCTTTCCAAATAGCCCGGGTCCGAAGACTCCTCCCTGACGCGGCGTGATCTAGGGCGACCGGACTTCCCCGTCAGGTCTGCGAGCATGGCGCGGAGACTGTCCACGCCGAATGCAGCATTGCGTCGCGCGAAATGCCTCACGACGTGCTCCTCGACGCCAGGACACTCGGGCGGCGCGAGGTTCTTTCGGCGATCACGCCGGGCAAAGAGCCATCCGAAACGCTGGCGAAGCGAGGCTGGCGGGCGGGTGCTGGTACGCTCGCAAAAATCAAGGACCGCTTGGGTCGGCACAAGCACGCGCCGCAGCAACTCGATCTCCACCGCGGGATCTTTGTGAGCCGTATATCCAGCAATATTGGCCCGCCCATTTCCCGCCACGAGACGGAACGCCGTCAGGACATCGAGCGGAGGAATTTCATCCCCGGTGGAGATCATGAAGGCGCCCTCCGGGAACCCTCCCGCAACGGCCCACTCACAAAGGTGGCGAAGGACCATGTTCATGGGCGCGCCAGATTCCTCCGCCCATTCGGCCGCGAGGTTCAGCAATTCGAT
Source organism: Rhodospirillales bacterium (assembly GCA_028291405.1). Lineage (GTDB taxonomy): Bacteria > Pseudomonadota > Alphaproteobacteria > ATCC43930 > CGMCC-115725 > URHD0088. Next base: position 12,673 of record JAQGID010000179.1, on the reverse strand, counting down.
ATATTTGGAACGACCGTCGGGCATTAGTGGCTCGTCGCGAGATCCGCGGACCGGTGCCGTGCCGTAGGCATTGCACCTGGTTCCGCTTCGTGAGGGGCTCTGCCGAACGTCCGCCTCGGCAGGTTGCGCAGGAGCGCAATCACCATGATTGCGCCGAATCGCGCGCGCTGCCGTGGGATTTCGGCGTGTTTTTAGAAAAACTCGGCAGACCTCGCTGGCGCGCGTGAGACGATTTGCGCCGAGCCTGAGTAGTGGTTGGGGGAGACCTATCCTCGCCCAACGAGATCATGACAGGCGCCAACCCCATTCATCCGGACCATCTTTTCCCCGCCGAGCGATTGGCCGAGATCTCCGAAATTCTCGCGCGCGGCCTCATTCGGCTGAGGGCACGACAGTCAAGCCATCTATCTGCCGGCTGCGGAGAGAGTTCAGTCGACTATGTCGCCCGCCAGAGCGGTCATGCCAACCACGATCAGTGCAAAAAGGGATGACAATGGTAGACAACGTTCTCGGTCGGTTGGCCGCGCTGAAAACGACCTCGACGCCGGATCTAAAACAGCAGTGGCGCGTACTCTTCGAGACCGAGCCGCCGCCGTATAACCGACGCTTCCTCGAGAGCCGACTTGCCTACCGCATCCAGGAGCTTGTCTATGGCGGGCTCAAGCCGTCGACCATAGAACGCCTCGAGGCGCTCGGTGAGCAGCTCGACGGCGGCAGTCGGGTGACGCGGCAAATCCGCACCAATGACCGTCCGATCGCAGGCACCCGGTTGATCCGCGAATGGCAGGCTAGAGCATCCATCAGAAGTGAGTAACCTGGCGGCTGGCCGAACTTCGCCTGATACCAATTGTCGGGGGCGCCGCCGGGGTCCTCGCCGTGAAGCGCCGCCACTTTGCGGCAGAGGTCGAGCAAGACGTCCCAGCCAGTAGGAACACCTGACGATCGGGAGATGCCGGAGCCCAAGAGCACGGCGAGCGCACCTTTGTTCGTGTGCAGCGAGAATGCCAGCGAGAGAAGCGGATCTAGCACGAGAACGGACACCCCCATTATCGCTATGCGAACAGAGCCGCAGCGGCAGGCAACGCATCCGCGGTGCGGATGAATCCAACGTGACCTTACTTATCGCTCAACATTTGGTCGATAGTCGGGAGAATAAGCGTTTGGAGTGGTGATCTTCAAACGAACAGCGGCTTCTCGGCTTTATCCAGCCATTTGAGAGCTCGGTGAGTTGCCTGGTTAAGGCGCAATACCGAGCGGCCTTCCACATCGATCTCCTCGAGTTCTGCGGCTTTGCACCATTTTGGAGGCGATAGCCGTGCAGCTTAGGTCCAGCACATCGGCGACCCGCTCTATGGGAGCCACGGTACCGGCGAGACGGTTAGAACACCGCAAAGAGCAGGATAGTTTCTTATAGATATACGATACACTCCGCTTGAATATCGATAATCTATCCATTATTTATACGAACCATTAGAGAAAAGGGGACGGTGATGGGCGAAAAGGCGTTGGTAGTGCTCACCGGCAAGAGCCGCGAGAGGTTGAGGAATGAAGGCGGCACGTGCGACTGGGCATTGCGGCCCGCAATGGTGCGCAACTTCAAACACGTGATCTGCACACGGCACGCGAACCCGCCCTACGATCCGGGACCGGGCGCTCGCCCGGAACCCCACGGTGCGGCGTTCCTAGTGGCCAAGATCGCGGACGTGCAGTTCACCTACCGCCAAAATGACCGTGATCGTTTCCTCGTCACGTTCGAGACTATCGCCGACGTTATTGTCCCAGATTTCTGGGACGGGTCGCGCAACCCCGTCCGGTACATGGATGTGAGCGAAGTGAAAACGCGCGGGATTGACTTCGCCGCGCTCGAGTTCAAGCCGTTCGTCCCGGCCGAAGCGGCAAGGCCGGATGGCAACGAGGCGGACGTCATACCGCTGACGATCCTCGCGGCCAAGCGCGGGCTCGCCGCGAACTTTGGTGTGCCTATCGAGGCTATCGACATCACGATCAGGGGCTGAGGCTATATGGGCTACCGTACCGCCACCGCGGGCGGTCCACGAGTCTCGGGCATTATCTCAAACCATAACGGAGGCGCGCCGATGGCGACCTTTTTGAATCTTAATACCCTTGGTTACGACTGCATGGGCCGTACAATGACGCTGCCCGAGGGCCCCGATCATCGTCATACCGTGCTCAACCAGATTCGGGCTGAAGACGAGGTTCTCACGCTTGATGAACGGCATCTCCAATTGCTCAGCGTCGCGCGGACCGCGGCATATCTAACTGTGCGCGTTCGCGACGGTGCTGAAGTTCAGGTGCGCGCCGTCGACATGGAGCCACGAGACCGCTGTCGAGCACTGTCCCGTGATCGAGTGCGCGCGATCCTGTCAGAGCATCAACCTGGTGCGCTCCTCTCTCCTCAACGCTTTCGGATGGACGCCTGGCTGATCCGTCTGAACGATCGTTCGGCTGAGGCTCTTAAGGCAGCGGCGCTGCTTTGAGCCTGTTTTGACTCTATCGACAACTGCGGGGTCGTACCCGACAGGTTGCAATAGATGTCCGGATGCGATTGGGCGCGCGATCTTCTCCGCCGCCTTTTCGCTGAGATCGGCGATACGAGCGGGATCTTGTGGCGGGCCTGAGATGCATCGGCCACCCGGCTCCTCCGCCCCTTCGTGCCTCGCCACTCGCAACGTGTGCCGAGCGGCCAACCTCCTCCTGCCTCCTGCCAACAATACGGCGTTGATGAAGCGCCGCTGATCTTGCGAAGCGCGCCGATGCGCTGCTCGACCTCGGCGGTATCGTCGGCCACTACCTTTAGGGCGGGAGTCTTGCCGCGCTTTGAGGACTTAACCCGCCAGCACTGCTCCGAGAAGCATCTGCACCGCCACTTCGTCGAGTCCGATTGCCGCGGGCGTGCTCAGCGCGGACGATCGGGCCGTGTTGCTGGCGGCGTCATTCCCCGGGTGTAACTAGAGTTGGGAACAATCGAAAAGCGCGCTATTCTCGCTTTGGTTGTATAAAAATGACAAGCGAGGAAGCGATGAGACGGGCGACACGCATCCATTACCGTCGGCTCGACGACAGAGGAGACCCTCTTCGGGGCGAGAGTCTCGAGCAAGCTATGCGGCGTAGCCTAGCCGCAGAACGGGACGGAGTCGCGTTGAGCGGAGATTGGAGCCGACGGTGCAGGCAGGATCCGGACGATCCGCAAGACAGACTCTTCATCAACCACTTGAGGGATAGTGGGAACTTCCTCTTTTGGAATCTGGTCTCATTCACTCAGGGTCGGCAACAAGCCATGCTGGAGGAGGTCGGCAATGTTCCGGAAGTGCCGATCGAGACCTTCGACGCGCCAGCGGGTCGGCAATTCATGAATGGGATGCTTTTTTGCCTCGTCACAGGTAACCATGTTTTCATTGTTCAGGATTCACGGGTGCGAGCGCACCATGCCGAATTCTACCTACACTGGCTCTTAGGTGAGCAGTCGGGAGTTGTCGCCTCGCCATTCGAGATCGTGCTCCTCGACCGATTCGACCGGGCGGCAGTCGGGGATGATTTCGGCGACGTCCAAAGCGTTTCAATTGGCGGCGCAGTGGCTCAAGTGCACGTTCCGCAGGTCGATCCAGCTGGCGGGCGGGATGTCCGGCAAACGCGCATACAACGCCTGGGCGAGATAGCTCGCGAGGACTGGAAAATAGAAGTTTTGGAACGAGTCCTGGGCGGAGCGGAGCAGGTCGAACGCATCCTGGAACGGCTCGATGACGATGCTGAACTTACCGTGCAAGTCCAGCTCGGGATTACGACAACACGCCGCCGCGTCAACCGGGAGGCGCTTCGCGACGTACAGCGCGCGGCGCGAAATCTCCCGGATTCAGATCTGAAAATCGTCGGCAAACACGGGGTACTGACCGGTGACCAAGCTCGGCTGTCGTATCCGGCAAACGTGCTGAGTGCCGAGGATCTGCTCGACCGGGACGATGTCCTCCGCGCGATAATCGAAGCGTATCGCGCTTTCGTCATGAATGGTAAGATCGAAGCTACGGCCCTACCGCCTCAATGAGCTGGTGATGCGCTGGATTAGCCCTTTGGTCAGTGTGGCGGTTACGATTGTTGCCGCGGCAGGTGGGTTCTTTTTGTTGCCCCTTGCCGTTCTCGCATCAATTGCGGGCGATCTCGTCTCTTTGTTCAGCATTCTGGCGGGTCTAGTTGTCAGCACGATGCTGATTACCGCCACCATCTTCACGCCGGCGGGAATGGGCGTGGCTCGGGTGGCCGCGATCGCGGAGTCTCTGAACCGCTTTCAAAGGCAGACAGCAGGACTATTCGTTATCTACGTGCTCGCTGCTCTCGTTCCGCTCTCATGCAAGGCCCTTGCGAGCGACGAGTTCAAGGTGACGCTTGCGAGTTGGCCTCACGCGCAATTCTGGCTGCCGGCGGCCGCAGCTGGGTGTGTTGGGCTTGCACTAGCCCGTACAATGCAGACAATCCGGGGGATCATTGGCATTCAGATCTTGCGGCACAAGCTCCTGCTCGAAGACGCCGAAGAGAGGGAAGCGCGTGTTCGGCAAGCTGCGGCTGACGCCATTTCCTTTACGCCAGATCGCGCAAACGTGCCTTACGGCAAAAAGATCAGCTTTCCCGGCGGCCGATAAGATCGCTGCGCGGTTCTGGACTCGCGCGCGCCGCGATGTTCCCACTTTGTTGTCATGGTGCGCCCATCAAATCGCCCTCGGTCAACAGCCTCCTGAAGCCGTGCGGGCAGAGAAACTGCTGTGGTTCTTCTGCTAGTGGTGCCGAAACTCAGCGCGATTCGATCCGCGCGAGCTGGCGCGCACGACCGGGCGCTGTGAGATCGCGGATTGCAAGTCCGCCGTCTTTCTATAAACCATTGAGATACGATGATGATACGGAACATGTTGCATCGGTGTTGCAACCGCACGGCTCGCCTAAATCGTTAAAAACCTCGATCCGTAGAATATGCTCGCTCATTCCCAGGCTTCCACATCGCGCACCACCATCAAGAGCGTCTTGAACTCTTCGTTGTCGCTATCACCCTTCCAGAAGTTGATGAACTGGCAGACCACCTGGAGATTTCCCTCCTCGTAGTGCCCGTTGCTATCGATCCTATCAAGCGATGGCAGCAAATTCTTGTCTGCATCCCGGTTATGAAACTGCAACGGAATGCCCGTCAGCGCGCATTTGTTCTCTTGAACATCCAACAGGGCGGCGACGACTTTCTCCAGTTGAAGGGAACTCATGCGTAGTTCTTTATTTTTCATAATGCGTTGGACAAGTTGCCCATTGGCATTCTTGACCGTGTTTTCGACGGACATGCGCATTGCGATGATTGACTTTTCACGCCCGCCGAGGATGCGACCATCGTCATTTTGTCCAGCCACCTTCGCGAGCGTGCCGTCGCCTTCCTGCTTCAGCAGAGACGAGAAGATCCAGCAGAACGAATGTGCATCGACGAGGCGAACGGTCTTGAGACCGGCAACTCCTGCGATCTGCGGGCGAAGCCTGTCCAAGGCTGCATTGTAGGTTGCGTAGTTTGTCCAGCTACTTTGACGCAGGGTGGTGAAGTCGATGCCGAGGGCGCGGAATGCACGATCGAAGCCGGTAGGCTGGATCGGCATGAACCGGTCCATATCCTTAAGGAAAAACAGATAGGCCAGAAGCGGATACTTGCCGCCGGTCAGGGCGCTCAGGCGGTCGAACGTGACGGCCTCGTCGGCGCCGCCGCGATAGAGACCGAACAGGAAGCCCTCGACCTCCCGGCGTAGCTTCGGGTTCGTCGCCGCCTCCAGCAATACCCGGTGATCGCGGTTGGCGTGGCCAAAGCGGTTCTGCCAGAAGACGAGGTTGTTGATCAAATTGCTGGAACTGTCCTGGATCTCAATTGCCTCGATCACGCGGTTCAGAATCGCGCCGGAGCCAATATGGCCCTCCGACCATTCGCCGGTGCGGAGCAGGCCGAGGGCGTAGTCGCGCAGGCGTGGCTTGTAACTCTCCCAGACGGCGGCAAGACCTTCGTGGAAATCCCTGAACGGCTGCCCGGATTTCGCGGCGATGAGCCCCTGGAAGCGGTTGAAGGCGGCTCCGAAGGCTTGACTGTTGATAGTTGCTCCCGTCATTCCGCAGCCTCGAGTTTAGGCTCAACCGGCGCCAGCGCCTTCGCCAGTAGGGCATCGAGTAGGCCGCGGCGGATGTCGGCAGCGGCGGTGAGGCTCGCACCAAGCCGATCGCAAAGCGCCATCAGCGCATCGACCGTCGCGACAATCCGACGTTGCTCTTCGAGAGGTGGTAGCGGAATTAGGACCTGAGTGAGGATTTCGAGGTTGATGTTCTTCTGCGCCGTAGCTGGCGCAAATTCCAAGAGGTTCGCTTTCGCCGTTCGAACGAAATATTCGAAGTATCTTGCGTTCTCGAACATCGACGCCGGAATGAACCCAACGACGCTATCGGGAAAACAGGCGTCAAAGCTTAATATCCCGCTATCCGCGATGTTTGCGGCAATCGTGATGCATAGCGTTCCCTTCGGCCATTTGAAGCTCTGGGATAAACCGAAGTCATTGTATTTACGGGTATAGGTCTCGATGACGCCATGCGAGCGCGCAACGTCGCCTGTCTGTATCATCAGATGTTCGCCACCTTCGAATAACGCCGGATCGTTCCGAGGGCGGTGTTTCGATTTGCCTCGCCCAAACGCACCAAGCTCGGGGAAACGTCCCCAGACCCAACCAACGGGCAAATCAAAAGGCGCTTGATCCAAGTCGGGTGCCGGAAGCAGGTCTTGGCGCTTAGCCTTCCCCCCTTTGACTCCCCGCGCCTTTTCCTTCGCGATCCGCTTTAACAACTCCGACGCCGGGTCGTCCTTTGGGTTCTGTGGTACGAGCTTGCCGCGCACGGCAAGGCTGAGGATCGTCTGGCGGAGTTGCTTGATCTGGTCGGGGCGCGTGGTGAGGGCGGGCAGCGCAGCGAGGGCGAAGCGGACGTCGTCATTGAAGCTTTCGGGATCGGGCGCGTTAAGGCGGGCGAGGCTCGCCGCCGCCAGCCGATCGCGCACCGCCTCCCGCCCCGCCCGTGCCGTTTCCAACCGGTCGCAAAGGACCATCAACTCATCGACCTTGGCGACGATGCGGCGTTGTTCGGCGAGGGGTGGGAGGGGAACAACGATCTGCCTGAGCCCAGAGAGCGGCACGGTTTTTTGCGCGATGCCGGTTGCGCAAGCGGATGCTTGATCGAATACCCACTGGCTCTCCATGACCTGAGCCAAGAAGCCCACGATCATGAGCTTCGACGGTCGCAATATTCCGATATGCCGCTGGACGCAGAACGGCTGATCATCGCAAACGACAATCGGTATCCCGTACGATCCGACCAATGTGTAAAGCAGATCGCCATTCTTGGGACGCCGGATCGCGTCGAGAGCTTCGTAGTAAGCCCGTGGCACGAACCGTGACCCGGCGAAATTTATCACTTGGCTGCGGACGTTTCCGATGACCAAGAACGGAATGCCCCTCTCGGCCTTTGGAGGCGGAAGGTGGTCGCCATCGGTGATCGAGACGCACACCGACTGGAGATTCGTGATTGTCCATGCCCGAGGCACGAGCACGTCGGGTCTCGCTTTGGTTAGGTCAACAATCGGATCAGCCTTCTTGATTTCCCCCGCCTTCACTAGCCGAGCCTTCTCGGCCGCGATGCGCTTCAACAGTTCCGACGCCGGTTCGTCATTCGGGTCCTGCGGCACCACCTTGCCGCGCATAGCCAGTTCAAGAATGAACCGCCGCAGTCGCGGGATCGCGTTCGGCGCATCGCCGATCCGATGAAAGTGTGCGAGCAGCCGCTCCGCGTTCATCGCGCAAGCGCCCCCGCAAGAATTGCCTTCAACTGATCTCGCAGGCTTGTTGTCTCGGCCTCCGCGGCGTTGAGATTTTCGAGCAGTTCTTCCGGATCGCCGTGGTCGTCGGCCACCGTATGCGGATTCTTGATATCAAGGTTGTAGCCACGCGCTTTCACGTCATCGGCCGTCACCCTCCAGGCTTGCGGCGTCTCCTCGCGGCCTTTGCGTGCGGCACCACCCCACCAGTCGATGCAGCCCTGGAGATGCTCCAAGCGGATCGGCTTCGTCATCGAATAGGCTTTCTGCCCTTCAGGCACCCGGTGCTCGTAGAACCAGATCTCCTTAGTCGTCTCGCCCTTCTCGAAGAATAGCAGGTTGGTGCCGATCGAGGCGTAGGGCTTGAACACGGAGTTGGGCAGGCGGACGATGGTGTGGAGGTTGCATTCCTCTAGCAGATGCTCTTTCAGCCGCGTTTTCACTCCCTCGCCGAACAGCGAGCCGTCGGGCAGCACCACAGCGGCGCGCCCGCCAGGCTTCAACAGCCGGATGATTACAGCGAGAAACAAATCAGCCGTCTCGCGCGTCCGGAAATGAGCCGGGAAGTTACTCTCGATGCCGTCTTCCTCGCGTCCGCCGAAAGGCGGGTTGGTCAGCACGATGTCCACCCGATCGGGCTGGGTATAGCTGATGTAGGGCCGCGCCAGCGTGTTGTCGTGGCGGACGAAGCTTGGGTCCTCGATGCCGTGCAGCAGCATGTTGGTGACGCAGAGCATATGCGGAAGCTGCTTTTTCTCGACCGCGCGCAAGGCAGCCTGCATCTTCTGCTCATCCTCCGGCCGCTTCACGTAGCGCTCCCGCATGTGGCGCAGCGAGCACGTCAGAAAGCCGCCGGTGCCGCAGGCGGGATCGAACAGGATCTCGCCGGGATGCGGGTCGATGCGATCGGCCATGAAGGCGGTGACGGCGCGCGGGGTGTAGTACTCGCCGGCATTGCCGGCGCTTTGCAGGTCGGTAAGAATCTGTTCGTAGATATCGCCGAAGTGCTGGCGCTCAACGAGATTGTTAAAATCGACGCCTGAAATCTTGTTCACGACCTGCCGCATCAGCTGGCCGGACTTCATGTAGTTATAGGCGTCCTCGAACACATCGCGCACCACGCGCCGGCGGTCGCCGGGCTTACCGGTCTGAGCGAGGTTCTTCAACGCCGGGAACAAGTTGCTTTGACGAAGGTCAGCAATTCCTCGCCGGTAATGCCCTCAGGGTCCGCCGCCCAGGCGCGCCATTGGAGCTCGTCGGGGATCGGCGAACGGTAAGCGGGATCGAGCAGCTCGAGCTTCTGATCCTGGTCGTCGATGATCTTGAGGAAGAACATCCAGCACAATTGGCTGATGCGCTGCGCGTCGCCATCGACGCCCGTGTCCTGGCGCATGATGTCTTGAATGGATTTGACGATAGTGCGGACAGACATCGGTTAAGCCGTTTCCTGATAGAGAGCGGATTGGAGGTCGTGGACAGCTTTTTGGAAGCCTGCGCGACCGCCGAATTGATTGATGAGCTGGGTGACGCTGCCCATTCCGGTGAAGGGCGCGATGCGAAAAATCTGCGGATCGTCGAGATTGAGGACGCCCTCGTCCTGATATTTCGCCAGCAGCGCATCGAGCACCGCGCGGGCCTGCGGCCCGTATTTGGTGAAGGCGTCGCGCTTGCGGACATTCTCGGCCCGCTCGCGCCGGGTAAGCGGCGGGCGGTCGAAGGCGACGTGGCAGATGAGGTCGAAGGGGTCGAGGTCCTTGCCGAGCTCTTCGGCGATCGGATCGAGCGGCAGGCCCTCGCTGGCGAGTTCTTCGATGATCGCCTGCTTGCGCTCGGTGCCTTTCCAGCGCTTGAGGAAGTCGTCGAGACTGGCGAAGCGCCGCTTTAGCACCGCCTTCGTGAAGTCGCGCAATGACTCGGTGACAAGTTTGCCGTTCTCGTCGAGATATTCGACGCGCTCGGCAATGATTCGTGCGCCGACGCCGTCCACATAGATTTTGCGCGGGCGCTCGCCGCCCGGCGTTATCGCGATATCCGGCGGTTCGCCGTCGACAATAATCTCGTCGTCGCCGGGCGTCGCCGGGATCGGCTCTTCGCCGTCGCCGGTCGGCGGCACGTCATCGGGAGGTGTGATCGGGTCGTCGGCACCGGGTTCGTAAATCTGCACCGGTTCGCCGTCGAAATCCGTATCGGCGAAATGGCCGGTCGCACCGCGGAAGTCGATCAGGGTGAAATAGAACTTCTTGGTGTCCGCGTGGACGCGGGTCCCGCGTCCGACGATCTGCTTGAACTCGGTCATCGAGCCGACCTCGCGGTCGAGCACGATGAGCCGGCAAGTCTGCGCGTCGACGCCGGTCGAGAGCAGCCGCGACGTGGTCACGAGCACCGGGTATCTCGATTCGGGGTCGATGAAGTTGCCGAGTTGATCCTGTCCGTCCTTATCGTTGCCGGTGATCCGCATGACGTAGCGGTGGTTCGCGGCAACGAGATCAGCGTTCTCGTTAATCAGCGCCTGCCGCATCCGCGCCGCGTGCTCCTGATCGACGCAGAAGATGATGGTTTTCTGGAAGCGGTCGCCGCTTTCCTTCAGGAACTCCGTCACCTTGCGGGCGACCAGTTTCGTCCGATCGTCCAGCACGATCACGCGATCGAAGTCCCTGGGGTTGTAAATGCGGTCCTCGACCTCCTCGCCCTCACGATCGAGTTGGCCCCTCTCGGGCCGGTAGCCCTCAACGTCGCGGTCGATATGAACCTTGATCACCTTGTAAGGCGCGAGGAAACCGTCGCCGATGCCTTGTTTCAGGGAGTAAGAGAAAACCGGGTCGCCGAAATAGGCGATGTTGGAGACGTATTTGGTTTCCTTCGGAGTCGCGGTGAGGCCGATCTGGGTGGCCCCGGAAAAATATTCGAGGATTTCCCGCCAGGCCGCATCCTCGGCGGCGCTGCCGCGATGGCACTCGTCGATCACAATCAGGTCGAAGAAGCTGGGCGAGAACTCGCGGAACAGCTTCTGCCGCTCCTCCGGGCCGGTGATCGCCTGATAGAGGCCGAGATAGACCTCGTAGGACTTGTTGATCTGCCGCGCCGTGTCGAGGGCCGTCGGCAAGTCAGTGACCGTGCCGTCGGACTTTTCGATGGTGTTGGATCGGGCGCTTAGCTTCGCCATGACGCCGCCGAAGGGGCGAAAGTCGTTCACCATCGTCTGGTCGATCAACACGTTGCGGTCAGCAAGATATAGGATGCGCTTCTTGCGACCGGCCTTCCACAGTCGCCAGATGATCTGGAAGGCGGTGTAGGTCTTACCGGTGCCGGTCGCCATCACCAGGAGGATGCGGTCACGGCCCTTGGCGATCGCTTCGATCGTCGCATTGACGGCATTGACCTGGTAGTAGCGCGGGGCCTTGCCGCTGCCGTCGTCGAAATAGTCCTGTAGGACGATCTGCTCGGCCTCATCGGTCAGGCCCTTCCAGGCGCGATAGCGCGCCCAGAGAGCGGCCGGCGACGGAAAAGCGTTCAGCGCAAGGTTCGTCTCGGTAGCACCATCCCCGCCGGTGTGGTCGTGGAACACGAAGCCGTCGCCGTTCGAGGAGAACACGAAGGGGATGTCGAGAGTCGTGGCGTAATCGAGGCCCTGCTGCATCCCGTCGCCGACGCTATGGGAATTGTCCTTGGCCTCGATCAGCGCCAGCGGGATGTTAGGCTTAAAATAGAGGATGTAATCGGCGCGCTTGGCCTTGCCGCGGCTCACCAGCTTGCCGCGCACGATGATGCGGCCCTTGGTGAAGCTCACCTCCTCGCGGATCTGCAACATCTCGTCCCAGCCCGACCGCCGCAGGGCGGGCGTGATGAACTTGGTACAAATGTCGCGTTCGCTTAGATCTCGCTTGTTCAATTGGCCCTGTTGGTCAGCGCCATTTCCCGCCCAACCTCCCCTAACAGCCCGATCAGGCGATGTGCCAATGGGTTGCGCAATCCAACGGCTTAACCGTTAGAGGAACATAACCGCAATCCTCTGCAACTGTCTTGGGTGATTGATCAGGAACCATCGGGGGGGGAACGACGTGTCGCATCCGTGTTGCACGGAAAAACTCGCAACATCCGGGCATCCAAGCAAACCCGCGGAATTTGGCGGGAGCGCGTAGCAACACGAACTAGCAGCGAGAAGGCCCACCGAAGCGGGCCTAAGTGATTGATAAGCTGGCTGGGGCGTCAGGGATCGAACCGGGGAATGGCGGAATTAAAATCTGCCTCTCGACAAGCTCGGCGCGAGGACCACGCGTCCTTCAAGGACGGGCCACGTCACAGCTCCGGCCAGAACGCAGCTTCGGTCCATCGCTAGGACTGAGGCACAGACGAGCCGCTCCGGTATGCCGTATGCGCCTGGAGGAAAATGCCAACCAAATCAACAACCGGTTTCTAGATCTGGAGTCTCGGCAGCCATGATGTGGTACAAAAGTGCAGAGCTCACGGGTTCAAATTGCTATGCTATTTCAACCATTTACGCCCCCGTACTGAAATACTTCAGTCCGGAGGTTCAGAGAAAAACGGCCAAAAGAGAAGAACTTTGCCGCTCCGTGTGGTGCGCGGAGTACACAGGTTCCGGGCGAAACCCCTGGGAAACTTGGGCTATTTTGCCTAAGTTGTCCCGGGAGAATCGTACCGCAGAATAAGGTTGGCGGAGGGGATGAGATTCGAACTCACGATACCAGTTTCCCGGTATAACGGTTTAGCAAACCGCCGCCTTCAGCCACTCGGCCACCCCTCCACCGGAGAGATCTTACACGGCGTATGCGCTTC
>JAQGID010000175.1 GCA_028291405.1 Rhodospirillales bacterium | reverse complement strand
GCCTTCGCCAGCCTCGGAATCAGCCGCTTCGCCGTGCCGCTGTAGATCTGCTGCCGGTCTTTCGCCGAACTGATCCGCTGGTCGAGCGCGTCGAGCTGGTCGTTGTTGAAATACGGGAAATCCGTGCCGTAGGCGATCTGCGTCGGCTTGACCAGCTTGGTCAGCGCCGCCCAGGACGGCGGGGCGGCGACGTTGACCGTGTCGTAGTGCAGCCTTTCCAGCTCGGCGAAGACGCCGTTCGGCGCGATCTCGGCGTAGTTCTTCTGCTGCTTGACGAAGGCCTCGATGCGCCCCGCCAGCATTGGGACGGTGCCGCCGCCGTAGGAGAGCAGCCATTTGATGTCGCGATAGCGCGCTAGGCTGCCGCTGGCGAGCAGGCTGATCGCGACGCGCGTCATGTCGAAGGTGACCTCGGCGGTCGGCGGGAAGGTGTCGTCCTTGATCGTCGAGCAGCACGCCGGATTGGCGCCGTGGAAATAGACGACCGCCTTGCGCCGGTTGAGTTCTTCGAAGACCGGCGCATAGAATTTATCGCCGGGATAGCGCTCGCCGTAGCTCGTCTCGAGCCCGATGCCGTCGGCGTGCAGCGTGTCGAAGACATACTCGATGTCCTTGAGCGTCAGCTCGACGTCGAGCATGCAGACCGGCGCGAAGAGCGCGAAGCGGCCGGGATGATCCTGCATCATCTTGGCAGCGTAGTCGCCGCACAGCCGCGCCATGCGGCTCGCCCCGGGCGCGTCGAGACCCCACCAGGAATCCGAGACCGAGGGCAGCGACAGCACCGCGGTCTGGACGCCGCCGCGATCCATCTCGGCGAGCGACATCTCCGGCGTCCATTTGGCATGCGCCGGATAGTGGAACAGCTTGCGCTGGTCCTCCCAGGCATTCTCGACCTTGAGATATTCCGGCGCGTAGAAATGGTGGTGCGTGTCGATGATTCCGTGGCGTTTCGCGGAAGCCGCCGCGAGCGTGCCGCCGGAGAGCATCGCCGCCGCGCCGGCCGCCGCGGCACCCGTCAGGAAGCGGCGGCGCGACGGCGCGTCGATGTCATCGATCATGGTTTCCATCCCTGTCCTGCCTCGCGTTGAGCGATGCTTGTTGAAACCAATACCAGCCGCGCCGGCCGGCGACAAGGCGGCGAGCCGCGCTACTGCTTGTCGCTTGGCGTGAATCCGTCGCTCAGCGTCTGCATGAAGGCGACGATCGCATCCTCCTCGGCGTCCGAGAGGCCGAGGTGCCCAACCTTGCTGGTGTTCATGTTCTCCGTCGTTTCCGGCGCCGGCCAGCATGTCGTGCCCGCGCCGGGATCGCGGTCGCCGCAACGCGGCAGCGTGTCGCGCGTGTTGTAGAAATGCACGATCTCCTTGAGGCTCTTGAAATATCCGTTGTGCCCGTACGCCTTGACGAATTCCGGGTCGGGCCGCTTGTCGACGTTGCGCAGCGTCGGCACCTGGACGCGGCCCTGGGTGTCGGGCGCCAGCGGCAGCCAGCGCGGATCGATCGCCGAGGGCTGGCTGAGCGGGTTGCCTTTCGTCAGAAACGCGCCGACGCCGCGATCGACGAACGCCGCACCTTCCGTGTTCGCGACATAGCCCAGCGCGTCGGGCCGGTCTTCCGCGTAGTAGGGAAGCAGCGGATTCGCCGGCGTGCCGATGTTGCTGGCGGTGAAGTCGGTAAACAGCGGATCCTCGCCGGGCCCGCCGTCGCGGTGACATTCGTTGCATCGCGCCTTGCCGCGGAAGAGGTCGTAGCCTTGCTGCTCCTGTGGCGTCAGCTTTGCCTTGCCGGCGAGGACCGCGTCGAATTTCGACGAGAGGGCGGTCACCTCGGCCGATGCCTCGTAGCCGGCGATCGACTGCGCCATCTGGTCGAAGGTAGCGCTGGCGCGGCCGCGGTCGACCGGGCCGAGATGGACCGGCGTCGGATCGTCTGCCGGCGGCGGCCCCGGCCGGTCGCAGACCTGCTCGACGTCGTCCGGCCAGGCGATGACGAAGGCCTGCGGACCCCACACGGCTTCGAACATCGCGCGATAGGGCCGCTGCGAGGCACGATAGACGGCGCAGGCGTTGTCGATCAGCCCCATCTCGACCGGATTGGTCGGCGGCCCTTCCGCCTGTTCGGCAGCCGGGTTGCCGAGGCGGCGGCCGGTCGCGCGCATGTCCCAGAAATTCCCGCCGACGAGATCGCCCTGGCCGCGGTTGTAATGCAGCACCGGCGACAGCGGCGCATAGGCGTGCGATTGCGGCTTGCGGTTGCTGAAGCGCGTCCGCACCGAACCGGGATAGGAGCCGGTTGTGCGATTCAGCTCGGACACCGGACCGGTGAAGCCGGTCTCCGGCGTGTGGCAGAAGGCGCAAGCCTCGTTGCGGTTCACCGAGAGCTGCTTGTCGTAGAGCATCAGCTTGCCGAGCAACTCGATCTGCTGCACCTGGTTGTCCGGCAGCGCGGCGAGCCGTGCCATCGTTTGCGCCTCGATGCCGTCGACCTCGGCCTCGACCTGCGCGATCTCCTTCAGCGCCGCCGGCGAGAGTGATGTGTCAGTCTCCGCGGCGCCTGGCGCATCGGCACCCAGCGTCGCCGCGAAGGCCGCCGTCAGGATCGACAGGAGGGCACGCCGTATCTGCATGGTGATCCTTCCGCGAGCCGGGCTGAATGGCTCGCGGAGCATATGGTGCGGCGAGGCGGTCGCCCGTAGCCCGACGATGACGCGCATCGACAGCTCCTGTCGTGCGGCTGTGGGCGCTACGATCTCGCATCGGATCGCGTTCGCCTATTCAACATAAGGTTATGCGCCCGGCGATAACGGTCAGGAAACGATACCTTCGTATACTGCCCAGGTGAGGCCCAGCGGTCATCGTTAGCCTTGTGCGTGCTACCCTGGTGCCTGCACCGCGTGGCGGCCGTCCGGGCAAGTCGATCGGCTTGAGTTGTTGCGGCGGCGTCTCTAGACAATGAGGTTTCGACGTCCTTTTCCGGACGTCGATCGAAGGGCCGGCTCGCCGAAGAGGCGGCTGCGGATGAGGCGCGAATGTCGGTGACACGTTTCGAGGAATTCCTGTGGTGTGTCGAGGCGCCGGCGCTGCGTGCGGTCGCGCTGCACTGGCAGGCCGCCCGCGCATCTCGCAGGATGCCGTCGTGGCGCGATATCGACGCCACCGCGATCGCCGCCTATTTGCCCATCGTCTGGTCGTGGAAATACGACCGTGCCGCCGACGCGATGACCGGGCGTCTGGCAGGCGAGGAGATCAACGCCCTGTTCGGCAAGAGCCTGCGCGGCGTCGTGATGGAGGAATTCTTTCGCGGCCATGACTACGAGATGGTCTTTGCCCGCCATCGTCGGGTCGTCGTCGAACCGGCCTTGATGCACGGCTCCGGCGTCGTCTTCATCCATGTCGGCCGGCGCGGGCTCGGCGAGCGGATCATCATGCCGCTGGCCGACGACGGCGAGACCGGCGACAGCATCATCGGCGCGACGATCTATCAATGGGTGTCGAGCGATCGAGGGCGTCCGGCATCCCCGAACGAGCCGCGCCGCGAGGCGGAGGAATTCTTCCCGCTCGATTGAGCTGCATTGGTGTCGCTGACACGTCAAGATGTCCGGCAGTCGTAACAAGTTAGTTGTCCGCTTCGTTCTAACTTTGTACCGGGGCATGCCCCGGTACAAAGTTTTGGCGTGGAAGCGTGTCACGCCGCCTTGGCTTGGATCGCGATGGGTTTGCCGTCAGCGCCGTACCTTCCGATGCAGCGCGGGCCATAAAAGATTGCGATCGTTGCGTCGATGTAACGGCGGACTTCGACCGTCGCCTTGACGAAGTGCGGTCGCAGCGAGCTCGGCTCGATCTGCAGGCGCAGCCTGCTGAAGAGCACCGTATTGTCGTTCCCGACGATGCGCTTCTCCTGATGGCATAGGACCTCCCGGAGAGGCGGCCCGCTCCATGGCACGAAGGCGTTCGGGCTCGCCGGCCTCGACCGTGAAGCGACGGTTGTGAGCCGGCAGATAGATCTCGGCGATGAAGCGATTGGCCGCCTCGATCGTCGTGATCGCCGCGTCGGCGAGCTCCTTGACGAGGCGATCCTGGAGGGTCGCGAACATGCGCTCGCTGCGGCCGCGCGCTTCCGGCGAGTAGGCGGCGATGTGCTCGATCTTGAGCTGGGCCAGAGCCCGGCCGACCTGCGTCGGCTGGCGCCGCGAGATCTTCCCGCTGCCTTTCGGGGTGAAGAAGTAGTGGCTGCCGCGATCGGTGTAGAGGGCGCAGAACAAGCCGTGTCGGGCGATCACCTCGTGCAGCCCGCGCAAGCTCGAGGCCGTGCCTTCCTCATCGACGAGGAAGGCCGAGTAGATCTCGCTCGTCGCGTCGTCCAGCGTGACGATGAGATCGATCTGACGGCCCAGCGCCGGTAGCCAAAGATGCCGGGAGCCATCCTGATGCAACAGCATCCCGGTCGAAGGGCGGCGGGGTCGCTTCTTGCGGTGCGCCGAGCGTTGCTGGGCTGGTCGCACCTGGCCGGAGGCGTGCAGCACACTCTTGGTCCAGCCATAGCTCGCGGCCAGCCCGTGCTTCTCCTGCGCCCGCTCGTGGAAGTGCTTCACCGTCCAGCCGGGGTAGCGGTCGCGATAGAGCGACACGATGCGATCGACCTCGTCGGCCGCTATCCGATGCGGGCTGACCTTGCCGAACCGACGATCAAGCAGACCCGCTTCTCCTTCCGCCTCATAGCGGCCGCGAAGCCGACGAAACTGCCGCTCGCTCATGCCAAGCGTCTCCGCTGCTTCGCAATAACTCAGCCGCCCACGACGGCAGCGCTCGTAAACATCCAGGAAGCGCATCTTCCCGACCTCCCGCAGCACTCCCGTCCGGTCCATCATCGCTCCCTCTCTTTGGAGCGATTCTCAAACCGGACAGATCACTTGCTACGAAAACCGGACAGATGACGTGTTACCCACAGCTGGCCAGGGCGTTTCTTGACGGCCCGCGGGTCGCCTCCTAACGTGAGGGCGAGGGAAACGCTTGAAGGAACGGTGCGATCATGAACGTCCATCGCAACGCTCTCGGCGCCGCCACCGCCGAGTCGCTCAGCCGTGCCGCGCCGGCGCGCGATGCGACGCTGCTGCCGCTGACAATCGCTTTCGGCGACTATGATCGCACCAGGCCGCTGCTCGACGGGCGCGTCGTGCCGGCCGGCATCGCGCCGACCTACAAGACGGAGTGGATCGGCCATTTCTGCACCCGCCCGGTCTATGAGGAATACGACGTCGCCGAGATGTCGATGTCCTGGTACCTCGCGGCGCGCTGCCGCGGCGAGCCGGTCATCGCGCTCCCGGTCTTCCCGCTGCGCATGCCGGTGCATGCCTATATGTTCTGCCGCTCCGACGCGCCCTACACCAGCCCGCGGGATCTCGCCGGCAAGCGCATCGGGGTGATGCTGTATCGCCTGACCGTCAATCTCTGGCTCCGCGGCATCATCCAGGATCACTACGGCGTCAAGCCGGAGCAGATGTCCTGGATCACCTCCGGCCCCGAGGGCGCCGAATACGTCGTGCCGAAGAGCATCGACCTCACGGTCAACCCGGGCGTCGAGGCCGAGAACCTGCTGCTGTCGGGCGAGGTCGACGCGATCTTCCTGCCCGAGATCCCGCCGCTGTTCGAGAGCGGCGACAAGCGGATCCGCCGCCTTTTCCCCGACGCCGAGGGCGAGCTCGAATCCTATTATGCGAAGACCGGCATCGTGCCGATCACCCATACGCTGGTGATGGGCGAGGCGCTCTACCATCGAAGCCCCTGGGTCGCCGAGAGCATGGTGCATGCCTTCCGCGCGGCGCAGCGCGCCGCCGACCAGGATTCGCTGCAGCCGAAGTACTTCAGCTTCCTGGCGGCCGCCTTCATGATGGAGCGCCAGCGCCGCATCTTCGGCAAGGAGCTCTACCAGCACGGGCTCGCGCCCAACCGCCACATCATCGAGACCTTCGTCCGCTATGCCAACGAGCAGGGCTACATCGATCGCCGTCCGGAGGTCGATGAGCTCTTCGCGGAGAATACGCTGACGCTGTGACAGGCGAAGGCTTGGTCGCCGCTGCAACGCGCGGCTGAAGCCCCAGCCTTCGTCGGCGCGTGAGAACGAGCGGCGCAGTCCGTTGTTCACCACCGCAAGAACACAAGCCACCGGAGGACCGCCGGGTCGGGTCGTGCATGGCGGGCTCGCCGTGTTGCTCGATGTCCGGTGATGGATGGTGGAGGCGCCCGATGGCAACGAGCCCGTTGGTTACTGCTGCAACGCCCTTATCCGATACCGAGCACCGCACGCAACTACGCCGTGCCGTGGTGGCCGCGACCGTCGGCACCACGATCGAGTGGTACGACTTCTTCCTGTACAGCACGGTGACCGGCCTCGTCTTCGCCAAGCTGTACTTCCCGAAATCCGAGCCGCTGGTCGGCACGCTGGAGGCGTTCGGCATCTATGCGGTAGGCTTCGTCGCACGGCCGGTCGGCGCCGCGCTGTTCGGGCACTACGGCGACCGGATCGGGCGCAAATCGACGCTCATCGCCACCTTGCTGCTGATGGGCCTGGCGACCTTCGCCGTCGCGTTCGTCCCGAGCTATGAGACGATCGGCCTTTGGGGCGCGGTGCTGCTGACGCTCCTCCGCTTCATCCAAGGGGTGGGCGTGGGCGGCGAGTGGGGCGGCTCGGTGCTGCTCGCGATGGAATGGAGCAAGTCTCATACCAACCGCGGTTTCATTGCTTCCTGGCCGCAATTTGGCGTGCCGGCGGGACTCTTCCTCGCGAATGCCGCGGTACTGGCCTTCAGCGCGATGTCGGGCGAGCAGTTCCTGAGCTGGGGCTGGCGGGTGCCGTTCCTGCTGAGCATCCTCCTCGTCGCGGTCGGCCTCTATATTCGCCTCGGCATTCTGGAGACGCCGGTTTTCGCGAGGCTGGTGGCGGAGAACAAGGTCGAGAAGGCGCCAATGATCGAGGTGTTTCGGCGGCACCCGAAGGAGATCTTCTTCACCGCCCTAGCCCGGATGGGCGAGCAGGCGCCGTTCTACATCTTCACCGCCTTCGTCTTCACCTATGGCACGACCGTGCTGGGCGTGTCGCGCAACCTTGTCCTCGCCGCCGTGCTCACCGGCTCGCTCCTGTCCTTCTTCACGATCCCGTTCTCGGGGCATCTCTCCGACCGCATCGGCCGCAAGCGCATGTATATGCTCGGCGCGGCGGTCACCGGCGTGTTTGGGTTCTTCTACTTCGCGATGCTCAACACCGCCGTGCCGGGCTTTATCTTTATCGCGATCGTGCTGTCGCTGGTCCCGCACGACATGATGTACGGCCCGCAAGCCGCGCTCATTGCCGAGTGCTTTACCGGCCGTTTGCGCTACAGCGGGGCGTCCTTGGGCTACCAGCTCGCCTCGCTGATCGCCGGCGGCCCCGCCCCGTTGATCGCCGCCGCCCTCTTCGCGCAATATCACTCCGGCTACGCGATCGCCGCCTACATCTTGCTCTGCGCGATCCTGAGCCTCGTCGCGACGACGATGCTCAAGGACTACACGAGCCAGGACATCTCCGAGGAATACGACGCTCCGCTCGGCTTCGCCTCTGTCGCAATGGCTGGGTCGAAGCCGATCGGTGATCGGCTGAGCTAAACCCGCGCGGCGCCGCTGCGCTCGGCCCAGTATTCCCAGGCGCGCGACTTGCTGTCGTGCGGGTATTTCGACATCTCGGCGATCTCGCCGTCGCTGAGATAGGTGATCTCGCCGAAGCGCATCGCCTCGGACTGCAGCTTGGCGTTGACCTTGAGATAGACGGATTTGTGGACCGCCTCATGGAGGCTTTGCGCGGCGACGGCGCAACCGTGGCCGCGCATCAGCACGGCGCTGCGGGGGCCGAGCGCGCCGGCCAAGTCGTGGCCCTGGTCCATCTTGGTGACCAGCAGATTGGTGTCGCCGAATTTCTCACGGATGTCCCAGACTGGAATCTCGCTGCCGATCCCGGCGGCGACGTGCAGGATCGGCCGCAGACGGACCGTCTTGCTGACGCCGAAGGGGATCACCTCGTGGGCGTGGTTGTGGACGACCGAGTTGACGTCCGGCCGCGCCTGATAGATCGCGCCGTGGATCGGCCGCTCGCTGTACATGGTGCGGCCGCGCTGATCGATCGGCTGGCACTCGAGATCGTATTCGATGAGGTCGTCGAGCGTCACCAGCTCGGGGCTGCGCGAGCCCGACAGGAAGAACCGGTCGGGGCGGTCGGGGTGGCGGAAGCTAACATGGCCATAGGCGTCGACGACGCCCTCATGCGCCAGGATCCGGTTGGCGGTCACCAGATCGCGCAGCAGCTCGTTCAGGTCGCTCAAGTTCTTCCTCCCGCTGGAATGGACGTTCGACGTGCATTCTCATTCAGAATGCGGCGCTTGTCCTCATCATTCCGGTGTGGCTTCGAGCGCGTCGAGATTGGCGTAGACGCGCTCGAGGAGACGCTTGAGCAGCGCCGCCTCGTCGGCTCCGATGCCCCTGAGGGCGATCCGCTCATAGCGCCTCGCGGTCGGCAGGATCGCCTGCGTCGTGCGCTCGCCGTGCGGCGTCAGCGCGACGAGAACGGCGCGCTTGTCGCCGGCGGCGCGGCTGCGCGTCACCAGCCCGGCGGTCGTCATGCGGCCGACCAGCCGCGACAGGGTGGAGAGATCCGTCGAGGTCAGAATCGCGAGGTCCGAGAGCCGCTGGCCGCCGTGCGCGGCGAGGGCCGCGAGCACGCGCCACTCCTGGACAGCGACGCCATGCGCCCGGATATCGCGGTCGAAATTGACCGCGAGCCGGACGCCGGCGCGATTGACGAGATAGGGCAGGTACTGGCCGAGGTCGAACATCGGCGACTACTTACCCCACCATGACGGATCGCGCTATTGCGCCGCCAGCCTGCTGCCGGCGAAGGCAGGCATGATGTCGGCGACGAAGCGGTCCATCTGCGAGATCACCATGTCGTACGGCTTGAGCCCGTAGTTGAAGTAGAGGATGACCTCGCTGATCCCCGCCGCTTCGATCTCCTTGAGGTCGTCGATGATCTTCTGCGGGCCGCCGAGGAGGATCGACTTCGACGTCAGGTTCTCCGCCTTCATGTTGCGCAGGAGATCGACGATGCCGAGGAAATACTTGAGGGTCGGCGGCACCGTCTTGATGTCCGACGGGAAGGCGGCGATCAGCGCGTCCTTGAAATAACGCAGCAGCGCCTCGCGGCCGTAGTCCTCGTCCTGCTTCGATTCGCCGATATGGATGAAATAGCTGCACATGGCGCGGCGCGGTGCGCGGCCATGCTTGCGGCATTCCTCGCGGAAGGCTTCGGTCGCCTGCGCCAGGCTGCCGTAGACCATCGCTGCGGCGAAGGGTGCGAAGATGATGTTCCAGTCGTTGCGGGCCGCCAGCTCCATCGACGGGCGGGAGAAGCAGGCAACGTAGGGGCGCAGCGGATCCTGCGCCGGGCGCGGCCGGATCTCGACGTCCTCGAAGCTGTAGTACTTGCCCTTGTGCGACCAGCGGCCCTTCTCGGTCCAGGCGCGCCACAGGATGTCGAGCCCTTCGGCGAAGATGTCGGCGGATTCCTGGAAGGGTGCGCCGAACGGCAGATATTCCTGCTGGTCGTAGCCGCGGCCGGCGGCGAAATCGACGCGGCCGCCCGAAAGCAGGTCGAGCGTCGCCCATTCCTCGGCGACATGCAGCGGATGATGCACCGGCAGCAGCACGACGGCCGGCGCGAGGCGGATCCGCTTGGTGGCGCCGGCGAGTTGCGCCAGCAGCATGTTGGGGCAGGGGTTCACCCCCAGGAGATTGAAGTGATGCTCGCCGATCCAGGCCGAGTTGAGGCCGATCTTCTCGGCGTGCAGCGCCTGATTGAAGATGTCGCGGACGAACTGCTCGGGGGTCCGCGGGTTGTTGGGATAGCGGTTGTCCGAAAGCGTGAAATAACCGAAATCCATGATCTCCTCCGCTGTCGCTCGTTGCCCGGGTTGCCGGC
>JAQGID010000167.1 GCA_028291405.1 Rhodospirillales bacterium | reverse complement strand
ACCCTCGGTTTCGGATTCTACATGGTGCACAATACCCTCCAGGCGCTAGCGAGCGAGCTGGCGCCAAGCGCCCGTGGCTCCGCCCTCGCCTTGTTCTCCTCGTGTTTCTTCCTCGGCCAGGGACTCGGCCCGATCGTTGGCGGTGCCTTGGCGCAGTCGACCGGCTACCAGCCGCTCTTCATCGCCGCCGGGGTCCTGGTCGCTATCCTCGGGCTCGGCACGGCGTTCTTCATGCGACGAGCCGCCGCGCCGGAGTAAATCGGGTGCGCTCCTCTGCGTCCCGAGCATGCCAGGGATCACCGCAGGGGCGCCCGGAGTTGCGCGGGCCGGCGTGCGGACCTACGTTCAAGCTATGCCGGGGCCGCCTATTAGCGGACCCTGAGCGTGGAGGAGCCTCCATGGTCCAGACCGCAGAGCAGCACGCCGCTCCCGCCGCCATCACGGCAACCCTGAACTACTTGCTGGACGAAGGGGTGACCCCCTTCACCTATACCGGGGGCCCCGGCTCGACCGAGGTGCGATCCGGCGGGACACCCGATCCGCATGAGGTTGTCATCGCCGACGGCCGCCCGGAGGCGGCGCGTTTCTCGCTCGAGCGCAACGGCTTCCGCTTCCTGCGACATGATACGGCGGTCGCCGATTTCTATGACCCGGACCAGGTCCGCCGGGTCTATTACCCGGAGATCGAGGCCCTGGTGAAGCGCGAGAGCGGCGCCCAGCGCGTCGTCGTCTTCGATCACACGCTGCGCACCGCCGACGATGCGGCGCGCGAGGCGCTGAAGCTGCGCGAGGTGGTCCAAAGGGTTCACAACGATTACACTGAATGGTCGGGGCCGCAGCGCGTCCGCGACGTCCTGCCGGAGGAGGCCGACGCCCTGCTCAAGCGCCGCTTCGCGATCATCCAGGTGTGGCGCCCGATCCGCCTACCGGTCGAAAGCTTCCCTCTGGCGATCTGCGATGCGGTCAGCCTGGCGCCCAAGGATCTCGTCGTATCCGAACGCCGCTACCCGAACCGCATCGGCCAGACCTATGCGATCACCTACAATCCGGCGCATCGCTGGTACGCCTTTCCGCGGATGCAACGCGACGAGGCGCTGATCTTCAAAGTGTATGATTCGCTGGCCGACGGACGGGCCCGCTGGACCGCCCACACCGCCTTCGACGACCCGACCGCGCCGCCGGACGCCAAACCCCGCGAAAGCATCGAGATCAGAACGCTCGCGTTCTTCTGAGGCACCTGCACAAGCGGGCGACAGATCGACGTCGCGCCGCTTCAAAAATGTGCATGTTTCAATCCGGTCGCGACCGCGAGCCAAGACCGCCGGTGATGCCGGCTGTGGCACGGCGCTTGCTCTGCATTCGCGTCGGGTCCGGCGCGGAGCGGGACCATGTCGGTGTCCTTGCACGAGGCGGCGCGGGTTGAAACGTCACGCGGCAATTATTCTTCATCAGATCTTCGGCAAAATCCGACGAGGCGGTCCGCGGCTTCTTGCGCAAGCTCCGGCTGCAGACCTGCTCCGGGGACCTTGCAGATCCCTCGAAGGCGCGCTTGTCGATCGGCGAGATCCCCTATCGCGGCGGCTTTCGCAACCCGGCGCATTTTGCGACGGCATTCAAGGCTCACCACGGCGTCGGTGCCTCCGAGCGCGGCGGCACGTCGAGGCTGCAGCATGAGATTTGTCCGGACGCTCGCCATCGGCCTGCGCCCGATTGCCGGTTTACGTGAGGCCTTGCCGAAAGAGAGATTTTCTTTTTCCGAGAGCGCAGTCATGCGCTCCGCGATTGACCCCGTCGGGCGTCGCGACCGCCGCTCCGACAGGCGGATGAATTCGCCGGCAGGAGCGGTCCATCGCCTCCGGCGCGGCGCCTTCCGTCGCGGACCCGACGTCCTGCCGATGATCGTCGGCGGGGGGAGCGCCAAGAGGCGAGGGGCGCTGCGCAAACCCGTGGCCGGCGGATCCGGCAAGTCGCAACGAGCAGGCGGAGTGGGGAACATATGAAGCTGAGTCGAAGGAGCCTGATGAAATCCGGCGCGGCCGCCGCGTTGACCGCCGCTCTGCCGATGCCGTTCGTGAAATCGGTGGCGGCGGCCGACGAGATCGTCATGGCGAGCCTCTACGACCTTTCGGGTGCTTTCCAGGAGGTCGGCAAGCAGATGAACGATACGCTGACCCTCGCCGTCGAGGACATCAACGCTTCCGGCGGGCTGATCGGCAAGAAGATCAAGGTCGTGACCTATGACCTGCAGAGCAACCTGCAGGTCTCGGCGCAATATGCCCAGCAGGCGGCGCTGCGCGACAAGGTCGCGGTGGTGCACGGCGGCATCTCGTCCGCGTCGCGCGAGGTCATGCGGCCGATCCTCGACAAGTACAAGACGCTGTATTTCTACGACACGCCCTACGAGGGCGGCGTCTGCGACCGCAATACCTTCTGCGTCAGCACGACGCCGTCGCAGACCGTGGCGAAGCTGATCTCGCATGCCTGCAAGACCTGGGGCAAGAAGGGCTACATCCTCGCGGCCGATTACAACTACGGCCAGATCACCTCGGACTGGGTGAAGAAATTCGCTCACGACGAGGGCGGCGAGATTCTCGGCACCGAGTTCTTTCCATTCGACGTCACCAATTTCGGCAGCACGCTGGCGAAGATCCAGGCCGCGGCACCCGACTGGGTCGTGACGGTTCTGGTCGGCGGCACGCCGCTCGCTTTCTATCGCCAGTTCGCCGCCGCCGGTCTCAACAAGAAGATCCACGTCTGCTCGACGACCTTCGGCTCGGGCAACGAGCAGGCGGTGCTGACCTCGTCCGAAAGCGACGGTATCGTCGTCTGCTACAACTACATGGAGACCATCGACAACGCGCAGAACGCGGATTTCCTCAAGCGCTTCCACAAACGCTTCGGCGACAACTACCCGCCGCTCAGCGAGTTGCCGATGTCGAGCTACCAGGGCGTCCAGATGTGGGCGGCGGCGGTGCGCAAGGCAGGCAGCGCCGACCGCATGAAGGTGATCCAGGCCCTCGAAGGCGGCATCAGCCTCGAGATGCCGAGCGGCAAGTTCGCAATGGACGGCATCACCCACCATTGCACGATGGACGTTCACCTCGCCGAGTACAAAGACAAGGTGCCGAAGATCATCGAGACCTTCGCGCAGCAGCCGCCGTCCGACACCGCGGCGGTCTGCAACCTCACCAAGAACCCCAACGATAATCAGCAATACGTCATCAAGGTCAATTGAGAGCCTAGTGACGAGTTGGCCGGACGCTCCGGCGTCCGGCGGCGGCAGAGGGTAACGACGGTATGGCGTATGCGACGATCGTCGGGATCGAGGTGGTCTATGCGATCGCCACCCTGATCCTGGTCAGCCTGGGGCTTGCGATCATCTTCGGGATGATGCGGGTCATCAACCTCGCCCATGGCGAGTTCCTCGTCATGGGCGGCTACGCCGCGACGATCGCGGTGCATCACGGGGTCAATGTCTGGATCGCGATCCTGATCGTGCCGCCGATCGCGGTCGGGCTGATCGGGCTCGTCGTCGAGCGTGCCGTCATCCGCTTTCTCTACGGGCGCATGGTCGAAACCATGCTGGCGAGCTGGGGTCTCAGCCTGCTGATCGTCGGCCTGCTGACGACGATCTTCGGCAGCTCGACAGAGGGCGTCCCGATGCCGCTGTCCGGCTTCACGATCGGCGCCTATCAGGCGAGCGGCTACAACGTCTTCGTCATTGCCTTCTCACTGCTGACCCTTGGTGCCGTCTACGTGCTGCTGCGCTTTACCCGGCTCGGCCTGCTGGCCCGCGGGACGATGCAGAATGCCGCGATGGCGGCGGCGCTCGGCGTCGACACGACGAAGGTCTATGCCGTGACCTTTGCCTTGGGCGCGGCGCTCGCCGGTCTCGCCGGCGGCGTCCTCGCCCCGGTTGCCGGGATCGTCCCGACCAGCGGCGGCTCCTATATCGGCCAGGCCTTCATCACCGTCCTCGGCGGCGGCGCGGCGGCGCTCACCGGCGTCACCTCGGCGGCGCTGCTGTTCGGCAGCGTCGGCCAGGCGGCGACCTTCGCGACCAACCCGGTCTTCGGCTCGGTCGCGCTGCTGCTCGCCGCCGTCGTGCTCATCCGCATCCTGCCGAACGGCATCACCGGCCGCTATTTCAAAGGGTGGCTGTGATGAAGATCGCCGGCATCCGTCTCGATCTGATCGTCCCGGGGGTCTGCGGGCTGGCCTTGCTCTTCGGGCTTCCGATCTTCCTCGACCTCTTCTCGCTGCTGCAGGTGACGCTCTACGCGATCATGGCGATCCTGGCGCTGAGCCTCGCCTTCATCTGGGGCTATGGCGGCATTCTCTGCCTCGGCCATTCGGCCTTCTTCGGCCTCGGCGCCTATGCCTATGCGATCGCCGTCATCAACATCGGCGAGAGCACGGCGCCGTTCCTCATCGCCATCCTGGTGCCGACGCTGGCGGCCGCGGCGGTCGGCTATTTCATGTTTTATGGGCGGATCAGCGACGTCTATGTCGGGGTCATGACGCTGACCCTGGCGCTGATCCTCTTCAACGTCGTCAACTCGACCTCGGGCGCGCAGTACCACATCGGCAAGGCCCCGATCGGGGGCTACAACGGCCTGCCCAACGTGCCGGGGCTCAACGTTCCGTTCGATCCCGACAACAGCCTCGACCCCGGCGATATGTACTACCTCTGCATGGGGCTGCTGATCGTCGTCTACTTCGGGCTCCGCTGGCTGCTGACGACACGGTTCGGCCGCGTCGCCGTGGCGATCCGCGAGAACGAGAAGCGGGTCGAGTTCATCGGCTACGACTCCCGGCTGCACAAGCTGGCGACCTTCACCATCGGCGGCGGTCTCGCCGGCCTCGCCGGCTGCCTCTTCGTCAATTGGGGCGCCTATGTCAGCCCGACGACCTTCAGCATGATGCAATCGGCGCAGGTCATCATCTGGGTGCTCGTGGGCGGCGTCGGGACGCTGTTCGGCCCGATGATCGGCGCCGTCGCGCTCTCCTGGCTGACTGTCGAGGTCGGCAGCCAGCAGTTGATCGACGCCAATCTGCTGTTCGGGGCCATCCTGCTCGTCTTCGTGCTACTGGTGCCGCGCGGCATCATGCCGGTGCTGATCGACCGGGTCTGGGGCCGGATCTCCCTGCCGCGCCGGCCAGTCTTCACGGCGCCGCCGGTTGCAGCGCGGGAGGGCAAGCGATGAGCGGGTCGAATGTTCCACAGCCGCTGATCGAGGCGCGCAATCTGACGATGCGGTTCGGCGGCGTGACCGCCATCGCCAACGTCGATCTCTCTGTCGCGGAGGGCGAGCTGCGCTGCCTGATCGGGCCGAACGGTGCGGGTAAGAGCACCTTCTTCAAGATGCTGACGGGACAGGTCATGCCGAGCGAGGGCGAGATCCTGTTTCGCGGCACGCGCATCAACGGTTTCGAGCCGCATGATATCGCGCGGCTCGGCATCGGCATCAAGACGCAGGTGCCGAACGTCTTCGACGGGCTGACGGTACGCGAGAATCTGTGGATCGCGGCGAGCCGGCGCAACCGCGGCAAGGCGACCGAGCGTGCCGTCGCGCGGGAGCTCGAGCGGCTGGAGCTCGGTTCGATCGCCGACCGGCTGGTCGGCCAGCTGGCGCATGGTCAGCGTCAGTGGATCGAGCTCGGTCTCGTGCTGCTGACCGAACCGGCGCTGATCCTGCTCGACGAGCCGGCGGCGGGCATGACCGAGGACGAGACCGTGAGGACGGCGAAGCTGATCGGCATCATCAAGCAATCCTGCGCCCTCATCGTGGTCGAGCACGACATGAAATTCATCCGCATGATCGCCAGCCGCATCACCGTCTTCGACCGCGGCCGCATCCTCGTCGAGGGCGAGGCCGATGCGGTCCTGTCGGATCAGCGGGTGCGCGACGTCTATCTCGGGAAGCGCGCGGCATGATCCTCGAAATCGACGATCTCCATGCCGGCTATGGTCGGATCCCCATCCTCAACGGCGTCAGCTTCGGCGTCGGCGAGGGCGAGGCGGTCGGCATCCTCGGCCACAACGGCATGGGCAAGACGACGCTGCTGCGCGCGCTGGTCGGCCAGCTGCCGCTGACCGGCGGCCACCTGCGCTTCGCCGGCAAGGAGATCGGGCGCGACCCGTCGCACCGCCGGGCCCGCGCCGGTATCGGTTACGTACCGCAGGGGCGGGCGATCTTCCCGGCGCTCAGCGTCTACGAGAATCTGCGGATGGGCTACATCCCGCGCGGCGAGGAATCCGAGGAAGGGACGATCAACGACATCCGCGCGATCTTTCCGCGGCTCGATAAGCTGCTGGACCGTGCCGGCGGCGCGCTTTCCGGCGGCGAGCAGCAGCTCCTCTCCTTGGCCCGCGCCTTGTGCGGCAAGCCGAAGCTGCTGCTGCTCGACGAGCCGACCGAGGGCATCCAGCCGTCGATCATCGAGGAGATCATCGAGATCCTGCGCCAGCTCCACCGCTTCCAGAACCTCGCGATCATCGTCGTCGAGCAGAGTCTCGACTTCATCGCGCAGCTCTCGGAACGCGTCCTGCTGCTGCAGAAGGGAACGATCACCCGCGAGGTCTCGCCCAAGCAGCTCGCGAATGCCTCGCTGCTGGACGATCTGGCGGGAGTCGGCGAGTGAGCAAGTCGTCGTCAAAGGAGGAAAGCCGATGAAGGTGCGCCGACCGACAACCTCGCAGCTGGCGGCGATCGCCGACGGTCTCGGCATGGCGATGACCTCCGAAGACATCGATTTCTTCGCCGCGGCGATCGAGCCGTGCTGCCTTGCCTATGACGCGCTCCAGCTGATGCCCGACGACCTGCCGGTGGTGAGTTATCCGCGGACGCCGGGATATTTTCCCGGGCCCGAGGAGAACCCGCACAACGCCTGGTACGTCAAGACGACGATCCCCGGCGCCGCGAGCGGAAAACTCGCCGGCAAGACGATCGCCCTCAAGGACAACATCTGCCTCGCCGGCGTGCCGATGATGAACGGCGCCTCGGCGCTCGAAGGCTACGTCCCCGAGATCGATGCGACGGTCGTGACGCGCATCCTCGACGCCGGCGGGACGATCGTCGGCAAGGTGCAGTGCGAGTATTATTGCTACTCGGGAAACAGTCATACCAGCGCCAAGGGGCCGGTCCACAATCCGCGCAAGATGGGGTATTCTGCCGGCGGCTCGTCGTCGGGCAGCGCCGCCGTTGTCGCGGCCGGCGAGGTCGACATGTCGCTCGGCTGCGACCAGGCCGGCTCGATCCGCATCCCGGCCTCGTTCTGCGGCGTCTACGGCATGAAGCCGACGCATGGGCTGGTGCCTTATACCGGGATCATCGGCATCGACCCGGTGATCGACCACGTCGGCCCGATGACCGCGAGCGTCGCCGATAATGCGCTGCTGCTCGAGGTCCTGGCGGGGGCCGATAGCTACGACCCACGGCAATACGCGCCGATTGTCCGTTCTTACACCGAGGCGCTCGGTCGCGGCGCCGACGGTCTGAGGATCGCGATCGTCACGGAGGGCTTCGGCCATCCGCAATCCGATCCCGCGGTCGACGCGACGGTGCGGCAAGGGGCGGCGCTCTTCGCCGAGCTCGGCGCCGTCGTCAGCGAGGTCTCGATTCCGCTGCACCGGCTCGGACCGGCGATCTGGAGCCCGATCGGCTTCGAGGGCGCGATCGCCCTGATGATGAAGGCAAACGGCTTTCCCGCCGGCACCGGCGGGCTCTACATTCCGAGCCTCGCGGAGGCGCATGCCGCCTGGCGCCAGCATGCCGACGAGCTGCCCGATACGGTCAAGGTCGGGCTGCTGGTCGGCGAATATTTCCAGACCGCCTATCGCGGTCGCTACTACGGCAAGGCGCGCAACCTGCTGCCGCGGCTGCGGGCGGCCTATGATGCTGTCCTCGCCGACTTCGATCTGCTGCTGATGCCGACGTTGCCGGTGACGGCGTCGCCGCTGCCCGGCCCGGAGAACGAGCGCAGCTGGGCGCTCGAGCGCTCCTTCGAGGTGCTGGCCAACACCTGCCCCTTCGACGCCACGCACCACCCGGCCTTAAGCCTGCCCTGCGGCATGGCCGACGGGCTGCCGGTCGGGCTGATGCTGGTGGCGAAGCACTACGGCGAGATGGCCATCTATCGCGCGGCGCATGCCTTCGAGCAGGCGTCGGATTGGAAGACGCTCTGACGACGCAATGCGTCGGCGCGTGAACTTCACTCGAACCCAGAGGCGATGATGCACAAGATCGACATTCCTGCAGCGGTCCTCGAGCGGCCAGCGTCCCGACGCAAGCCGCGGCAGAATAATGAGGCGGGGCGGGGGAGTCGCCGCGGCGCCCCTCCGTCCCGCGGTTCGATCCATGGAGGAGTGAGCTCATGACGAAGGCACGAATCGCGCATCTCGCGGGACCGACGGCGACGATCCAAAACACGCCGCCGCTGGTGACCTCGAACAAGGCGCGGGCGAAGCACAAGCTGCCGCTGTTGACCAATCCCGACGGCTCGCCGGCGCGCTTCGACGTGCTGCGCTCGCAGCGTCTGGCGGCGCCGGTCAAAGTCTATGTCGAGCAGTTCAGCGCCCACCCGCTCGAGGCCGATGCCGCCGCGCTCTACGCGCCGCCCGACGGCTATCTCGACGCCGCCGGCGTCTTTCATAAGGAGCGGCAAAGCGCTGCCGACAAGCCGGTCTTCGAGGTCGAGATGCGGCCGGAGGACGGGCTCTACCCGCTGCCCTATATGGCGGTCCAGGCGAACGGCGAGGCCTGGGAGGAGGAGTGCGCCGCCTGGGGCGCGCCCGACGCCAAGGCGCGGCAAGGGTTCTTCCCCGACGGCTCGCGCAGCTTCGAGGAGATCGACCGTCTCGGCATCGGCGCCGAAGGCACCGGCAACGAGATCTCGAAACTCGCCGACGTTGTTTTCTACCGCATCCTGCCGCCCGGTGGGTTCCGCAGCGGGCTCGCGGCCGACCGTCGCGCCGACCAGGGCGAGGGCGACGTCGCGGAGGAGCGCCGCGGCGTCAATTTCTTCCCCTACAAGCCTTACCACCTGGCGGCCTCGCCGCCGCGCCCGAGCCTGGCGCGCGCCGCCAACATGGTCCAGGAGATCCTCGCCAGCGGCCAATACGACGGCGCCGTCTGGACGGAAGGCAGCCCGACCAACGAGGAGACGATCTACTGGCTCAACCTCGTGATCGACACGACGCTGCCGATCTGCGGCAACTCGGCGCAGCGGCCGCAGGGCCAGCTGAGCGCCGACGGGCCGAAGAACATCGTCGATTCCGTCGGCTACATCGCCTCGCGGGTCTGGGCCGATTCCGACGGCCGCGACCGCGCCGGCGCCGTCATGATCCAGGAGCAGCGCATCTTCGCGGCCCGCGCCGTCCAGAAGGGCGATGCAAGGCCGGGCGGCTACGTCGCGACCGGTGCCCACGGCGGCATCCTCGGTGCCTCCGGCCATGACGGCGCGCCGCTGCTGCACTATCTGCCGACGGCGCTCCACACCTGGAAGTCGCAGGTCAACATCAACCGCCTCCCGGAGACGGTGACCGGCGTGCGGCAAGGCGCCAGCGGCGTCGAGACCGTCACGGTCACGATCAAGCAGGGCGGCAAGCTGCTCGACAATGTCATTCCGAAGGTCGTGATCGTCAAGGATTCCAGCTACGGCGCCGACGATTACGAGCCCGATATCGAGCGCGAGGTCGACCTAATCGCGCAGACCAAGTACATGCTCGAGAAGACGCCGCTCGCCGGCTATGTCGTCGAGGGACTCGCGCCCTACGGCTCGATGACCTCGACCGCCCGGACGCAACTGATGATAAAGGCGGCGATGAGCGGAATTCCGGTCGCCCGCGTCGGCCGCGGCAACGCCGAGGGCTTCGTCCCGACGCACGATCCGCTGTTCATCGGTGGCTCGAACCTGACGGCCACCAAGGCGCGAATCTTGTTGATCGCTTGCATTCTCAAGCTTGGCGCTTACCCGCCGGCGGCCGATCCCGCCAACCCGACCCGCGCCGAGGTCGCCGCGATCCATGCGAAGGTCGCGGAATACCAGAAGCTGTTCAACACTCATTGAGCCGATGCATCGGAGCCGGCCGCGGGAGAACACCAGATATGGACGCGGCTGGTTCCGATGCAGGCCGATTTCAGGGGGCCTGCTCTAAATCTGGTAGTGCCGTGCGCTCACCCGTTAGCTTCCATGACGCTGAATGCAGGCGAAATGCAGGACGACCGTGTAGCGGTCGCCGCAAGGTCATCCTTGCGGCGGGTTGGAGGTCGCTTGTCACAATGTCAAAGAACAACAAACCAAGAACAAAGATATGGCTGCAGATTGGCGAATTCAACCCACAGTAGGGCCTGAGTGTCAGGCGCGCTCGGAGCCCGGCGGGAGCAGTGAGAGCGCGTCGGCCAGGGGCTGCGACGTCGGTGAGAGGCCGTAGCGGTGCCGGTGACGCCGAGATAGGCTCAGCAGGCGCCGCCCTGCGTATTCCATGTCGTCAGGGTAGAGGTCAGCGTGCTTAGACACGTGTTGGCGTTGTTTCCCTTGCCGACCGGGCTGGGCGCAACACTGCCGGTCGGGCTGGTCTTGCCTTGCGAGGCCGCCGTAAGCCAACTGTTGATGTAGGTCACGACGTCGTAATACCAAGTCCCGTTGAATGAGACTCTCGTAGCCGATTCCCAAACACGCCGGAATGTGATTCACCATGTCAAACGATTTGAGGTTTGCCATGGCAGCGGCTGTTCGACTTCGAAGCGACTACGA
>JAQGID010000164.1 GCA_028291405.1 Rhodospirillales bacterium | reverse complement strand
GACGATGCGGATGCGATCTTCGCGTTGCTCGACACCGAGGCCGAGGGCGAAGCCGGGTGGGCGGGGTTCCAGGTGCTGGCGCGGACGACCTGGGACGGGCGCATCCCGCTGGCGCGTACAAGCGCGTTCCTGACCTATTTCGAGCAGGAAGAATGCGCCGCGCCGGAGGATTCCGTCTGGTTCGGCTGGCTGGACGCGGTCGTGCTGCTCGGCTTGGCGGAGCTCGCGCCGGCGATCGAGCGCGTCCTCGCGAAACCCGTCTTCGACGATCTCGATCCGGCGGATCGCACCGAGACGCTGGCAATGCTGGCGGCCGCCGCCGCCGACTTCGCGGACGGCGATCGCTTCCTCGCCGAAGGGATCGCGCCCTTCGCCGACCCCGTCGACGGGCTCGCCTGGTTACGCTCGACGGCCGTCGTCGAGACGCCGGTGCCGGCGCCTGATGCCGACGAGGTGCCCGACCCCGCAACCGCCATCCGCCTCAGCGAAGACGAGGAAATCTGGCTGCGCGGCTTCCTCGACAGCGACCAGGTCCCCGAGACGACGATGAACCTCGAGGCGCTGGACGGGTTCTTCTCCGCCCTCGCGGCCGGGCCGGCGCCGGTTCCAGCCGCCGAATACCTGCCGCAAGTCTGGGGCGACGCGGCGGTCGGCGGCAAACCGGTCTACGCCGACGCAGCACAGCAGGAGTACGTCGAAAAGCTCCTGGACCGCTATCGGGAGACGATCGCCCGGCGCGTCGCCGAAAACGTTGCGGTCGAGCCCTTCCTCTTCGACGACGACCGCGGCGACGAGCTCGCGCGCGATTGGGGCGGCGGCTTCATGCTCGGCGTCGCGCTGCGTCCGCGCGCCTGGGCGCCGCTGACGCGGCACCGCAGCGCCGGCAGGCTGACCGGCGCGATCATCGCCCTCTACGACGACGATCCCGAAGATCCGCTGACCGTCGATCTCCGCCGCGACCTGGTCGAGACATTGCCGGAGATCGTCCTCGACATCGCCAATTTCTGGCGCGACCCAAGCCACGGCCTGGCGCAGCCGATCCGCAGCGAGAAGATCGGCCGCAACGATCCCTGCCCGTGCGGCTCGGGGAAGAAATACAAGAAATGCTGTGGGGCCGGCTAATCTCCACGATCGTCAGCGGTTGTTCGGCTCGCTGATCCTGTCGGGATCTCGACAACAAGCGGGCTGCGGCATCCGCGCCGTCAGGCATTCCGCGAAGTCGGGGGATCGTTCGAAACTTTCCCGGCCACCGGAGCGATGGTCGAGTTATTGTGTCGATCATCACAGTGACACGCCGCCCATAATTTGGAAAAGCCATGGCTTCTACGATCACCGGCATATCCTCGATGGCGACACGCCAGGTCCTCGCCGAGCTCGCCGCTCGGTATCGCGCGGCAACCGGCTGGACGGTCGCCATCGAGGCGATGGGCGGCGTCGATGCGGCCAAGCGCGTCCGGGCAGGGGAAGCCTTCGATCTCGTCATCCTCGCCGACGACGTGCTCGAGAAGCTGGAGACCGAGGGGCATCTCGTCGCCGACAGCCGCGTCGGATTCGTCCGCTCGCCGATGGCGATGGCGGTGCGTGCCGGCGAGAAGCGCCCGGATATCGCCAGCGCGGAGGGGGTCAGGGCCGCTTTGATGAGCGCCCGCACCATCGGCTATTCGACCGGCCCGAGCGGCACGCATCTCCTCGCCGTGCTGAAATCCTGGGGTCTCGATGCCGCCGCCGAGCCCGGACGCCTGGTGCAGGCGAAGCCGGGCGTTCCGGTTGCAACCCTGGTTGCGAGCGGCGAGGCGGCGATCGGCATCCAGCAACTGAGCGAATTGCTCGGCCAGCCCGGGCTCGACATCATCGGCACCCTGCCGCCGCCCGTCCAGTCCGTGACGACCTTCTCAATGGGGATCGGCGCGCGGTCGACCCATGTCGAGGAGGCTCGGGCGGTGATCGCTTCTTTGAACGCTTCAGAGACCGTCGAAACGAAGCGCCGGTTCGGGATGGAGCCCGCGTAAGCGGAAGGCTTGCCGAACACTCGGCCAAGAACCTCGTGGGGTTGGAGTCGATTTTCGTGCTGTTCTTCGGCGAAGGCAGGTGGAGTGCACCCCTCCGCTGAGACACGAGAATCAGGGACAGTTGATTTATCCCCCGAAAGACCCCGGGGCGCGACACACCGGACGACCCAACAAATCGACTCTGACCCTTTTTCTACCGTCGGCATGCCCGACCCGTCGGCCAGGATCGCGCTAAACCCGGCTCGCCGCGCCCGGAACGGTGCCAACCGTGGCGTGTTCAGCATGCTTGCTCGCGACGCAGCCGCGACGCTTGCCGTCGGCCTCTGGGCGGTCCCCGCCTGGGCGGCGGACCCGCAGAGCACGGCGCCTTTCGTACCCGTGCAGGTCGAAGACGCCTTCCCGGTGAGCTTTAACTTTTTCGAATTCCAGACCGACGCCCACTATACCCGTGACACGCATGCAGGCGGCGGCGGCAACAACACGGTGGCGGAACCGACCTTCAAGCTGGGCGGCCCGATCCAGGGGATGCAGATCACCGCGGCGGTGCCACACAATTTCGGCAACACGCCGATCAACAACAGCGGCGGCGCCACGGCCAGCATGCTCTATCAATTGAACAACAACACGGCCTACCTGCCGGCCTTCGCGATCGACACCGTCTACTTGGAGCCGACCGGTCCTGGGCATCGCACCGGCCTCATGACGCTGCGCGGGATCGCGACCAAGTTCCTCGGCGAGGATGCCGCCTCGCCGCGGTTTCACCTCAATCTCTCCTGGTACCACTTCACCGATCCATCGCCGAGTCAGCAGCGCAACCAGTACGAAGTCGGTATTGCCTATTCGCAGCTCGTGTCGGTCGACACCGCAGCCGTCGTCGACTTCGTCCACGGCGACAAGACGCAGCGCGGGCAGCAGGAGAGCATCATCGATATCGGCGTCCGGCATCTCTTGAGCGACACGCTCGCCCTGTCCGTCGGCGGCGGCTTCGGCATGGGTCAGCAATCTCCGGGCTTCCGCATCCTCTTTGCCGTGCAGAAGGATTTTCAGCTCTTCTAGTGGTCGGAGTAAGAGTTGGGGGTCAGGCTGACCAGGCGTCTCGCCCCGTAAAGTTGCTTCTCTTATTTATTGACCGCCCGCGGACCGCTGACGAACCAATTGCCCCGAACGTAGAATCGCAGCGGACTGTCGGCTGCGCGCGTAATGCCGATCCGTTTGCTCTGCCCGATTTCGTCCGACGCCCGACCGTCGGATCCGAGCCACAGCGGACCTTCCCGACAGAGGTCGATCCCGTCCAGCCGGCGATCGATCGCCAAGGCTGCGCTCAGCCGTCCCGGGCCCCGCGCCAAGTCTCGCACCCGGTCGGTGCCACGATTTCGCTCCATGATCGTGACGCCATCGGTGGGCTCGATCGCCCTGATCAAGACGCCCGCGCCCAGGCCGGCCGTCTCGCTCGAGACGTTCAGCATGAACGAGCTGCCATAGGCGAGATATACATATGCGTGCCCGCGCTCGAGGAAAAGCGCCCGATTGCGCGGGGTGATGCCGCGATAGGCGTGACCCGCGGGGTCGCCGATGCCATAGGCCTCGGTCTCGACGATGCGGCCGCCCGCCACGCCTTCGGCCAGTATCCGCACGAGCATTTTGCCGATGAGAAAGCGAGCGAGCTCAGCGGTATCCACGGGCAACTCTGCCCGGTCCAG
>JAQGID010000139.1 GCA_028291405.1 Rhodospirillales bacterium | reverse complement strand
CTGCACGGCGTCTCGCTGCGCCTCGGCGAGGGGCGGCTGCTCGGCCTGCTCGGCCGCAACGGCGCCGGCAAGACGACCTGCATGAACGCGATCGTCGGGCTGCTGCCGCCGCGGCGCGGCGGGATCGCGATCTTCGGCAAAGCGATGGCCGGCGCCGCCCCCGAGGCGGTCGCTGCCAGCCGCGTCGCGCTGGTGCCGCAAGGGCGTCGCATCTTCCGCAGCCTGACGGTGCGCGAGAATCTGATGGTGGCGCGGCGCAAGCCGGCACAAGGCGCGCGCTTCGCCTGGGACATCGAGACGGTCTTCGCGACCTTTCCGCGGCTCGGCGAGCGCCAGAAGCAGACTGCCGGCTTCCTCTCCGGCGGCGAGCAGCAGATGCTGGCGATCGGCCGCGCCCTGATGGCCAATCCCCGCATCCTGCTGATGGACGAGCCGTCCGAGGGCCTCGCGCCGCAGATCGTCGCCGAGGTCATGGCGACGGTGCGCCAGCTCAAGGACCAGGGTCTCTCGATCGTGCTGGTCGAGCAGAACGCCAAGCTCGTGCTCGATCTGGCCGACGACATCGTCATCCTCAACACCGGCCGCGTCGCGGTCACCTCGACCGCAGCGGCGATCCGCCAGGAAGGCGTCGACCTCCACCAGCACCTCGGGGTGTTCTGATCAGGTCGGGCTCTCGTGGAACAACCGCCGCACGAGGGCCGAGTCGAGCGACAAGAGATCCGAAGGTTGCTGCAGCGTTGGCCTCGAAGGAATATCCGCAGCCGAAATGAACGTTTAAATAAATGTGAATTAATTCAACTATTCGGCGGATCGACGGGAACGCGAAGTCAACGGCGCACGTTCCACCGGAGCGTCCCGACCGGACGAGCCCATACCCTGGAGCCCTACGATGAGCCATGACATCAACCCGATCGCGCGCGCCATTGCGGCGGGCGCGATACTCGGCACCCTCGTGCTCGGCACCCCGGCGCAAGCTGCAACCGGACAAGCGACCGCGATCCAGACGGCGTCGGTGCAGAAAGCGTCACCCACGAGAACCTCGCCGTCCGAGCGTGTCGAGGCCCGCATCACGGCGCTCCACGCCGGCCTCGCCATCACCCCGGCGCAAGAGAAGCAGTGGAACGGCGTTGCGCAGGCGATGCGTGACAGCGCCGCGTCGATCGAGACGATCGCCGGCGACCGCCATCAGAAAGTCAAGACCATGACAGCGGTCGACGATCTGCGCTCCTATCAAACCCTTTCGCAGGCGCATGCCGACGGCATGAAGAAGGTCGTCGACGCCTTCTCGCCGCTCTATGACGGCATGTCGGACAGCCAGAAGAAGGCGGCGGACGTGCTCTTCCGTCACCACGAGCGGCATCGCGCCGCGGCGAAGAAGGCGTGAGGCCGGCCATGACGACAATCTCGAAGAATGGGACACCCCTGCGCCGCCTGGCGGCCGTGCTCGCTCTGGCTGCGATCATCGGCGGCGTCGCCTCGTCGCCCGCCCGGGCAGACGACGACCGCGGCAGAGGGGACGACCGCGGCAGAGGCCATGAAGAATGGCGGGACCGCGGCGAGGAGGACGGCCGGTCACGCAGCCGCGACTGGCAGCGGCATCATCGGGACGTCTATGTCGCGCCAGGCTACGCTTATGCGCCGCCCCCGGTGGTCTATGCCCCGATCCCGGTGGCGCCCTCGCTGAACTTCGTCTTTCCCCTCAGGTTTCAGTAGTCTCGACGAGGCGGCACCCGGCGCGATGGCCGGCTGCTGCCTTCAAGAGGTTGAGGCGAAAGAGCGGGATCAACCCGGCCGAGAGCGCATTCCGCCGCTCGTGGCGCGATGCGACCTGACCATCGCGCGACGCAGCCGGACCGTAATCGGCAGAACGTGCCAGAGCCCGACCAGCAGGAGCAGCGTCGCCGCCGACACAATCGCGCCGACCGCCGACGAGGCCGCGATCTTCGTAATCACGACATAGACATCTCCGGTGAGGCCGATTGCGAGTGGCACCGTGGCGGCGGTGACGAGCCAGCTGCCGACGCGATGCATCTCCTCGCTATCCTCGCCAGCGAAGACGATGCGATGGTATGCCGCCGGCGCCATGAGCAGGACGATTGCCAGTGCGATGCAACCGAGGCTGGCGGCATGCACGATCTGCGACGACTGCGGCAGCGCCGCGAAGCTGCGCGTGATAGTGATCGCGAGCTGGAAGCCGAGCAATGCCTGCGCGCCCGGCAGTATGACCCGGGCCTCGGTCAGCATCTGAATGATGCGCTGATCGAGCGGAGTATCCTCGTGCATGGTTTTCTGACGGGCGAAGATTGCCCGCTCCCTTTCCCCGACATGGCGGCGTCGCTGGTACTCGACGCCGAACCACAAGGTGAGCGACAAGCTGAGGAACAGGAACCCCGCGACCAAGCCGCCGACGATCCCGAAGATCCGCTCCGAGGCGATGAACGTCGCGATCGCGAGCCCGCCGGTAAAAGGCAGCAATGAGGCGCTCGCCATGACCGAGACGAAGTGATGCAATCGTCCGGTGCTGCGCCCCTCCTCGGCGATCCGATGATAGGGTTCCGGCGTGATGAGGAGAGCGACCGTCACGACGATGAGCATGAGCGCGACCCCGTCGAGCACGCGGGAGTACAGCGGCAGGTCATCGAACGCATCCTGGAAGACGCTGCGAAATCCGAAGCCCAGCAGAATCTGCGCCCCAAGGATGAGCATCCTCGTCTCGTCGAGGGCGGTCTTGATCTTGTCGCCGAACTGCATCCTCGCCGCCTCGCAACGGTGTGCGCGCCTCGTGTAACAAAACCGTCACCCAGGAGTTCCTGACTCATCCGTTCCGCGCGGAGCCGGAATGGCGGCCGCGGGAACGGCGCCGCGCCGGCTTCTGTTTCCAGGCTAAACCCCCAAATTCCGTGGAGCGCAGCATGAGCGATCAATTTCCGAGGCCGCCCTTCCCCAGCCAGAAACAGCCGATGCCCGGCAGCAGCGCGGCGATGGATCCGCAGCCCGATTACGGCGAGAACAGTTACCGCGGCTGCGACCGGCTGAGCGGCAAGAAGGCCATCATTACTGGCGCCGACAGCGGCATCGGCCGCGCCGTCGCGCTGGCCTTCGCGCGCGAGGGCGCCGATGTCGTGATCAGCTACTACAACGAGGAGGAAGACGCCGCCGAGACCCGCCGCCTCGTCGAATCCGCCGGCCGCAAGGCCGTGCTCTGCCCGGGCGACGTCAAGGATCCGCATCATTGCCGCGCGATCGTCGAGCGCACCATGAGCGAGTTCGGCCGTATCGACATCCTGGTCAACAACGCCGCCCATCAGGCAAGCTTCGATTCGATCGAGGAGATCAGCGACGAGGAATGGGACGTCACCTTCCGCACCAACATCCACGCGATGTTCTATTTGACGAAGGCCGCGGTGAGGCACATGCGGGAAGGCGCCGCCATCATCAACACGGCCTCGGTCAACGCCGATACGCCGAACCCGCAGCTGCTCGCCTATGCGACGACCAAGGGCGCGATCCAGAACTTCACCGGCGGCCTGGCGCAGCTGCTCGCGGAGAAGGGCATCAGGGCGAATTGCGTCGCCCCCGGGCCGATCTGGACGCCGCTGATCCCGTCGACGATGCCCGAGGAGAAGGTCCGCGAGTTCGGCAACCAGGTGCCGATGAAACGGCCCGGGCAGCCGCGGGAAGTGGCGCCGGTCTATGTCATGCTCGCGAGCGACGAGGCGAGCTACGTCTCCGGCGCGACGGTCGCCGTCACCGGCGGCCGGCCGATCATCTAGGCGGCGGTCGTCCGGCGAACGCCACAGATCCATCCCAAGGGGGGCATCATGGCCGAACCCAAGCTGTCGCGATATCAGGCGAAGCGCGATTTCAGCAAGACCGAAGAGCCGAGCGGCGATGCCCCCGTCGCCACCTCGGAGCATCGTCGCTTCGTCATCCAGAAACATGATGCGACACGGCTGCACTTCGATCTGCGGCTGGAACTCGACGGCGTCTTCAAATCCTGGGCGGTGACGCGCGGCCCCTCGCTCGACCCGCGCGACAAGCGCCTCGCTGTCGAGGTCGAGGACCACCCGCTCGACTACGGCGACTTCGAGGGGACGATTCCGAAGGGACAATATGGCGGCGGCACGGTCATGCTCTGGGACCGCGGCTATTGGGCGCCGGAGGGGACGGACGCACCTGAGAAGGCGCTGGCCAAGGGCGAGCTGAAATTCATGCTGGCAGGCCAGCGGCTCCAAGGCAGCTGGGTGCTGGTCCGCATGAACCATGATCGGACGGGCGGTAAACGCACCAACTGGCTGCTGATCAAGCACCGCGACGAGTACGCGCGCGACGGCAATGAGGGGGGACCGTCCGACGACGACCGGTCGGTCGCCTCAGGCCGCCGGATGAGCGACATCGCCGCCGGCAAGGGCAAGGGGCCGAAGCCGTTCATGCTCGCGACGAGGTCGGCGGCGCAGCCGAATGCGGTGTGGAATTCCAATCGCGGCGACGCGGCCGATCTCCGCGCCGCCGGACAGACCAGCGCTGCTCCGAAGAAGGATCCCCGGCCCAACAAGGATGCCGGGCGGACAAAGGCGACGCCGGCGAAGGATCTGCCGGACTTCATCCCGCCGCAGCTCTGCCGTCTCGTCGACCGCCCGCCCTCCGGGGCAGGCTGGGCGCACGAAATCAAGTTCGACGGCTACCGGCTGCAGCTCCGCGTCGCCGCCGGAAAGGCGACGCTGAAGACCCGCAAGGGGCTGGACTGGACGGAAAAATTCGGCGCCATCGCGAAGGCGGCGGCACATCTTCCGGATGCCATCATCGACGGCGAGGTCGTTGCGCTGAACGAGCAGGGCGCGCCGGATTTCGCGATGCTGCAGGCTGCGCTGTCGGAAGGCATGAGCGACGATCTGATCTTCTTCGCCTTCGATCTCTTCTTTGCCGACGGCGAGGACCTCCGCCCCCTGCCGCTGGCCAAGCGCAAGCAGCGCCTCGCCGCCTTGCTGCGGGGATCGCCGGACAAGAGCGCGCTGATCCGCTACGTCGAGCATTTCGAGAGCGGCGGCGACGCGGTGCTGCGCTCCGCCTGCCGCATGTCGCTCGAAGGCATCGTCTCCAAGCGTCTCGACGCCCCATACGCTTCCGGGCGGGGAGACGCGTGGACGAAGGCGAAGTGCCGCGGCGGGCATGAGATCGTCATCGGCGGCTGGACGAGCGAGAACGGGCGCTTCCGCTCGCTGCTCGCCGGCGTCCATCACGGCGACAAGCTCGTCTACGTCGGACGGGTCGGCACCGGCTACGGCAGGCCGGTGGTCGACGATCTCGTGCCCCGGCTGAAGGCCCTCGCCAGCGACGCCAATCCCTTCGTCGGCGTCGGCGCACCGCGTCAATCGCGCGGCGTGCACTGGGTCAAGCCCGAGCTGGTCGCCGAGATCGAGTTCGCCGGCTGGACCGATGCCGGCCTGGTGCGCCAGGCATCCTTCAAGGGGCTGCGCGAGGACAAGGCGGCCGAGGAGGTGGCGGCAGAGATGCCGGCGCCGGCGGAGAAGACCGCCGTCGCCGAGCCGGTCCGCAAGGATCCGACAGCGGCGAAGAAACCCGCGGGCAAGAAGACCGGCAGCGCCGTCGCGCCGAGCGGCGGCGCGGTCATCATGGGCGTCACGATCACCAAGCCCGACAAGCCGCTCTGGCCGGACGGCGGCGACGGCCGGCCGGTGACGAAGCTCGACCTGGCGCGCTATTTCTGGGCGGTCGGTGACTGGATGATCGGGCATATCAGGGGACGCCCATGCTCGATCGTCCGCGCCCCGGACGGCATCGACGGCGAGCATTTCTTCCAGCGTCACGGAATGCCCGGGACCTCGAACCTGCTCGAGC
Organism: Rhodospirillales bacterium; assembly: GCA_028291405.1. Lineage (GTDB taxonomy): Bacteria > Pseudomonadota > Alphaproteobacteria > ATCC43930 > CGMCC-115725 > URHD0088. The sequence goes on along the minus strand of JAQGID010000139.1, from coordinate 21,160 downwards.
TCGTCACGGTCTCCGGCGACCGCAAACCGTATCTCCAGATCGACCGCGTCGAAGGGCTGGCGGCGGTGGCGCAGGTGGCGGGCGTCGAGCTGCATCCGTGGAACTGTGCGCCAGGACAGCCGGACGTCCCCGGACGCCTGATCTTCGATCTGGACCCCGGACCAGAGGTCGATTTCACGGCGGTGATCGACGCCGCCAAGGAGATCCGCGCACGCCTCGAAGCTGTCGGGCTGACGGCCTTCTGCAAGACGACCGGCGGCAAGGGCCTGCACGTCGTGACGCCGCTCGATACCACGAAGCAAAGTCAGCCGGACTGGCCGACCGCGAAGGCTTTCGCACGCGAGATTTGCCAGCAGATGGCGACAGACAGTCCGGAGAAATACCTCGTCAACATGGCCAAAAACCAGCGGACCGGGCGGATCTTCCTCGACTATCTGCGGAACGACCGAATGTCGACCGCCGTCGCGGTGCTGTCGCCGCGCGCGCGACCGGGAGCGACCGTCTCGATGCCGCTCTCCTGGGGCCAGGTGCGGACCGGTCTTGATCCCAAGCGTTTCACAATCCGGACGGCCCCTGTCCTGCTCGCCAAGGCGCACGGGTGGGACGGCTACGCCGATGCCGCCGCGCCCCTGGGGGCGGCGATCAAGCGGCTGGCGAAGCCGCGGGCGGCCTGATGGCGGAGTCCCTCGGCGACGAGCTGCAGCCGATGGAGGCCCGGCTCGTCGCGGAACTGCCGAGCGGTCCGGGCTGGCAGTTCGAGCCGAAATGGGACGGATTCCGCTGCCTCGCCTTCCGTGCCGGCGACGCGGTCGAGCTGAAGGCCAAGTCGGGCAAGGGATTATCGCGCTACTTTCCGGAAGTCGTCACGATGCTCCAGGCGCTGCCGCCGGGCGACTTCGTCCTCGACGGCGAGCTGGCGATCGAGCTCGACAACGCGCTCTCCTTCGAGGCGCTGCAGATGCGGCTGCACCCGGCGGAATCGCGGATCCGCAAGCTGGCGGCGGAGACGCCGGCGCAATTGATCGCTTTCGACTGCCTGATGACGGAGCGCGCCGGGTTGCTGATGAGCGCGCCGTTGACCGAGCGGCGCAAAGCACTCGAGGAATTCTTTCGCGGCATCAAGGGGCACGCCGGGCTGCGCCTCAGCCCGTTCACGCGTCGCCGCGAGGAGGCCTTGCGCTGGCTCGACGATACGGGAGGGACGCTCGACGGCGTCGTCGCGAAGCGACTCGACGGAAGTTACGAACCAGGCGAGCGCGCCATGCTCAAGGTCAAGCGCATCCGCACCGCCGACTGCGTCGTCGGCGGCTTTCGCTATGCGCAGGGTACGAAGCAGGTCGGCTCGCTGCTGCTCGGCCTCTACGACAGCGCGGGCAAGCTCGACCACGTCGGCTTCACCTCGGCGATCGCCAATGCGGATCGCGCGGCGCTGACCGAGCGGCTCGAGCCGCTCGTCGCCCCGCCCGGCTTCACGGGCAACGCCCCTGGCGGGCCGAGCCGGTGGAGCACCGAGCGGACCACGGAGTGGCAGCCGCTGCGCCCCGAGCTCGTCGTCGAGGTGGGCTACGATCAGGTGACGAACGGCCGCTTCCGCCACGGCACCAGGCTGGTGCGCTGGCGCCCCGACAAGGCGCCGCGGCAATGCACCTGCGAGCAGATCGCCCGCGTCGCCGCCGCCCCCACGGCAGAAATTCTTCGGTGAAGGGATCGGCGACGAGCGCGGCCATCAAGCCGGCAACGCTCGTCCGCTTTCTCACGGCTCGAGGTAGCGCGACGGTGGGTAGTCGCGCGAATAGACCGGCTGCGCGATGTACCAATTCGGGTCATAGGTCCAGAACTGCGTCACGTTCGGATAGGTCTTGATGACGCTGTTGGCGTAGCGGTCGCCGATCTTCTTCACCTCGCAGATATAGGCGTTGATGATGACGTTGCCGTAGCCGTCGAAGCTGAGCGGGCCGCGCGGCGTGTCGATCAGCTTCGCCTCGCGCAATGCCGTGACGACTGCCTCGCGGTCCTCGGTGCGACCGCCGGTCCGCTCGAGCGCCGCCTCGATGAACTGGCCCATGGTATAGGGGATCGAGGAATAGCCGCTCGGGACCGCCTTGTAGTCGGCCCACATCTCTTCCTTGAAAATCTTGTTCGACGGCGTGTCGATCTCGCTGGAGTAGAGCGGCGCGTTGACGAGGCCGAGCGCCGCGTCGCCCATCTGCGGCAGCAGCGTCTCGTCGATCACCGCCTGGCCGCCCAGGATCGGGATCTTCACGCCAAACTCGTAGCACTGCTTGACGAACTTGAGCCCATTCGAGCCGGCGAAGCCGGCGAAGATCGCATCGACATCCTTGATCTGCGCGATATACGGCCCGTAATCGGCGGTGTTCAGCGGCGCGAAGAGCTTCTTGACGATCTTGCCGCCCTTGTCCTCGAAGACCCGCTGGAAAGAGCCGAGCTGCTCGTGACCAAAGGCGAAATCGTCAGCCAGCGCCGCGATCCGCTTGTACCCGCGGTCGGTCGCCGCGAAATCGGCGAGTGCGTGCGAGGTCTGACCGGCGGCGTCGGAGGGCCGGACGAGGAAAGGGTTCAGCTTGCGCTGCGTCAGATCCTCGGCGGCGGCGAAGCTGAGGATCGGGATCTTCTGCTCGATGACGTAGTCGGCGATCGCCAGCGCCTCGTTGGCGGCGAGCGGGCCGCAGAGGATCTCGACCTTGCTGCGCTCGACGAGCTCCTGGACCTTCGACTTGGCGACCGCCGGCGAGCCGGCAGTGTCGCCGATCATGAGCTCGACCTTGTGGCCGGAGATGGTGAACTTGCGCTCCTTGAGGAAGGTATTGAACCCCTGCTCCATCGCGATGCCGCCCGAAGCGAGCGGACCGCTCTTGACGCAGAGCAGGCCGATGCGCAGCGGCGGCTTGTCCTGGGCGAAGGCGACGCGAGACGCCAAAGGCAGCGCCGCGGCAGCGGCCGCTCCCGCGATGAAGCTGCGCCGATCGACCGTGACCATCGTGAATGTCCTCCCCCAGGATTCGTGCGGCGCAACTTAGATCACCCGGAAGGGCAATGCCAAGGCGCCGTTCGCGAATCGCCCTCAGAAGGGGATGGCGAGGAGCGTATCGATGCGGTCGCTGTCGCAGACGACGATCCGCTCCTCGAAGAGGAACGGCGCGGCGCCGATCGCGATGCGGTCGAGGTAGCAGCCGGTGGCGAAGAGCATCGTCCTGCCGTCCTGCATGATACGGACGATCTGGAAGCTCGATTGGACGCGGGCGACGGCGTCGTCGCACTCGAGGATGACGATCTGCGCGATGAAATGGCGATAGCGCTGCGGCTCGTAGATATTCGCCTCGCGCAGCGCCGAGACGCGATCCTCCAGCATGCCGCGGGTATTCGCGAAGAACAGCCCGACCGGCAAATTGCACCGCTGGTTTTCGGCCGAGGTGATCTTGTAGGTGCATGTCTCGGCGAAGAACTTCGGCCACTCCTCGAGCCGGTCGTCGTCCAAGCAATGCGCATAGCGCGCGAGCAGCTGCTCGATCTCGAAATGCCGGCGGCGATCGTCCTCGGCCATCGTCACAGCCCCATCAGCGCGCGATAGGCCTTCCAGAAGCCGCGTATCGAGGATTCCGTGGCACGCGTGTCCTGCGACTCAGCCTCGTGGCCGCCCATCATCAGGACGGAGACGTCATCCGCCGCACCGCCGATGGCACGCTGGACGAAGCCGCCGACGGCACCGTCCTCCATCGAGATATAGCCGCCGGGGCCGATGAGATTGGCCTGCTTGAGACGCAGCAGCTCCATCTCCTCGTCGTCGTCGGCGAAGCCGAAATAGGTCCAGTGCAGCGCCGTCTCGCCGGTGCCGGTCGGAACGATGCGACGCAGCGCGAGGCTGTTCTGGATCTGCTGCAGCACGAAAGTCGGAAAGACCGTCAGGATCTGCAAAGTAACGCCGTCGCCGAACTCGTCCTTGCCCATCAGCATCGAGGGATCGGCGAGCCGGTATCCCTGGCGATCCGAGCGAAGTCCGGCGCCGGCGTATTCGGTCTCTCCGGTCGCGGCCTCGATCATCGAGTAGCTGACGTGATGGCCGCCGCTCGAGTCGACGATGATGCCGCCGGGCTGCGACAGGCGATTGAGCTCGAACGTCGTGAAGAACAGATGCAGCAGGCTCGCGTGGTAGGAATCCTTGACGTTCTCGATATAGAGCTTCCAGTTGTTCGGCAGCGTCTGGGTGTAATAGCCCAGCACCTTCGGCGGTCCTTTCATGACGCGGCGGATGCGCTGCGCGATCGCCGGCCCGAGATAGTCATCGAGCGACGGCGCCGCCGCGGAATAGGTCGCGAAGACGATGCCGGCGATGCTGGCGACGCGCAGCTTGCGCAGCCCATGCGCCTTCATGTCGAAATCCGCCGGCATGCCGCCTTTGCCCTGAACGCCGCGGCGGAAGGCGACGCCCGTCAGATTGCCTTTAAGGTCGTAACCCCAGGCGTGATAGACGCAGGTCAGGGTCTTGGAATTGCCGCAGGGTGCGAGGCAGAGCAGCGAGCCGCGGTGGGCGCAGCGGTTCTCGAAGGCGTTGAGCGAGCCGTCGAGGGCGCGCGCCAAGACGATCGGCGCGTCGCCGATCTGCGTCGTCCGCCAATCGCCGGGATTCGGGACTTCGGCCTCGAGGCCGAGATAGTGCCAGATCGGGCCGCGGAACAGCGCCTCCTGCTCGCGCGCGTAGACCGCCGGATCGGAATAGAGCGCGAAGGGGACGCGCGTCAGATCGCCCGGCTCCCAGCCGCCGGGCACAGAATTCGTTCGAGCTTCCATCGGCGCCATGTTCCGCAAAGGTCCTCCCGCATTCAGCGAGGATAAGCTTTCGCCGCCCAGCGGCGCCACCGTCAAACGGCGCGTATGGGTTTTACAACCTTAGGTTGCTGTGATAGGATGCCGATTAACGCGACCTCAATCATTTGGACCGATCTTCTCGGACGCAAAAAGGTGCACATTGGTCGTGATCGAGATCGAGTCTCCAACGCTGCGACGGCTCTACGCCGACTGGGATGCCCGGCGCCGCGGACGGAAGTTGCCCGCGCGCCCCGATTTCGATCCGCTCGAACTCAAATATATCCTGGGCAATCTGTCGCTCGTCGACGTGCAGTACGACCCGCTTCGGTTCCGCTATCGCCTGCACGCGACGAATGTCGCGCAACGCCTCGGCTACGAGCTGACCGGCAAGCCGCTGGCAGCCAATCCCGATGTCGCAACTCGCGAGATCATCGAGACGCATTTCCAGGCCGTCGTCGCGAGCCGGATTCCGCAGGCGATCGTGCACCGCTTTTTCACCCCGGAAGGCCGCGCGGTGAACCACGAGGCCCTCGTCCTGCCGCTGTCCCGCGACGGCATCAGGATCGATATGCTGATGAGCGCCGTCGCGTTCTTCTAGGCGGCTTCTCGCCGTCTATTTCTTCTTCGAAGGCGACTTCGCCGGACTTTTCGAAGGCTCCGCGAAGGCCGATCCAGTGGCCATCTTAGCCTTGCCAGCGCCCTCTTTCTTGGGCTTCTTGACCTCGCGGTTGGATCGCATCTGCCCCTTAGCCATGCTGCATCACTCCTTCCAAGTTGAAGTCAAAGACAAAACACGCAAACGCAATTGTTTTCCAGCGTTTAATGAGGATTAGAGGGGATTTTCCCGCGCCCGAGGATTTACTGCTCGTTTAAAGCCGCCAACCGGCCTATAAGACGGCATGACGACACGGCGGCTGTGGTCGCGGTACGATTCCGCGCCAGGATGGCTGTCGTCCCATCTTGCCAGCGAGGACGATCGATGCCGAGAGACCAGGTTCAGGCGATGCGGACCGGCAAGGTCCAGTGGTTCAACCCGGTCATGGGCCATGGCTATATCGAGCCGTCGGATGGCGGTACCGACGTGCTGGTGCGCCGCCTCGCCGTCGAGCTCGCCGGCTACAAGTCGCTGGCGGCCGGCCAGGACATCCAATACGAGATAAAGGCGGGCCTCGATGGACGGTTGAACGCCGTCACGCTAAGAATAATCGGGTGACCCTGGAGCCGCCTGGCTCATATTCGATCGAAGGACTGTAGATGCGCGAGCCGCTGACCAAATTCCCGACCCGCCCGACCGGACGCAACGCGACGCTTCAGACGCTCGCGGAGTGCCGCGCCCTTCTTGCCAAGCCGCGGCTGTCGCCCGAGATGCGCGAGGCGCTGCAGAAGAAGATCGGCGATCTCACCGCCGAGCTGCGCAGCGCCGACGCACAGAAGACGCGGCCCGCCGACGCCGGCTGACCTCGCCCCGCCGAAGGGCAAACGATCCGATCCGATGATGGGGAGCGACAGCGCTCCCCATCATCGCACCCTCAGTGCCGATCGCGATCGTCATCACGAAAACGATCATGCCTGTCGTCGTGGCGCTCGTAGCCGCGGCCATGATCACGATCCTCCCAGATGCAGCCGGCAAGGCTGACGGACGAAAGCGCGAGTAGGGCGATCAATAGGGTCTTTCGCACGGACATACTCCGGTAGTCGAGGGGTCGCTCCTCAACAAACGGTTGCAGCGCGAAATCCCTCCGCCGAGCATGCGGGTAAGATCTCGCCAATCCGGGCAGTCCTATTGGAAAATCTCATTGAAGCGCGACTTGATGTCGCCGGTGCGCTTCTCGATGTCGGCGTAGTCGACCGGCAGCAACGCCAGATCGGCAAGGGCGGGACTCCCGGCAGGCGGCGGCAGATCGATGCGCGCGCCGTAGAAGCCGGCGGCCGGGAACATCTGCTGAACGGCATCGCTCAGCATGAACTCGGCGAGCGCCTTGGCGGCGTTCGGGCTGGGCGAGCCCTTGACGATCGCGGTCGGCGAGGCGATGGCGAAGGCGCCCTCGCTGGGATAGATCGTCACGATGTCATGCCCCGCCTTGCGGTCGTCGACGGCATAGGAATCCAGCCCCTCCGCAGCGACCAGCCGCTCGCCGCGCTTCAGCATGTCCTCGACCTGTTCGTGCCCCTGCACGATCATAATGTCGTTGGCACGAAGCTTCTCGTAAAAGCCCCAGCCGAGCTTGCGCGACAGCGTCCCGACCGCGATCAGCTGCAGGGAGGTGAAGGATGGATCGGGCATGACGAGCTGGCCCTTGTATCTCGCGTCGGTCAGATCGCTCCACGTCTTCGGCCGCTGGTCCGCCGCCACCTTGTCGCCGCGCACGAAGATGCCGAGCATGTTCAGGCGCTGCGCCACGTAGAACCCGTCGCGATCCTTCGCCGTATCCGGAACCTTGTCGAAATTGCGCGGCTTGAAGGGGACGAAGGCGCCCTCGCGCGCCAGCACCGCCGAGGCCGCCGGATCGGAGGTCGTCAGCAGATCGGCGGCGACGCGCCGCGCCTGGCGCTCCTGCATGAAGCGGCTCATCACGGCCGAGCCGCCGGAGCGGAAGAGCTGGACCTTGATGCCGCTTGCCTGCTCGAAGAGCTTGGCGATCGTCTGCGCCGCCTCGATCGGCGTCGAGGTGTACCAGCTGACGCCGCCCTCTCGCTTTGCGGCCGGCATGTCGACGGGATCGGGGGCGAAGTCGGCGGCTGTGGCGATCAGGGGGAAGAGGACGAAGATTGCGGTAGCCAGGACACCCAGGAGAATCTTGCTACGGTCGACCTCTCTCATTTTTTCCTCCCCACCACTTTGTCTCAGTCGTCAAGCCCGGCCATGACGGGATAGGTAGCGAGCCAGGATCATCAATGCCCGCGGTAGATCGGCTCCGGCTGTGTGAAGAACGCGTGCAGGATATGGTAGACGAGCTCGTAGTTCTTCTGCTGGAACGACGCGTGCGCGATGCCGGGCATCACGGCGAATTGCTTGTCGGCATTGGGCAGCGCCTTGAAGAACGCCAGCAGATCGTCGAAGCCGGCGATGCCGTCGTACTCGCCGCGCATCACGATGGTCGGCACGGTGATCTTCGCCGGGTCGACCAGCGGCAGGCGCGAGCACATGTCGACATAGGTCCCGGTCGGCATCGAATCGTCGAGCGCGAGGATGGCATCGGCGAAGGCCTCGACGACGCTGTCGTCGGCGGTGCCGGCATGGTCGCGCGCGAAGATGCTGTGGACGAAGGCGCGGTCGATGGGGCGGCGGTTCTTGGCGCGATACTCGGGCAGACGCTTTTTCCGGTCTTCCAGCGTCGGGCTGCCCTCGCCGGTCCAAACGAAGGCGTCGAGGGCGAGACGCTTGACGCGCTCCGGGTGGCGCTCGGCAAAGGCGGCCGCGCGCAAGGCGCCGGACGAGATGCCGTAGACCAGGAACGGGCCGGCGCCGCGCGTCTTGATGATGTAGTCGCTCGCGGCGGCGAGGTCGTCGGCGCCGTTCGCGATGTCGCTGTTGATGTCGCGATGCTTGCTCGAGCGGCCATAGCCCTCCATGTCGACGCACCAGGTCGAGAAGCCGCGCCGGACGAACCAGTCCATCACGGACGGGCGACCGGGGATCTGCAGGTCGAAGGTCGGCTGCGACGCCATCGACGAGCCGTGGACGAAGAGCACCGTACCGGCGGGTTTCGGCGCGGCCTTCTCCCACAAGAAGAGGCGAACGTCGCCCTTGCTCGTCCAATGTTCCTGGCCTTTCACCTGGTCGTGTCCTGCAGTCATGTCGCTTGTCCTTGATGGAGATTCGGGTTTCGGGAGTCCGGGGCGGCTTTTGGGAAGAGGTTACATTGCGCCGCGTCGACGGCGATCGCGACGGTGGCGCCGACCGGATGATCCGCCGCCGCGGGCGCCTGGACCCGCAGCGTCTCGCCGCCGGCGAGGACCAATCGATATTCGCTGAGATTGCCGAGATAGGTCTGCTCGGCGACCTGCGCCGCCACACCGGCGGAACCGCCGGGCGCGACGAAGCGGATGCTCTCCGGCCGGATCGCGATCTCGGCGGCGTCCCCGGCCGCCAATCCCGGCGGCAGCGCGAGGTCGAGATGGAAACCGCTCGCGGCGACGCGCGCGCTGCCGCCGTTCACCGCCGCGATGGTCGCCGGCAGCAGATTCACCAGCCCCATGAAATCGGCGACGATCCGGTTGGCCGGCTTGGCGTAGATCTCGCGCGGCGCACCGTATTGCTGCAGCACGCCACGGTGCATGACGGCGATGCGGTCGGAGAGCGCCAGCGCCTCCGCCTGATCGTGCGTCACATAGACGAAGGTGATGCCGGTGCGCCGCTGCAGCGCCTTCAGCTCGGCGCGCATATGCTCGCGCAGCTTGGCGTCGAGATTCGACAGCGGCTCGTCGAGCAGCAGGATCGTCGGCTCGACGACGAGGCTGCGGGCCAGCGCGACGCGCTGCTGCTGGCCGCCCGAGAGCTCGTTGGGAAAGCGACCGCCGAGGCCGGCAAGGCCGACGATGTCGAGGATGCGTTCGACGCGCCGTTGCGCCTCGCCGCGCGAGACCTTCTGGACGCGCAGGCCAAAGACGACATTCTCGGCGACGCTCTTGTGCGGCCAGACGGCGTAGTTCTGGAAGACCATGCCCATGCCGCGCGCCTCGGGCGGGACCACTGAATCGGGCGACGACAGGAGCCGGTCGCCGACCCGGATGCTGCCGCCGTCGGGCCTGACGTAGCCGGCGACGAGACGCAAGGTCGTGCTCTTGCCGCAGCCGGACGGCCCGAGCAGCGTCACGAACTCGCCGTCGGCGATCTCGATCGAGAAATCTTTGACCGCCGCGAGAACCGTCTTTCCCATGCCATAGCGCTTGCTCAGGCCGTTGATGCTGATCGCCGCCATCTAGGAGGTCACCCCTTCCTGCACGCCATGGCGCGCGCGACCGAGTCGGCTCGCGAGCAGGATCGCCGCGCCGATGATCGCCATGTTGAGCAGCGCCAGCGCCGCGACCGGCTCGAGATGGCCGGTCTCGTGAAGATTATAGATCGCGACGGCGAGGGTGATCGAGCTCGAGCTGAAGAGCAGGATCGAGGCGCTGAGCTCCTGGATCGCCGGGACGAAGACCAGCATCCAGCCGGCGAAGAGCCCCGGCCGGATCAGCGGCAGGGTGATCTCGCGCATCGTGAAGCCCCAAGAGGCGCCGAGGATCCGGGCGCTCTCCTCGAGCGAGCGGTCGATCTGGCGCAGCGAGGCGCCGGCGCTGCGCACGCCCAATGGGATGTAGCGCGCGACATAGGCGAGCAGCAGGATCGTCAGCGTGCCGTAAAGCGCGACCGGCATGGCGAGCCAGAATTGGATCAGCGCCACCGCCATGACGATTCCCGGCAGGCCGAGCGGCACCAGCGAGACGTAGTCAAGGAAGCGCCTGCCGATCATCGTCGTGCGCAGGTCGATCCAGGCGACGATGGCGCCGATCGCGACGGCAATGCTCGCCGCCGCCGCCGCGAGGAACAGGCTGTTGAGGATGGCGCGCTGCGTCACGTCGTAGTCGAAGAGCACGAAGCGGTAGTTGGCGAGCGTCAAATTCTGCCAGAACGCCAGGCCCCAGGATTTGCTGAACGAGACGGCGACCAGCGTCGCATAGGGCAGCAGGATTGTGACGACGAACACCAGGATGCAGAAGCCGAGCAGCAGCCAGCGTAGCCCGCCCAATTCGACGAGACGTGGCCGCACGCCCTTGCCGCCGAGGGTGACGTAGGAGCGCTTCGCCAGATATGCCCTCTGCAGGTAGAGCGCCGTTACGGTTATCGCGACGAAGATCAGCGACAGGGCCGAGGCGAGACCGTATTGCGGCGGGTAGGTGAAGAGCGCGTAGATCCGCGTCGGCAGAGTGAAGACGCGGCCCGGCATGCCGATGATCGCCTGCGAGCCGAACAGCGCGATGGCGTTGACGAAGGCGATCAGCGTGCCGCTGAGGATCGCCGGCGCGACCAGCGGCAAAGTGATTGCGAACGCGGTTCGCAGCGTGCCGGCGCCGAGGATTTGCGCCGACTCCTCGTAGGAGGCGTCGACCGATTGAAGCGCCCCGACCGCCAGGATATAGACGAAGGGAAAGGTGTGCGGCACCGTCACCAGCACGAGCCCGGCCATCGAGAAGACGTTGAAAGTCAGCGCCGGATAGCCCAGCACGTCGCGGACGAAAGCATTGACCAGCCCGGCGTTCGGGCTGAACAGATTGACGTAGGCGATCGCGATGAGGAAGGGCGGCGACAGATAGGCCATGCTCGCGGTCAGCCGCACGAAACTCTTGCCAGGCAGGTCGGTGCGGCTCACCACCCAGGCGAGCGGCACGCCGATCGCGACGCTGAGCAGTGCCGTCCAGCAGCCGAGGATCAGCGAGTTGGTCAGCGCCTGGAGATAGAGCCGCTGCGACAGGGCCCGGACGAAATACCCGAGGGTGAAGCCGGAATCGTTGGCGACGCTGCCCCACAGCAGGAATCCCAGCGGTAGTACGATGAGCACGACCAGCGCCGCGACGGCGGCGCCGGTCACGATCGGCTCGAGTTGAAGACGCGATCGCTGCGTGACGGCCGTCACGGCGCTCTCATATCATTCCGCGAGCAGCCCGCCCCTCGCCGTTCACAAAGCGCGGCCGTGTCCGAGCGCGTCGCCGGCGGCAGCAATGCCGTTGAGATAATGCTCCCAGACGACGAGGTTCATCCGGCAGGCCTCGACGACGGCGTCTTCCATGCGCTGCTCGACGGCGAAGCGGGCGACCGCGTTCCAGCCCATGTTCGAGTGTGCGATGTCGGCTTCCTCGTGCAGCTCGAAGAATTCGAGCGCATCGTCGTCGAGGCCGAAGAGCTTGCCCCAGCGCAGCCGCTCCATGCCGAACCAGCCGCGCTCGCCGATGATCCCGCCGCCGTAGCCGGGAACGTTGACGCGTTCAGCGCAGGTATTGGCGACGATGCCTTCGAGCCAGTGACGGTTGCTCATCAGCCCTTCCCAGGCGCACCACGCCAGTGCCGTCGAGTCGATCGGTCGGGCGGCACGCATTTCGTCGAGCGTCAGGCCGATGCGCGTGCCGAGCTGCTCCAGGACCTGCCAATGGGCGCGCCCGCCGCCGTGCTCGTGGTCGGCGATGACCTCCTCGCTGCAGGCGCGGATGATGTTGAGGCGGGTCTCCCAATCCGGGCAATTCGCCGCGACGCGCAGCTTGAGCACGGAGTTACGCTGCCGCGTGTTCTGGCGATGCTGCAGGACGAACATGCGAGCCCGGCCCGGCGTCATGTCCTCGTGGAAAAAGCGGACGCGCCGGGCGAAGTCATCGACGACGGCGTCGAGCCGCGCGATGACCGCCGATCCGGCGGACGACGATCCCGGTGTATTCGCCATTCTTCCTCCCATGCCGTGCGTTTTCGTTCCCGCTATGATAGACAAAGGACGGTGCGGCTTCCACTACGCAAGTGGCACGATCAGCGGGAAGTGATCGCGACCTGACGAATGACAAAATCCAGGAAGGCCCGCACTTTCGCCGGCGAGACGCGTCGACGGCGGTGTCGTGGGCGTGTGACGACTCAGCCGAGCTCGGCGATGCGCTTGGCGAGCAAACGGCGCTCCGGCGCGAGCTTGGCGATTGCAATCGCGGCGCGATAGGCAGCGACGGCCTCGTCGCGCCGTCCGAGCCGGCGCAGGAGATCGGCGCGCACCGCCGGGACGAGATGGTAGCCGGCCAGCGTGCGGCGGGCGTCGAGCGCATCGACCAGGGCGAGCGCGCGGGCCGGTCCGTCGACCATCGCGACCGCGGCCGCATGGTTGAGCTCGACGACCGGCGAGGGATAGAGCCGCAGCAGAACCTCATAGAGGCCGACGATCTGCGGCCAGTCGGTCGCCGCATGGTGCCTCGCCCGGGCATGCAGAGCCGCGATCGCCGCCTGCACCGCATAGGCGCCCGGCCGTCCCGGGACCCGCAGCGCGCGGTCGACGAGCGCCAGCCCTTCGGCGATCGCCGCCTGGTCCCAGAGGCCGCGGTCCTGATCCTCGAGGAGGACGATATCGCCGTCTGCGGTCGTCCGCGCCGCACGGCGCGCGTGGTGCAGCAGCATCAAAGCGAGCAATCCCGCGACCGCCGGCATCCGCGGCATCAACGCATCGAGCAGCCGGGCGAGCCGGATCGCCTCCAGCGCCAGGTCCTCGCGCATCAGCGAGGCGCCGGAAGTCCCGGCATAGCCCTCGCTAAAGACGAGGTAGATCGCCGCCAGCACGCCGTCGATCCGCTCTTCGAGCATCGCCGGACCCGGCGTCGCGTAGGGGATCTTCGCGGCGCGGATCTTCTTCTTGGCGCGCACCAGCCGCTGCGCCATCGTCTCCTCGCCGACTAGGAAGGCGCGCGCGACCGCCTCGGTCGACAATCCGCATACCGCGCGCAAGGTGAGCGCGACCTGCGCCTCGATATTGAAGGCCGGATGGCAGCACGTGAAGATCAGCCGCAGTATGTCGTCGCCGAAGACGGTGTCCTCGTCGTCGGTCGGCGCGATCTGCGCCGAGATCGCCGCTTCGATCTCGAGATCCCGCTGCTTGGCCCGGAACAAGATGCCGCGGCGTAGCCGGTCGATCGCCTTGTTGCGCCCGACGCTGACCAGGAAGGCGCGGGGGTTCGCCGGGATACCGGTCGCCGGCCATTGCTCGATTGCCGCCTTGAAGGACTCCTGCAGGGCATCCTCGGCGAGATCGAAATCGCCGACGAGGCGGATCAGCGTCGCGAGGACGCGGCCCGCCTCGTCGCGAAACAGGCGCTCGATGTCGCCTGTCCGCACCCTGCCCTTCGTCGCGAGCTTCTCAGCCGTAGACAAAGATCGGCCGCACTTCGATCGAGCCCGTCTTCGCGCTCGGTACGCGCTCGGCGATGCCGATCGCCTCATCGAGATCCTTCGCTTCGATCAGGTAATAACCGCCGAGCTGCTCGCGCGTTTCGGCGAAGGGCCCATCGGTGGTGAGCGTCTTGCCGCCGCGCACCCGCACCGTCGTGGCCGTCGACGTCTTCTGCAGCGCGTCCCCCGCCTTGAAGTTGCCGCTCTGGACGATCGACTGCGTGAAGGCGCCGTATTCGCTCATCATCGCGCTCATGGCCGCGGCGTCGCGCGCCGCCCCTTCAGCCTCGTTCTCGTAAATCAGCAAGAGATACTGCATCGTCACCTCCTGTCCTTAGCCGGCGTCATTCGCCGTCCTTAAGTCGAACCGGGCGCGGCAGAATCGACATCGCCGGCACAGATTTTTTGCCCGATGCGGCGACGCATGATAGGCGGCGCGTCCGCCCTGCGCCACCAAACGTGACTTTATCGGCGGGAACCGATGACCGAGACATTACCCGTAATAGTGGTAAGATGGTTCTAGCGGACGGCGATCAACGTCACCCGCACCATACAGGGAGGATAGCGCCGTGAGATATTGGCTCCTGGGAGTTCTCGCCCTGCTGAGCGGGCCCGCGATGGCGCAGCAGGAAATCGCGTTCGACAGCAACCCGAACTTCCTCAAGCTGCCGGCCGACATGCATATGGGCGAGGCTGCCGGCGTCGCGGTCGACTCCAGGGGCCATGTCTTCGTCTCCTCGCGCGGCGGCGGCAGTCTCGGCCCGGCTTTCGCCGAGACCGCCTCGCAGATTCTCGAGTTCGGTCCCGACGGCAAGTACATCCGCGAGATCGGAAAGAACCTCTACGCCTGGTCCTTCGCGCATGCCGTGCGGATCGACCGGCACGACAATATCTGGGCTGTCGACAAGGGCTCGGACATGATCGTCAAGTTCAACCCGGCCGGCCGCGTCGAGATGGTCTTCGGCCGCAAGCAGGAGGCCTCGGACGAGGGCACCGGGCCGCTCAAGCATCCCAACCCGCCGCTGCCGGCCGTCGATGGCATGTTCCGCCAGCCGACCGACATCGCCTGGGACGTCGCCGACAACGCCTATATCAGCGACGGCTACGTCAACTCGCGCGTCGCCAAGGTCGACAAGAACGGCGACTGGATCAAATCCTGGGGCGATCGCGGCAGCGAGCCCGGTCAATTCAACACCGTGCACGGCATCGCTTCGGACGCGCAGGGCAATCTCTATGTCGCCGACCGCAGCAACCGCCGCATCCAGGTGTTCGACGGCGACGGCAAGTTCCTGCGCCAGATCACCATCGACCTGCCGGTGCCGGCCGACGCACGCATGGCGATCGGCAACAAGCCCGCCGACATCAAGACCGCGGCGCCGCTCTTCCAGCCGGGAGCGCCCTGGGCCGTCTGCATCACACCCGGACCGCATCAGGTGCTCTACACCGCCGACGCGTTCCCCGGCCGTATCTACAAGCTGAGCCTCGATGGCAAGGTGCTGGGCTATCTTGGCAGATCCGGCAAGCAGCCGAAAACCTTCGGCTGGATCCACGGCATCGCCTGCCCATCCGAGAATGTGCTGTTCGTCGCCGAGATCCTGAACTGGCGGGTCCAGAAGCTGATGCTGCATCCGGCCGCGGCGACGCGGTAAGCCGCGGCGCGGCGCCGAGCTTCCGCGCGAGCTATTGGGAGAACGACCCGGCGCCGAGGATCGGCGCCGTACCGATGGCATCGACCGCGCCTCCCCACGGAGTCGCGTAGGCGTCCGTAAAACGCGACTGGCTGAATTCCGCCGCGTAGCCGACGAGATCGACACAGGCGAGGCCAATCGCCGCAACAATCAGGCAGCTGTTGATCTCCCCCGCCAAGCTGTCGAGGCGACGTATCACGCGTTTGCGCAAGGACGGTCCGGGCGGCGAGTTCATTATGCCCTCTCTGATCGATTTGATGTCCTCGCAGCGAACGTGTTGCAACGCAAAAAATCCCCGCAGCGCCGCCCACCGCGTCGTTCGGTCGCGCGTTCGCGACTTGCCGGGTCAGTTGCGCCGGGATAACGTCGTCCGTAAGGGTCGGGAAAAAATGGCGGCGTTGCACGTCACCCGATCGGACCGAAGGGTCTCTGGGAGGAGATGCGATGAATACCACACCGGTCGTCGAGGTTTCGCGGTTGCTCGATCAGCGCGGGGTGACCTCTTTCCATATCAAGCTGATCGTCTGGTCGCTGTTCATCGTCTTCATCGACGGCTACGACATCGGAGCGATCGCCTTCGCCGCCCCTGAACTGATCAGGACCTGGCACGTCAACCCGGCCGACATGGGGCCGGTGCTCAGCGCCAGCCTTGTCGGCATCCTGTTCGGCTCGGCGATCTTCGGTTGGGTCGGCGACCGCTACGGCCGCAAGCCGGCGCTGATCGCGGCGCTGCTGCTATTCGGCTTCTTCACCCTCGTCGCCGCGTGGGCTACCAACCTCCAGGAAATGACCTGGCTAAGGCTGTTCGCCGGCCTCGGCATCGGTGGCATTATCCCGAACATCGTCGCGATCAATGCCGAATCCGCCCCAAGCCGCATGCGCGCGACATTGGCCATCGTCGCGGTCGGCTGCGTCCCGCTCGGCGGCGCGATCCCCGGCTTCGTTACCGCAACGCTGGTGCCGCACTACGGCTGGCAGATCCTTTTCCTCATCGGCGGCATCGTGCCGATCGTCGTCGCGTTGGCGGCAATGATCGGACTGCCGGAATCGATCAAGTATATGGCCCTGCACGAGAGCCACCGCGCGCGGCTGGTGGCAGTGCTGTCGGCGATGAACCCCGGGCTGACGGTACCTGCAGGCGCCAAATTCGTCATCGAGGACGAGCGGCAATTCGCTGGATTCAACCCGGCCTATCTCTTTCGCGACGGACTTGCCCTGATCACGCCGCTGCTCTGGCTGCTGTTCGCTCTCAACCTGATGGGCTATTTCTTCCTGGCGAGCTGGATGCCGACACTGCTCGTGGCGGCCAAGCTGCCACCCGCGACGGCGGCGCTCGCCGGCGCGGCGATGCAGGTCGGCGGAACCGTCGGCGCGCTGCTCTTGTGCCGCTGGATCGACCGGCGCCGCTTCTTCGCCATCGCCGTGCTGTTCGTGATCGCGGTCCCGGTGGTCGGCTCGATCGGTTTCCTGGTCGGCTCCGTTCCGAGCCTGCTGATCGCGGCGTTCCTTGCCGGATTTTGCGTGCTGGGCATCCAGTCCGGCATCAACGTCGCCGGGGCGCTGGTCTACCCGACCTCGCTACGTGCCAACGGCTCGGGCTGGGAGCTCGGGATCGGTCGTCTGGGTTCGATCGTCGGCCCGATGCTGGGTGCGCTGTTCGTCGCCTTGCCCGTGCAGCAGCTCTATCTCTGGGCGGCTGTGCCGTACATCGCCGGCGCAATCGTCTGTTTCGCGATCCACCAGCTGAACCAAGCCCGGCTCCGCAACGCCGCTCGCGCCGGCGAGCTGCGCCCGGTCGCTGCAGAATAGACCCGGCTCGGCAGCGGCCTGATTCGGCCGCCGCCGATGCGCAGCAGACGTTCATGCCGGCGGGGTCCCCACGTTCGGCACGGCGGCAGGATTTGCTTCAGAACAGCTCGATGTCGCCGCCGCTGACGTTCGCCCGCTCGTCCGCCACCGCGGCGCCGCCCGCGTCAGGCCCGCCGTGCAGCATGCGTTCGACGAAGCGGGCACGCACCTCGCCGAGCGTGAAGCGGCCGAGCAGCGATTCGAGCCATGCCGTATCGCCGGCGATCTCCGGCTGACCCGGCGGCAGAACGCTGCGCGTCTCGCCTTGCAGTTCCTGCAGGGCGGCCTCGAGCACCTTCAGCGTATCGATGACATGTTCCAGACGCTGCTTGGTTCGGTCCTGGAACTGTATGCCGGTGATGATCCGGGAGATACCGTCGGCGATCGACTTTGCATCCGCCGACACTGCTGCGACGATTGTCTCGACGTCGTCGTTGCGCCGCAACAGCGAGGCAAAGAGTCCATCCAGCCGATCCTTCGTCCGGAGATTTTCGGCGATATCGATCGTCGCAGCCTCTTCAAGGATTTTGCGGCTGCCAGCGATCCCGCCGGTCGCCGCATCGATCCTGCCACGCATCGCGCCGGCCAGCTCGTTCGTCGACTTCGACAGCATGCGGACCTCATTCGCGACGACCGAGAAGCCGCGGCCGGCGTCGCCGGCTCGTGCCGCTTCGATCGTCGCATTGAGTGCGAGAAGATTCAGCTGCCGGTTGATCGCGTCGATGCTGCCGATGCTCGCCGCGACCTGACCGACATGATCGCTGACCTCGTCGAGCGCGGAAGCCATGCCGGCGGCGTGCTCCGACAGCCGCTTGGTCTTGCCGACCACCTCGCCGAGCGTTTCGTCCAGCAGACCGACGATCTCGCTGAGCGGCAGCCGCTCGCCGTTGCTTTCGACGGCGTTCGCGAGTCCCGCGATGGTGAGCAGCTGCGCGCTCTGCCGACTGGCGCTCGTCGCCAGCGTGCGGAATTGCGCGCTGAGTTCGCCGGCGTGATGCTCGACGATGTCGGATGCGCCGCCGACCTCCGCGCCGAGCGCGCCGAGCACTTGGCACTGCGTCTGCGCGAAGGCCAACCATCGTCCCAGCATCGGGTCGCTTTGCGGCACGATCGCCGGCGCAGCCGCGACGGGGTCGCTCATCCCGGCGGGATCATGAGCGGCGGGAGCCGGTGCCTCGGTCGGCATGGTGGCGCGTGAACGTCGGAACATCATGGGGTCGCCTTCATCCTGTCGCTGCGCGCCGGCTGCGCCGACCGCTCATGATTTCACCGGCGATGTGATCCAGCGCCATCTCGACCTCGACGGCGCCGCTCTCGCGCGCCGCCTTGGGCATGCCGTAGACGACGCAGCTCGCCTCGTTCTGACCAATCGTGCGGGCGCCGGCGGCGCGCATCGCACCGAGCCCCGCAGCGCCGTCACGCCCCATGCCGGTCAGGATGATGCCGAGCGCGTCCGGTCCAACGACTTCGGCGACCGAGCGAAACAGCACGTCGACCGATGGGCGATGACCGGAGACCAGCGGCCCTTCGCTCAGGCGGCAGACGTAGCGGTTGCCGGACCGCGCCAGCTCCAGATGGTGGTCGCCCTCGGCGATGCAGACCTGCCCCGGCACGATCGCCATCCCGTCCTTGGCCTCGACGACGGAAACGGTGCATTCGCGGTCGAGTCGCGCCGCGAACGTCGCGGTGAAGTATTCCGGCATGTGCTGGGTGACGATGATCGGGGGGCAATGACGCGGCAGCTCGACGATGATGTCCTTGAGCGCCTGGACCCCGCCGGTCGAGGCACCGATGGCGACGATGCCGGAGGTCGGCGGGCCGCTTCGCGGTACGGCGGCGCTGGGCGATGTGGTGCGCTGGCCGCGCGCGGCGAGCTGCGCCGTCGCCGCCGCCTTGACCTTGTCGACGAGCTCGCCTCGAAACCGCGCGATGTCCGGCACGGCCACGGAATCGCGCGAGATTTGGCTCGGCTTGGCAACGACGTCGACGGCACCGAGCGCCAGCGCCTCCAGCGTCGTTTCCGCGCCGCGCCGGGTCAGCGTCGAGACCATGATGACCGGCATCGGCCGCAGCGTCATGATCTTGCGCAGGAAGTCGAGACCGTTCATATCCGGCATCTCGACGTCGAGAGTAATGACGTCGGGTGCGAGATCCTTGATCTTGCGACGAGCGATGAAGGCGTCCGCAGCCGTGCCGACGACTCGCAGACTGGAATCCGACGACAGCGCCTCGGCGATCAGCTGCCGCATCAGCGCGGAATCGTCGACGACGAGCACGCGTACCTCACGGCCATGCTCCGTCGTCGCGTTCATGGCAGCCGCTCGACACGCCCCTTCGAGAGCGCGGCGAGTGCCTTGCGGTCGTAGGGGTCCGTCCGTACCGCCTCGTCGATCGGAATGTCCTGCAGCTTGAGCACGAGGGCACGGCCGGTCAGCGGAAAATAATGCACGCGCAGCGGCTCGGCGCAGCGCAACAGTTGGACCATAGCCGGAAGCTTCAGGCGCGCCAGATAGGCCTCGATGAAGGTCGCGTTATCGTCTCCGACCCGACTGCCGGTGGCCGTGGCGCCGACCGCGCCGCCGAAGACCTTCACCTCGAGATCGTCGCGATGCCCGCCACGCGCGACGATATCGTCGATCAGGCGGTCCATCGCAAAATTGCCATACCGCAGGAGCGACGGTGCCTTTCCCCATTTGCCGTCGATGCTGGACGGCAGCATGAAATGGTTCATCCCGCCGATTCCGGAATTCGGATCGCGGATGCAGGCGGCGACGCACGAGCCGAGGATCGTGACGAGCATCTCGTCGACCGCATCGGTGACGTAGAGATCGCCGGGCAGGACCTTGACCGCCATCGCGTGAAACACCGGATCGTAGTAGCGGCGGCGCGGCGGATCGGCGGCGGCAAGGGCGGCGCGGCGTGCGACACGCATCACGCGATTTTCCGATAGACGGTGCGCCCGGCAGCGGCGAAGCGGTCGCAGACCCGGAAGAGGCTTTCGGAGTGTCCGACATAGAGAAGCCCGCCGTCGCTCAGCATATCGGCGAAGCGGTCGAACAACCGGCACTGGGTCGGCTTGTCAAAATAGATCACGACGTTGCGGCAGAAGATCACGTCGAACGGCCCGCTCATCGGCCAATCCTCGAGCAGGTTCAGCGGCTTGAACGAAATCAGCGAGCGCAGGCTGTCGGCGACAGCGATCGTGCGGTCAGAGCTCGGCGCGACGTACCGCGCGCGATAGGCCGGCGGAACCGGCGAGATGCGGTCCTCGGGATAGATCCCGGTCTCGGCGGTCGCGAGCACGTTGGTGTCGATATCGGTCGCGAGGATCTTCGCGTCCCAGCCCGGGAGATGATCGTTGCATGCCTCGCGCAATGTCATCGCGATCGAGTAGGGCTCCTCGCCGGATGAGCAGCCGGCCGACCAGATGCGCAGCCGCGAGCGCGCGACGCCGCGCCGTTCCGTCATGCGCGCAGCGAGAAAATCCCGCAGATGGTCGAAGTGATGCGCCTCGCGGAAGAACGAGGTCATATTGGTGGTGATGGCATTGACCAGCAGACCGATTTCGGCGGCTCCGTCGGGCCCTTTCAGCAGCTCGCAATATTCCCGGAAGCTCTGTAGATCGAGCGCCCGCAGCCGGCGCGCGAGGCGACCGTAGACGAGGTCGCGCTTATGCGACCCAAGTGTAATTCCGGTGTGCTCGCCGATCGTCGCTGCGATGAACGCGAAATCGGCATTGGTGAATTTGAACTCGTGCTGCACTGACGTCGCCATCTACCGAGGGAGCGCGTGGGGTATTGCTCAATGGCAGGCGCCTGTTCGGCGCCCGCCTTGCGACCCGATCAAAATTCCTTCCAATCGGCGCCCCCGCCAGCGGCGCGGCGCTTTGCCGGGAGCTTCTTCGCCGCCG